>JAJFIL010000001.1 GCA_021774965.1 Alphaproteobacteria bacterium
CCAAACCTGTTTTATTTCAGGGCTTTGAGTTTTAAAATAGCACAACCTCATTTGAGGGATCAAGCCTTTGAAGCGGGCGGGGTGAGAGAGGCTCTGAATTTCGGGGAATCCTCAAAAAGCTCCCGCGAGTTGAGGGCTGGAGTTTATTTAATTACAATGAGTTGAATGTAAAGCATTTGACATACTGCGAACACCAAAAATAAGGAAAAATACATAGGCTGGGGAAAGTTCATGCCTCATTCGATCACAATATTATGAAAAATAACGATTTTGACGTCATTATCATCGGGGCGGGGGTCATCGGTTTCAGCATCGCCTTCCGGTTAAAGCGCATCCGTCCTGCACTAAATATCGCGGTTTTGGGCGATCCCATGAACTCTCTGATGGCATCACGGGCGGCGGCGGGCATGCTGGCGCCATTCGGTGAATGCAAACGGGCGGATAAGTTTTTCGGGTTTTGCCGGGAATCGCTGGAAAAATATCCCGAGTTTATTGAAGAACTGGTGGCTGTGAGTGGTGTGCCGGTCTTTTTCTCCATGCAGGGTTCTCTCATGCCATCGGCTTTTTATGGAGACTCTTGGGAAGAGCGGAAGCGTTTTTTTCTGGAAGAAAAAATTCCCCATAAAGTCTGGCAACCGGAAAAAGTTCGCGCGAAGGTTCCTTATCTGTCAGAGCAATGTGGAGAAGTCCTGTGGGTCGGAGAAGGGCAGGTCAACAACCGGCAGTTGCACGACTCTTTGGTGGCGGCGGCTGGCAAGTTGGGGGTTACCATCGTGGAAGAAAACGTTACCGGCTTTATTAAAGATAAAAGCGCGATTGAGTGCGCGGTGGCGGACTCAGGGAATATAAAAGGCAAAAAATTTGTACTGGCGTCGGGCAGTTGGTCGCAACAGCTGGCAGAAACCCTTAAGGTCTCCATGCCCTTAAAACCCATCAAAGGCCAGATGTGTCGGTTGCAGGTGGAAGACAATCGTCTGGACTACACCGTGCACGGGTTGTTGACTTACATTGCACCGTGGCGGGGAGGGCATGGGTTTGTTATCGGGTCCACCATGGAAGACCGGGGCTTTGACGCTTCGGTGGAAGAAACCGTCATTCAGGAACTGATCGCGCGGGCGGCGGATATTCTCCCTTGTTTGCGTGACGCTCCGCTGATCGAATCGTGGACGGGATTGCGTCCGGCGGCGGAAGATTTGATGCCGGTCATGGGGAAAAGCGTTCGCTATGATAATTTATTTTATTCTACGGGACACTATCGAAACGGGATATTGCAGACCCCGAATCAAGCGGATTACCTGGCGTCAATTCTTCTGGAAACATTGCAGGAAGAAATTGCGGAATTTTCCCCCAGCCGCTATCAACTTTAAGATATCTCTAAAAATTGACGGAATGCACCTGATCGTCAATTCAAAGAGGCGGCTTTGTTTTAGTGGGACAGGCACCTGTCTGCACGGGCTGGAAAGCCCGTGCCACCGACTTAAAAAATTCTTGCGCAATATTCGATTTCCATTAAATAGTTAATTTTTAGAGATGCCCTTTAATATTTAATGAAGCCATCAACTTCGTCATGAACTTTTGGTCGATACACTGTGAATAAACTGAACCCTAAATCGGATGCGGATCTTATCAGGGATTTCCACGCCATTTGGCATCCGTGCACGCAAATGAAAGATCATGAAACCGTCCCGCCAATTTTGATCGAACGAGGAGAGGGTGTTTATCTTTCTGATCGGGAAGGGAACAAATATCTCGATGTGATTTCTTCCTGGTGGGTGAATCTGTTGGGACACAATCATCCCCGGCTCAATGCGGCCCTGAGCAGACAGCTGGATAAAGTCGCGCACGTCATGTTTGCCGGCGTCACCCACCAACCCGCCATCGACCTGGCCGAGCGTCTGGTTGCACTCACACCGGACAATTTAAAAAAGGTATTTTTTTCCGATAATGGTTCGACCGCGGTGGAAGTGGCTGTAAAAATGAGCCTGCAGTACTGGCAACAGACCGGGCAGGGAAGCAAACGGAAATTTGCTCATCTGAAAGGCGCTTATCATGGCGAGACCCTGGGGGCCTTGTCGCTGTGCGGAATCGACATGTTCCGGGATAAATTTGAACCCAATCTCATGGCGAATGTTGAAGTGCAGGGGCCGGACTGCTTTCGCTGTCCTTATGAATTGAAGCCGGAGTCCTGCCAAGCCGAATGCTTTGAGCCGATGCATCAGACACTGGAAAAGCACAAGGAGTCTTTGGCGGGGGTGATCGTCGAACCGCTGGTGCAGGGGGCGGCGGGGATGAAGATGTATCCGCCGTTATATTTAAAGAAACTTCAGGACGCATGTAAGGCGCACAACGTCCACACCATTTACGATGAAATTGCCGTCGGCTTCGGAAGAACGGGTTCTCTTTTCGTTTGCGGCGAGCATGACTTGAATCCGACATTTTTGTGCCTGTCCAAAGGCATCACCTCCGGTTACCTGCCGCTGGCGGCGACTCTTACGGAAGATGAAATTTATTCCGCGTTTTACGGTGAATTCTCCGAGATGAAATTATTCATCCACAGTCACAGTTATTCCGCCAATCCGCTGGCTTGTGCGGTGGCCAATGAATCCTTGTCGATTTTGACGGGAGACGATTTTCTCGAAAATCTCAAACCCAAAATCCGTGTTTTGGGAGAGTATGGAAACAAACTGAATGCATTGCAATGGTGTGGCGAGTTCAGGCAAACGGGAATGATCGCGGCGGTGGAACTGGTCGCAAATAAAAAGACGAAAGAGGAGTTCCCTTTCGAGAAACGGGTGGGGTATCAGATTTATCAGGAGGGGTTACAGCGCGGAGCGCTCATGCGTCCCTTGGGAAATGTGATCTATTTCATTCCTCCTCTGGTCATTTCGACGGATCAAATACAAATGATGATCGACACGGCCTACGATTGCATTCAGGCTGTATTGGATTGAAATTGATTTGACAGAATGACCAAGAAAACTTTTTTACCGCAAAGTAACTGTGCTGAAGGTCAGGCGTTTTTTATTGTCCACGGGCATTATGTTTAGCCATGAAGTTAAGAGCGACAATCATTTTACGCATGGTGGCGGTGATGGCAACCTTGAAATTTTTACCATTGATCCTGAGTTTGTCATAAAAGTTTTTTAGAGTTGGATTATAGCTAACAGAGGAAAGGGCAGCCATATAAAGAGCCTTACGGACATGTTTTCTTCCACCGGCAATATGGCTTTTTCC
>JAJFIL010000002.1 GCA_021774965.1 Alphaproteobacteria bacterium
TACGGCTAGGGGTGTAACGAGTTTTAACCTGCGATAAGTGACCTTTGCATAAGGGGCCATTTTCCCAGGGTTGATGTGTAAAAAGGATTTGGCTGTGCGTGACCTTTCATACGCGCTCCTCTTGTTTTGGTCGGTGAGAAAACCACGAGGTTACCGCAGTTTGCCTCTCTATCGACTTGGAGAGCTACACTTACAATTTGAATTTAGGTCAATTCATCTTCCGAAATCTCCTCCTTATTTTTCATTCCCCAGCCTTTTTATTTTCCTCTTGTGCGAGCAAAGGTTTTACTTCTTTATCAAATCTTTCCATTCCTGTGTTGACAAAATGCCCACCATATAAGGTCATGTAAGGTGTATATTCCGTAACCCTCTCCTCCGATTAGTATCTGAAAATCATCTTCCGCCCCACCGGGTAAAGAGATAGCAGGGTACTTCGCTCTGCTCGCAAAGACGATCAAACTCTTACGCATGGAAGAGGGTTCAATCCGCCATCAACCCATCGCCCGGAAATATTGCCGCCCTAGGCGGGTCCACCCTTGGCCTGTTCGGCCACTTTCTCCGCGGCTTTTTTAGCGGCTTCCGGGTCGCCCAGATAATAATGGGTGATGGGTTTTAAATCGTCATCGAGTTCGTACACCAGCGGGATTCCCGTGGGAATGTTCAAGTTGACAATATCCTCCTCGCTGACGCCGTCCAGGTGTTTGACTAAAGCTCTCAAACTATTGCCGTGCGCACAGATCAAAACTTTCTTTTTTTCCTTCAACGCCGGGACGATGGTTTCAAACCAATAAGGCAAAAACCGTTCCACTGTATGGCTCAGGGCTTCGGCCCGCGGCAGGTCTTCTTTGGCAAGGTCGGCGTAGCGGGGGTCGTTGTCGGGAAGCCGGTCATCGCCTTCTTCAAGCGCCGGTGGTGGCTCGGAATAACTGCGCCTCCAGATCAACACCTGGTCGGCTCCGTGTTTGGCGGCGGTTTCGGCTTTATTAAGCCCCTGCAAGGCGCCATAATGCCTCTCGTTCAACCGCCACGACCGCGTCACCGGAATCCACATCAAATCCATGCCATCGAGGGTGATCCAAAGCGTCCGTATCGCCCGTTTGAGCACCGAGGTGAACGCGATATCAAAGGTATAACCTTCCGCCTGCAAGAGTTTAGCGGCCTCTTGTGCTTCCTCTCGCCCTTGGGGCGTGAGATCCACATCCTTCCAGCCGGTGAAGCGATTATCCAGATTCCATTGACTTTGACCGTGACGAAGCAGAACCAGTTTCAACATCCTCAAACGTCTCCTGAATTGAAGTTTTGCGTATAATTTGATAGCGGGGTTTTACCACATATTCCTGTTTTCAGCCCTATTTAAACATATTTTTCCAGCCGGGACTCAATTCATTAAAGTAAATTGAGGAACGACCGAAAAGAGTCATACAACAATCCAAAAAAACAACTAACTCATTGACTTGTAAAGAGTTACTGGTTATCATGGGGTTCAAATTTCTCTTTTGATTTTGAGAGTTTTGGGCTTTTACGCAGGACTGTCGATTTTTCAATACAATTTTACGGGTTCAAAGTTTATGGCAGACTCAATCGCTAATTATTTTCGGGAAATAAATCCCGATTTTCTCAACAGGGCATGGACGGATAACCCCACCATCGACTTTGAGCTTTTCTATAAAACCGGAGACAACGGGAAAGAACCTGTATTTCTGAAATACGGCTCTTATGACCGTAAAACCAAGGAAAAAATCAAAAAAATAATGGAAACCGAAAACTGCCATACCCTTTTTATCCACGAAACTGACTTGGTCAGATATTACGATGATTTTTTGGTCCCTAAGCTTCGAAAAGATGTGCACTATTCGGACCCCTTTGAGAAAATTCTGGCCGACTCCTACCAGATCAATAAAAATATCCTGCACGAGTATTTTGAAAACATCGGCTCCACAAGAATCCTTAAAAGCCTGGATGAGGTGGTCAAGATCATGACCTTGTGCATAAAGCAAGGGAAACTGGAAGCCGTGGATATTTTTAAAATTACCCAAAAAGACAATGCCCATCCCACGCATTGCACAAACGCCGGTCTTTACAATATATTTTTTGGAGTCCAGCTAAAATTACCGTCGGCTGAAATCCATGAGTTGGGCTTGGGGGGAATGCTCTATGACATTGGTAAAAAGGGTATTCCTGCAAGTGTCCTTGAGAAAAATGAAGAACTTTCCCCGCAGGATTGGCAGGCCATCCGCAAACATCCCAGTGCCGGTAAAAAAGTGCTGAACGACATGAAATGCTACAGCCAAAATATATTAAGAATGGCGGCGGAACATCATGAAAAATACGATGGATCGGGTTATCCCTTGGGACTCGAGGGCAACAGAATTTCCTTCTCTGCCCAGGTGTGCGCCATTTCCGATGTCTTTAACGCCCTGGTCTGCAAACGCTACTATCGCGAACCCCGCACCGCTTTTGAAGCCTTGATAGAAATGAAAAACAACATGCCCGGCCATTTCGACCCGCAAATTTTAATCCAATTTATCAAAGCCTTTGCCCGCCCCAGCAATAACTTCCCTGTTCGTCGCAAAGAGAAACCCCTCTCCTAAAAATTCTTGAAATCTGAAGATGGATAACGTAACATCGGGACATTAACCGCTTATAATAAGAAACTTAGGGTCCGCTTGAAACCTATTCTGTCAATATCTTTCGTGTTTTCCCTTCTGCTGGGGTTCGGCTGGAAAGTAGCAATTTCCGAGGCGCATCCATCCAGCCATTCTCACAGCCATATTTACTCTTCGCACGACAAACAACATGAAAGTAGTGACTCCAAAGTCGAAAAAAAATTTCACTGCCTGGCTAAAAAGCCTCACTCTTTAACGCCCTGTCCACCGGATGGCACGCAAGAAGTGACGACCCATCCCGAACCCTGTAAAAGTTCGGAATGTGGACACAATAGTTCTCAAAACCTCCTACCCGACAATTTAAACACGGACCGGACGCCCAAGGCAGATTTTCTCCCGCATCCCCCCCAATCTCTGTAAAACGGTTAACTCCTTCAAACCAAATACGACTGAAGAACTTCAGTCAAAGACCATCGGCTAAGGCAAGGCCCCTCCGTTTCGTGGTATGTGATATTTCACCATTGCCTTCATGCCCCTGTGGTATCCTTTCCATTAACTTCATGCCCCGGAGGGGTAACAGGGGTATTATGGGGAATATCAATTTAAGGACAGCGTAAAAATGTTTATCGAAGTGGAACCCAATCCAAACACAGCAATCCCTTTTAATATGGTGTACCGGGATGTCTCCGAGGCCAGAGAGGTGTTCTGCATCAAATATCAGGTGGGCACGGACAATCAACCCGTGCAGGTCACCGGATGGAATGCCGAAACCAATACCCCCTGCCCCGCATGTGCTTGCCAGGTTGAAGAGTCTGGCGACGGCATGGCGCTCCTGATCTACGGCGGGTCGGGAGGTATCCGCATGAAACCCTTGGAAGACGAATCCCCCTGGGACTCAGCATCCTCGACCCAATGGGGGGAATCCCACCTTGTCTATCCCGTCGATAGCTTCATCGTTTATAAAGATCAAATATAAGCAACGTCCTACCTGGAAACTCTTCTCTCCTTCAAATTATTCGCCACAATTTCATAAAAATACCTGCTTCTTGATTTCTTCATCGCAGAGTGTTTCCCCTCGGTCTTTGGCAACACAGTGGACGAGAAATTCCTTGTTGCCTTTTTGCCCATAGATTGGCGAAACCGTGAGAGCCCGCATCACCCATCCCTGAGTTTCCAAAAATATTTTCAAGGTAAGCAGAACGTTCAGGTGTTTGGCGGGGTCTTTAATGATGCCCTTGTTTTCAACCTCGTCTTTTCCCACTTCAAATTGAGGCTTCACCAAAGCAATCAAATCCCCATGGGATTTGATTGCTTTTATAACGGCGGGAATCACAAGCCTGAGCGATATGAAGGAAACATCGATCACCGCGAGGTCAACCGACTCGCCAAATTCTTCCGCCGTCAGGTGGCGGACGTTTTTTCGCTCCAGACAGATCACCCGATCGTCCTGCCTGAGTTTCCAATCGAGCTGACCGTAGCCTACGTCCACCGCGAAAACTTTTTTCGCCCCCTGTTGCAACAGGCAATCGGTGAAACCACCCGTGGATGCGCCAATGTCGGCGGCGGTTTTATCTTGCGGAGAAACCGCAAATAGTTTGAGCGCGTGTTCAAGCTTCACGCCGCCCCGGCTCACATAAGGATGAAGATCTTCCAGAACGGTGACCGCACAATCTTCAGGAACCATGCGCCCCGGCTTGTCGGATTTTTCATCGCCCAGACGGACTTTACCCGCAAGAATCAATCCTTGGGCGCGTTCCCTGGACGATACGAGTTTTTTTTTACCAGCAATTG
>JAJFIL010000011.1 GCA_021774965.1 Alphaproteobacteria bacterium
TCCAAGATGTTCAACGATTACTGGATGATGGACCGCGGCTATCTGGAACGGAAGAAATTTGGAGATCTGCGCGATGTCATTGGACGTCTGCATGAAGACCGTGCCACCGTCACCGTGGGTCCCAATGATCTGCTGCTGATGGCATATGCCCGCATGAAGCTTTATGACATCTCACAGCTTCCAGTGATCAATGAAGACGAACAAGTGGTCGGCCTTTTGGATGAAGAGGATTTGCTCTTCTCCGTCATCGGGCACGAGGAAAAATTCAAGGACCCCGTCAGCTCAGCCATGACGACAAGACTTGAGACCATCGAGGCAACCAAACCCGTTGGTCGCTTGATCCCATTGTTCAATGAGGGGCTGGTTGCCATTGTCACCCTGGAAGGAAAATTCCAAGGGCTGATCACCCGCATTGATTTGCTCAACTATCTCCGCCGTCAAATGAAAGAAGCCTAATGTCCAAGAAAAATCGTGAAGGCTTTGCCACCCGCGCCATTCATGCCGGTCAACAACCAGATCCGGTAACTGGTGCGGTCATCACACCGATCTATGCCACGTCAACCTATGCCCAGAAGAGCCCGGGCGATCACAAGGGCTACGTCTATGCGCGGGGCCATAACCTCACCCGCGGTGCCTATGAAGCTTGTTTGGCTGATCTGGAAAACGGCAATCATGGATTTGCCTTTGCTTCCGGCATGGCGGCAACCGCAACCATCCTGGAACTGGTGGATGCGGGCAGTCACATCATTTCCATGGATGATCTTTACGGCGGCACTTATCGTTTGTTTGAAAAAGTGCGTCGCGCCTCTGCGGGTCATGAGTACTCCTATGTGAATCTTGCAGATCCGGCAGCGTTTGAAGCTGCGATCACGCCAAAGACCAAGATGGTCTGGGTCGAAACACCTACCAACCCGCTGCTCAAGCTTGTGGACCTCAGCGCGATCTCAAAGATTGCCAAGGCGCACGGCATCTTGATGGTCGCCGACAATACCTTTGCCTCTCCCTTCGTGCAGCGTCCGCTGGACCATGGTGCAGACATCGTGATGCATTCGGCCACGAAGTATCTGAATGGCCACTCGGATATTATCGGCGGCATTGCTGTTGTGGGGGACAACGAAGACCTCGCAAGCCGCATGGCATTTTTGCAGAACTCCGTTGGCGGTATTCAAAGCCCGTTCGACAGCTTCCTTGCTTTACGCGGTCTTAAAACTCTCGCGCTGCGTATGGAACGGCACTGTGAAAGCGCCATGAAAGTCGCCCAGTTCCTTGAAGCCCACCCCAAGGTCGGCAAGGTTTACTACCCGGGCCTGACAAGTCACCCGCAACATGAGCTGGCCAAAAAACAAATGGACGGCTTTGGCGGCATGGTCACCATGGTGCTCAAAGATGGTCTGGAACCTGCCCGCACCATGTTGGAGCGTGTGCGTATCTTCGCCCTGGCCGAGAGCCTTGGCGGCGTTGAAAGCCTGATTGAGCATCCAGCAATCATGACCCACGCCTCTATTCCGCCGGAACGACGCAAGGAGATTGGCATTGACGATGGCTTGGTGCGTCTGTCGGTAGGCGTTGAGACCTGCGATGATCTGATTGCTGATCTGGAACAGGCACTGGCGTAGATCGCTGCAGACTAAATCAGCAGTTTTTCTGCATCAGTTACAGTCTCTTTGACTTGCTGAAAGTCCGATCCCACATGAAGCACTGCTTTGGCATTGGTATGATGTAGGGCCGCGACTGGTTCGGATATCTCGCTGACGGCGTTCTTGTTGACATAAACTGGGCGACCACCCGGCGAGGTAAACTCGACAAAACTTACAACGCTCTTGCCTTTTGGGTTCTTCAAGGCATTCAGGGTCGTGACGAGATCGATGGTTGGCACGGATGAGCCAACCCATGGACCAATGTCGACAGCACTCTTGGCATTGCTTCCATCGAATTCGTCAGTGGAGGCAGCACGAATACGAGAAATCCTTGTCGCCTTTATGCGACGTTCTGAACCGCCAAGGCCTTTCAGTACAAAGAACATATGAAACCCCTCTCTCCAGATTTGTTATGCCTTTTCGTTGTGGCCACCCAGAAAAGCAACTAATGAATGTGCAGTCAAGGGCCGCTATATATGACTGCAAAGCACACACCGAAGACCGGTGAGCATGGCATCTCACCGGTCTTTTTTTGACCTCCTTGTCTGTTGCGGCGGTAGGGCCTCTCCTTTCTTTGGCCTCTTGCTAGCCCGCCCAGAAATATCGTGTGACGTGGAAAAATACGGGGGCCGCGAAGAAGATCGAATCCAGCCGATCCACAAAACCGCCGTGGCCATTGATGGTGTCGCCCCAGTCCTTGACCTTCAGGTCTCGCTTGATGGCAGACATCACCAAGCCGCCCAAAAATCCCATGGCAGTGATTAACAACGCCATGGCGCCAGCCTGAAAGGGGGTGAATGGTGTCATCCAGAAGAGGCCCGCGCCCACCAAAGTTGCACTGAGGCCACCGCCGATCAGGCCTTCCCAGGTTTTGGAGGGGCTGACACTTGGCGCAATCTTATGTTTGCCCAACAGCTTGCCCCAGACGTATTGCAGCACGTCACTCATCTGAACCACAAAGATCAGAAACGCGACCAGCAAGACATTGCGCCCCTCAAAACCTGGAATATCCAGGGTCAACAAGGCTGGCACATGGCTGAGGGCAAAGACACAAACCATCAGGCCCCACTGAACCTTGGAGATACGCTCAAAGAACTTGGTGGTATCCCCGCGGACCGCAGCAATCACCGGCAAGGCGAGAAACGCCCAGACCGGGATCAATATCGTGAACAGGCCATATTTCCCCATTGCTACCAGTGCAAACTGCAGCGGCAAGATCACAAAGAAACTGCTGAGCAATACCCAATGGTCCCCGCGCCGTGTATCAGTCAGTGTAAAGAACTCTCGCAAAGCCATGAAGGACGCCAGGCCAAAGAGGCCGACGACTGCAAATTTTCCCAACCAGAAACTGGAGCCTACGATCAGCGCCATGATCCACCAGGCATTCACTCGATCATTAAGGTTCGTGACCACTGCGTTTTCGGCTCCCCCCGCAACGCGCAAGCGCAAGGTGCGGGAGACGACCGTGGCGACCAGCAGAAAGCTCAACACCATGGCATTCATGATCAACAAGGGATTGTCGAAGGTCATGACACTTCTCCTGTGTCGGTATCTGCCAGCGCCAGCAGACCGTTTCGGGCGCGGGTCAGAAAAGTCTCTTTGCTCTCGTCAGGGTCGAGGGTAAGCGGCTCGCCGAAACGCGCTTCGCAAATGAGAGGCACCGGAACAGTTGCCCCCTTGGGCATGACGCGGTTGAGATTGTCGATCCACACGGGCACAAACTCCACCTCTGGGCAGGCTTGAGCCAAACGAAAGATGCCGCTCTTGAACGGCAGCAAGGTGTCTTCCGTCATGTTGCGCGTGCCTTCGGGAAAGATGATCAGGGAGGAGCCCTCTTCGACGGCCTCAACCATTTGATCAATGGGATTGTGGGTTCGGGTCACGGTACGTTGCCGATCAATGAGCACGGCGTTGACCACCGTGCGGCCAAAGAAACGCTTGATGCCGGGACGATCCCAGTAGTCCGCACCGGCCACAGGTCTTGTGTTGGCTCGAAGCGCCTTGGACAGGACCGACCAGACCACAACAAAATCGGCGTGGCTGCGGTGATTGCCAAAATAGACGCGACACTTTTCCTCAGGCTCACAGCCCTGCCACTTGGCACGGATACCGGTGACAGTCTTTGTCACCCGGCGCAGGGCACGGCGGCTTACAGGCGCAACAAAGCGCTCGCTCATTGTTTGTTGGCTCGTTGCCTCTTCGCTGGTTGTATGTGTAGATTGAAACATCGTGTTCTCCTTTATCTGCTTTGAAACTCGCGCTGGGCTAGGCAGCAGCGGTCGCCATACCGGTTTCAGCAATGGCACTGCGCAGGCGATTTGAGATGGTGAACAAAAGGGCGATGACCAGCAGACCGGTGATCAATGGCGCAAGATCCGCGAGCGGCATGCCCAGTCCGATCCAGACACCCAGCACGCCCAAGACGGCGGCTCTATCGCTTTTGCCCATAGGCCCGTCATAGCGCCGGCTTGCGCCGATGGCCTGAGCCAGGATGCCGGAGAATTCTGTCAGTACAGAAAGCAACACAACTGCGAGGACGCCCCACAGAGGGAATGGTGAGATGATTGCCAGTGGCAACAACAAGGCCACGTCAGAGATCACATCACCGCCTTCGTTGAGGAAAGCGCCAAGGTCAGATTTTTGCCCAAACTCCCGCGCCAGCATGCCGTCGATGGCGTTCAGCGCCATTCGCACCAGCAACACCAGTGGAAGGGCTAGAAACAATGCGGCTGATCCGCCGCTGATCCATAGGCCCACGCCATAGGCGACCGAGAGCCAAATCGCGGCAATGGTCACATGATTGGCCGTGACCCCCCGTTTCGCCATGCGGCTGACCAGGGGACGCAACAGCGCCTGGAACTGAGGTTTAACGTCGTAGATAGAAGCCATGTCGATTTCCTTCGTCACAAAGGTTATTGAACATTGTTCACGATACATAGCCCGACTATGAACGCCGTTCAAGAAATAAAATCAGAAATGTGAAAAAAACTCATAACTCGCAGAATTCTGCGGGTTTCTTGGGGATATTATGGAAAAATCCTGGCTAGAAGCCGTTTAGGGGCCTTTTGAGCCCTCAAGGGAACTGGCCGCATCAGCAGATACCGACCGCACGTGAAGGTCTCGTTGCGGGAACGGAATTTCGATGCCGCTCTCCATGAGCTTTTGGTGCAAGGCCAGGAAGACTTCGCTGGTGACATTAGCCTTGCCGTTCTCCGGATCATTGATCCAGAAACGCAAATCGAAATCGATGGAGCTATCGCCAAATCCCATCATATTGCATTGGGGCCCCGGGTTTTGAAGAACCCTCGGCATGTCCTTGAGGGCCTCATAGGCAATCTCGCGCACGCGCTTCAGGTCCTTGGTGGCGTAGCTGACCCCAAAGGGCGCATGCAGCCGCACCACTTTGTCTGCGTGGGACCAGTTGATCACGCCTTGTTCGATAAACTGATCGTTGGGCACCAGATGTTCGGTCCCATCGCGAGTGCGCACCGCCACATAACGCGCGCCCAGGGACGTGACCCAGCCAAAAGTATCGGCCACACTGACCACATCTCCCGGCTTGATGGATTTGTCCGCTACAAGCGTAAAGCCAGAGATCAGGTTGGAGACGCTCTTTTGCAGACCCAGGCCCACGCCCAGCCCGAGGGCGCCGGAGAACACCGCAAGGGCTGCCAGGTTCACCCCGATCAACTGCAAAGCCAGGAAGAAGGCCAGCACCGGAAGAAGGATATTGAGGATCTTCACAATCAAGGTGCGCAGGGATGGTGTAAGGTCCTCGATCTCATAAATGCGCTTGGCCAGAAATTTCGAGGCGAGATGTGCCACCCAGAAAAAAAGCGCGAAGGCCAGAAAACCCCGCAGCACATCCAGCGCCGAAAGGTTGCGCGCCATGCCTGCGGCATCGACACCAAGGGGGATAGCAGCAGCTTCCAGATAGACGATGATGTCATCAAGAACGCCGAATATATCCAGCGCGGTAACAGGCCAGACCACATAAAAGGCCACTTGGCTCCAGAACTTGGAGCGGATCACCAATGTCACGATACGGATCATGACCCAGGCAAAAGTCAAGCTAACTGCGGCGCTGATCCAATAGCGAGACTGTTCGGCCATCTCCACACCGATGGAGATCACATTCAGCATCAAGAAGAAAACCAGAGGGCCGGTCAGATGCCCAAGGGCTACAGCGGCGCGGCGAGCAATCCCCTTGGGCGCACGCGGCACAATGTGTCTTGCTACGCGCTTCTTAAACCAGGGCCCCGCAAATCCTGCGGCCATAAAGGCAAGGCCAACCAGGCCGAGCTCAATGAGCACACTGACCTGCAGGATATTGGAACTTATCCACAGCCAGATCGGCTCTAGCTGGTTCCACACGTCACCCAATGAAAACAATTGATCAAAGGCTGAGCCTTCCCCCTCCGAGGGAGCGGGATCTGACTGGACACTGTGGATAAATGGAAACATGGGGGTCTTGTTTCTTTTGGATCTCACCAATTTGGCAGGTTTCTTTCACGCTAGCGAAACTCGCCTTGCATGTCACCTAAGGTCACGGTCTAAGATGCCGCCAAACTCACCGAATGGAGAACCCCATGGCCCGACTGCCGCTGCTAGACCCTGAAACCGCAACAGGCGATGCCGCCAAGGTTCTTGAGCGCATGCCGACCCGGCTCAATATCTTCCGCATGATGGCCCATGCAGAGACCAACTTTCGCCATGTGCTGAAGTTGGGGGGCTCAATCTTGTCGGAACAGAAACTCGGCGCTTGCGAGCGCGAGCTGTTGATCCTTCAAGTGGCCAACCTTCAAGGTGGGGAATATGAATGGAACCAGCACGATCCCATCGCCATTGGTGTTGGTGTGCCCCGCGCCCAAGTGGACGCGCTTGCCACAGGCGACATTACCAGTGATGCATTCAACGCAGCCGAACAGGCATTGCTCGCCTTCTCCAAACAAGTGATCGAAAACGTGCGCGTGGACGACGAGACCTTCGCCGCAGCTCACAGCCATTACTCAGACCAAGAGATTGTGGAGACCATCTTCACCATCGGGTTTTACATGATGGCCGCGCGCCTTACCGAAGCGACGGAGACAGACATTGATCCTGCTGCGGGCATGAAGGTTATGAATGAACTCGACAAGGACAATCTTTAATGAGCCGTATTTTTGGAAATGTACGTCAGAACGGATATGTCGTCCGCGATATCGAAGCTGCCATGGCCCATTGGACAGAGGTCATGGGTGTGGGGCCGTTTTATTACATAGAGAAAGTAGAGGTTGAAAACTTCACTTATAAAGGCGCGCCTTCGAATGCAGATATGTCCATTGCTTTGGCCAACTCCGGCGACTTGCAGATTGAATTGATCCAGCAACGTAACGATGCACCATCCATGTATCTCGATTTCCTCAATGCGGGCCACGAAGGCATGCAGCACATGGCCTATTGGACCATGAATTTCGAAGAAGACTATGAGCGCGTGCTAAGCCTCGGCTACAAAGTTGGCCAGGAAGGCCAGATCGGCGAGAACGGGCGCTTTGCCTATTTTGAGACCGAAAGCCATCCCGGCACTGTGGTCGAGCTTTCAGACATCAGCGGGCCCAAGGGCGGTTTCTTCAAACACATTGCCGAAGTGGCCAGCAGCTGGGATGGCAGCAAACCTATTCGCAAGGTAGGCGAGCGGAGTTAGATCCCGCTCAGGTCCACTCTGCTGCATCCCCGCCAACGGGGATCTTGAGATAGCGCGCGCCATTTTCTTCAGGTGCAGGCAATCCGCCGCCGCGAATATTGACCTGGATCGCCGGCCACAGGAGCCGGGGTGTGGAAAGGCCAGCATCTTTGGTTGCTCGAAACGCAGCAAAAGCTTCTTCGCTGCGATACTCCGTAAGGTGAATATTTGCGGCCTTCTGTTCGGCGACAGTGACCATCCATTTCAGCTCCCTGCCGCCGGGCTGATAATCGTGGCACATGTGGAGCCTGGTCTCATCAGGAAGGGATAGTGTTTTCTGGAGCGAGCGATAGAGCATCGCCCCATCCCCATCCGGAAAATCACAGCGCGCAGTGCCATAGTCGGGCATGAACATGGTATCACCCACAAACGCTGCATCCTCAAACGTATAGGTCACGCATGCCGGCGTATGCCCCGGCGTCTCCATCACACCGATGGCCGTACCGTTCAGAGGTAATTGATCTCCATCTGCCAGCATCAGATCAAAGCTTGCGTCCGCTTCAATAACCTCAAGCGGGGTGTTGTAGCGCCCAGCCCATTCTTTCTGGATCTTGGTAACGTGTTTGCTGATGCCAACCTTCGCGCCCAATCGATGTTGTAGATATTTGGCAGCGGTTAAATGATCCGCGTGAACGTGCGTTTCCAAAACGTAGCGCAGCTTGAGGTCCTTTTCTTCAAGATGAGCGATGAGCAAATCAGCTGCTTCGGTCGAAACTCTTCCATTGGTGGGGTTATAGTCCAGCACGGTATCGATGACGGCAGCTTCGCTGCCCGGACCATCGTGAAGAACGTGGGTCAGTGTAAAAGTATCTGGATGGAAAATAGTTTCAATATGCGAACTCATGCTGATCCCCTCAAAAAAATCCAGCCGACTTTATTCAGCTTTGTTGTGATTCGCAAAGGGGCAATGATGTTACGAGGCCCATTAGAATAATTCTGAAAACAGTGCGGCTTCTTGCGCCTTTTCCGTCTCAGATCTTCGGGTTAAGGTCTGCTTAACCATAAAAAGGGGTGGAAAATGCCGGGACCTGTCATCGTAATTGGCCTTGATGCGGCTGAGCCGTGGGTTATTGACCATTACATTGCCCAAGGCCGCATGCCGACAATGAAACGCCTGCGAGAGCAAGGCGCCTATGGGCTGGTTCAGAATCAAGAGCTCTACAAGGCCGAACCCGCTTTCACCACCTTCATGACCGGCGTCTGGCCAATGGAGACCGGTTATTGGGGCCGCATCGAATATGAAGCCGACAATCTGGATGTGGGGGAGCACAGCACTTATGCCTTTGACAAATATCCCATGTTCTGGGAGCTGGGCCAGGACTACAAGGTCTGCGCCTTTGATCTTCCCCAAGCGAGCCTTTCTGGAAACCTGAACGGCATCGAAGTCGTGGCCTGGGGGGCCCACTCCCCCCGGCGAGGACGCGGCTCAAATCCGACAACCCTTTACGACGAGATCCTGGCAAAGCATGGTCCACACCCATGCCTGAACAGTGACAACAACAATATCTATTCTGAAAAGGAATCGGTTCAGCTGAAGCAAGAGTTGCAGATCGGCATTGACCGGCGCACGGCGATTACACTGGATCTTCTGGCCCGTGATGATTGGGATATGCTCCTGACCACGTTCGGTGAAGTCCATGCCGCAGAACATCAATATTGGCATTATGTATTTAATCATCCGCTCAAAGAACATATGGCTGAAGAAGGCCGGGATGATCTGGGCGATATCATGGAGCAAGTGGATGCCTCCATTGCCAAAATCGAAAATGCCGCGGGGCCTGGTGCCACCCTCTATATCTATTCCGCCCATGGCATGATGGAAAACAAGGCAGACATCTGCTCCGGCGCCTTTCTGGCCGAGATGCTTTATCGCTGGTCTTATGATGAGCCCGCTTTAGTGTCCCATCCGGCAGGCACACCCCCGCCACCACCAAGCTTTGACTATCCGCGCCATATGAAACATGAGATTTGGGATGCGGTCACACTGGAAGGGCGAACGCGCCTTACCTCCCCGCGCGATCAGGAAGCCATGGGCATGTCCCTGAATTGGCAGCCCAGCAATTGGTATAAGTCTGCGTGGAAGGGAATGCGTGCCTTCTCCCTACCCTCTTATTCTGATGGTTATGTTCGCCTCAGCGTCAAAGGTCGCGACACTACCCCTGAAGGTGGGGGCGGACTGGTGGAACCGGAGGACTATCAAGCCACTTGCGATGAGATTATCAAATTGGTGATGGGTTGGCGCTGTGCCCGCACCGGTAAGGGCCTTGTAGATAAAGTCATCCGACCACGGAGCGATGTGTTGGCCAATGATCCCAACTTGCCAGATGCCGACATCGTTTTCTCATGGTCTGGCGCTGCAGCCACAGACATTGTAGAATCCGATGAATATGGCCAGATCGGCCCCGTCCCCTATTTCCGAACCGGGGATCACACCGTAAACGGCTTCATGCTGGCCAAGGGCCCAGGCATCGAACCCGGGCGCACGTTGAGTGAAGGCGAGGCTATCGATTTCGCGCCGACAATCCTCAATCTGGTGGGTGCCCCTGTGCCTTCCCATATGAAGGGCCGGGATTTGCTGGGCTAGTCTCGGTTTCCATTTACGACACCACCATGAGCCCCGCCGTGGGCAAAGGTATAGGGCACCACGCGCTCTGCATCCCCATCTTCCAAGGCATCCAGAGCCCGTTCAAACCAGGGGCGAAGGCGGAAGTTGATGGTGACTTCAAAATCATTGGCGATGCCGTGATGAAAATTCAATGCGTCAGTCACGGTTCGCGTTGCGCTAATAATATCTCCGGCCCGCGCCTGAAGACCCGCAAGGCCCATGCCTGCGTTCAAACATTCCACCGGAAATTGAGTGGAGCGGGAAGCAAACGTGCGCTCGAGATCTTTATAGGCTTCATCATTGCGTCCCATCCGCAAATAGAGAAGCCCTCGAAACCAGTAATAGCGCATCCAGGTCGGATCCAGCCCGATGGCATGATCAAGGCGCCAGGCGTAATATTCATCTTTGCCCGGCAGTTTGTTTTCTTCCGGGTAATGCAGGATTTCAAAGGCATCCGTCCAAACTGCCTCCACCCCCTTTTCTCGCAACGATGGCTGGACATTGTCGTGGACCAAGCCGCACTTGCCATAGCCCTTCCGGAACAAGCTCAGCTTATAATCGTCAACAATCCTGCCCCCCGGCAAAGTGGTCAGCCAGGGAGAGAAAAACCCGTGGGTATCTTCGTCATTGCTCCAGCTCACTACGCGTTTGAGGTCACGTACGGGAATACGCTCGTCCGCGTCCAGGCACATCTGCCAAGGGGCTTTGAGTTTTGAAAAACCTTCGTTGCGCAAATCAGCAAGAGTGAAACAGCGTGCTTCTTCCAAACTTCCGCTCATTGGCGTGATGCCAAAGCAGTCTTGAAGAACTTCCTTGGTGCGGTCTGTCGAGCCTGTATCAATGATGATGATTTCGGCAAAGAGGTCCGCCACCTCGCCGAGGCAGGACTCAATCCGGTTTTCCTCGTCTTTGACGGTCATGCAAAGGCCGATATCCACCGAAAACTCCAAATCCTGAATTCTGCGCGGCGCACTTTGACAGGCCCAACTCGTGCTGACAACCGTGTCCTCGATGGGCTAGGGTGGGCGAAAATCAAGGGATGGGAAATGGTATCAGCCAGGCCGCAGAGCCAAATCAATTCATTGCCGTTTAAGTCCGCAATCCCAGGGGTGGTGTTCCCCGCCCTGCCTGGGCCCAAAGCGCTGCCTATAATGGCTGTTCTTTATCAACTGGAACGCAATCAGTGGCTGGATGCTGCCGCCCACCGGAGTAGGAGTTTTGGCCAGCTGCATTCTCTTCTCAGCATCGCAGCGAAGAAGGTCCACTATTACCACATCCTGCTAGGCCGATTGGGCTTTGATCCGAATGTGCCTTTAAGCGAAGAATTTTGGGCCCAAATTCCGATCATGACACGGGGAACGCTTCAGGATGAAAAACAGCGTCTTCTATCAACCGATATTCCGCAGGAATACCAACCCTTCACCAAAGTGAATTCGTCTGGATCTACGGGCATGCCGGTTGAGGTTTATCAGCCTTCTTACAAGCGGACATTCTTCTCGGCCACCAATCTCTTGGAAGACGTAATTCACGGTGCTGATTTTTCTAAAAAATCAGCGTCCATTCGGATCTTCAAAGGTATGGGCCTTACCTCAGAGGGCAAAGACCTGCCTCATTGGGGTGCCCCCGCAAGTGACTTGTTCCATACGGGGCCCAGTGCCCTTCTAGATGCCCGCCAGGACCCGGACGTTCAGGCCGATTGGGTAATCCGTCAGAACCCGGCCTATCTGCAGATATTCCCCTCAAACCTTGTGGCGCTGTTGCCGCTTCTCAGGGAGCGCGGAGCCAAGCTTTCCAACCTTCACTACATCAGATCCGTTGGCGAACAATTGCCGTCTTACATTCGCGAAGAAGTGCGCGACTTACTTGGCGTAAAGATAGTCGACGCTTACTCAAGCCAGGAAGTGGGCTTCATGGCAATTCAGTGCCCGGAGCATGATCACTATCACCTCTTGCAGGATGCTTGTTTTACAGAGATATTGAACGATGAAAATAAGCCTTGCGCACCGGGGGAAATTGGTCGGGTGGTGGTCACAGACCTTCTGAACCCGGCCTTCCCGCTGATCCGCTATGACATCGGCGATTATGCAGAAGCCGGTGCGCCGTGCGATTGCGGGCGTGGTTGGCCGGTGGTTAATCGCATCATGGGCCGAGTAAGAAACCTTGTGACCTTTCCCGATGGATCGCGGCAATGGCCCATGACAGGCGGGGCTCACTTTGCCAAGATCGCCCCGGTTCGCCAGCATCAAATGATCCAGGAAACCCCAATGGCCTTGCGGATATTATTGGTGTCCGAACGTCCCCTTACGGACGATGAGAAAGCTGAGATCGTTGCGAGGGCACACCAGCACTTGGGGTCAAAGTTCGATACATCTATTGAGGAAGTTGGAGAAATTTCACGCGGAGAAAATGGCAAGTTCGAAGATTTCCGCTCCAACGTTACGCCTGAGATGATCGCCGCAGCGCGAAGGCAATACGCGTGAGTCGCCCCCCAACCGATCTGCTGCCCTTTAATTCCAAATTGTCTTGGATGCGGGCGCTGGCCTTGCCTGATGAAAAGGGCATGCGTCACCTTCCTTTCCTTTATCAGTGGGAACGCTCGCAAAGCGCAAATCCAGAGGCCTTCCGGCAGCAGATGTTTGGTCAGCTTGGGTTGCTAACGCGGGCTGCATTTGAGTATACAGCGCACTACGAGAAGACGTTTGCAGAGGCAAATTTCGATCCGAGCCAACCTCTTGATGAGGAGACATGGGCGAGCCTTCCGATCCTGTCGCGCAAGGAAATTCAGACCCAGGCTGAAGCCCTGACCCCGCGTGTGATCCCAAAAAGCCAACGCCAAGTGAAAAGAGTAAGCTCTTCCGGCTCAACGGGCACGCCCATTCAAGTCAATATACCGCCTATCCGCGGATATTTATGGGCCGCAGCCACCCTCCATGAACACATTCTGCATGATCGGGATTTTGCCAAGAAGGCTGCCGCCATTCGCGTGGTAAAAGACGGCGGCATCGGACCGCAAGGGCGCCATGGTACAGATTGGGGCAAACCTTTTACGGATCTTTTCCACACCGGCCCCGCGACCATGTTCGACATTCATCAGGATCCGGAGCTTCAGGCTGATTGGCTAATCCGTGAGGACCCTGGCTATCTTCTTGCCTTTCCTTCAAGTCTCGAGGCCTTGCTTCCCATCCTGAAAGACAAGAAGGCAGAGCTACCGGGCCTTGATCATTTCCGAACCATGAGCGAGCAATTGCCCTCCACGTTGCGGGAGGACGTCTATCGCCAGTTTGGGCGCAAGATCGTGGACATGTATTCCGCTCAGGAAGTAGGTTATATCGCCCTTCAATGCCCCGCTCATGATCACTATCACCTGTTTCAGGACATCTGCTTTACAGAAATCCTGCGAGAGGATGGCACCCCATGTGCGCCCGGCGAAATCGGCCGCGTGGTCGTAACGGACCCCTATAACTTCGTCTTCCCTATCATCCGATATGACACCGGCGATTTTGCGGAAATGGGGGAGCCTTGTGATTGCGGACGCAGCCATCCAGTGATCAAGCGCGTCATGGGGCGGGTGCGCAATCTCATCACCCTGCCCGATGGCAGCCGCCACTGGCCCATGACGGCATCACGAAGGCTGCATGAAATCGGCGCCGTCGTACAGTTTCAGCTCATCCAATCATCGCTGAAGACCGTTGAAGCAAACCTTGTTTGCGAAAAACCTCTGGATGCGGAGCAAAAAGCAAAGATGGTTGAGACCATTCAGAATCGCCTCGGTTATCCCTTTGACGTTGCAATCAATGAAGTGAACTCCATCCCGCGCGGGGCCAATGGCAAGTTTGAGGAATTTAGGTCCGAAGTAACTCCCGAGACAGCTGCCCTGGCGCGCGCTAACCACCAGCCCGCTTGAAGTTCATGTCAAAGCTTGGCTCCATCACCCTTCTTGTGCTTGCAGAAATCGCAAGCATGAGCCTGTGGTTTACCTCCTCGGCAATCCTTCCAGATATGCTGGCCGAAACCATGATCAGCCCCGTCGCGCAAGCCTTGCTGGCAAGCGGTGTGCAGGCCGGGTTTGTGGTGGGAGCCTTAGCTTCTGCGGTGTTTGGCATTGCGGACCGCTTTGATCCACGCCGGGTCTTTGTTCTTTGTGCGGTGGCAGCGGCAGGTGCCAACGCAGCGCTGCTGATCGCTCCCGTCGGCGGCGAAGCGGCCATTTGCTTGCGGTTTCTCACTGGCGCCTTTCTGGCTGGTGTCTATCCCGTGGGTATGAAGATCGCTGTGGGCTGGGGCACCAAGGATCGCGGACTTCTGGTTGGACTGCTTGTTGGGGCGCTCACCCTGGGCTCAGCTGCGCCACATCTTTTCTCCTTCATGGGCGGGGCGGAATGGCGAATGGTAATTTCAGCCACTTCAATTCTTGCAGCACTGGGCGGCGTGATGATCCTGGCCGCTGGCCTTGGCCCTCATCACGGCAAGGCACCCGCCTTCAATCCGCGCGCCGTATTGGTGGCCTGGACCGACCGGCGTATTCGCTTGGCCTATTTCGGATATTTGGGACACATGTGGGAGCTTTATGCCATGTGGGCCTGGATTGGCGTTGCCGCGGCGGCGTCCTATTCCGTTTCCATGACCTCTGAGGCGGCAACAGAATTTGCAAAGCTGACGGCCTTTTTGGCCATAGCCCTGGGCGGATTGGCGTGCGTTCCAGCAGGGGCCGTCGCGGACCGCATCGGCAAGGCGCAGATGACTATTGTCGCTATGGCCATCAGCGGCAGCGCAGCGCTTCTTACTGCGCTGACTTTTGGCGGCGCACCCTGGATCAGCTTTATCGTGATCCTGATCTGGGGCATTTCGATTATCCCAGATTCGGCTCAGTTCTCCGCTCTGGTTGCTGATGCCGCCCCACCCGAATTAGCCGGAAGCCTGATGACCCTGCAGACGGCTTTGGGCTTTACTCTGACCATCGCCACCGTTCAGGCAACCCCGGTGCTAGCGGCCCATTTTGGCTGGCCTTTGATTTTGGGCGTCATGGCAATGGGGCCTCTTTTCGGCATTTTGGCCATGCGCAGACTTATTGTAGCTGAGTGATCTTGCGGTTGATTGATTCATCGCATGCCATCATGGAATGAAGGCGTTAGAGTACCCCCAGCTTTCCTGGAATGCCTTGCAAGGAGCACACAATGAAAATTCCTGCCAATGCCTGGGTTGTTGTTGCCGACGGCCAGAAAGCACTCTTCCTAAAGAATATCGGATCAGCCATCGAGCCTACTTTGCATCTCATCGAAAAGGAGGCGCTGGATAATCCGCCTACCCATGAACAAGGCACTGATCGGCCAGGGCGACATCCAG
The DNA here is from genome assembly GCA_021774965.1 of Alphaproteobacteria bacterium. Taxonomy (GTDB): domain Bacteria; phylum Pseudomonadota; class Alphaproteobacteria; order JAJFIK01; family JAJFIK01; genus JAJFIK01. Next base: position 15,308 of record JAJFIL010000011.1, read on the forward strand.
GCCGCGGCGCAGGTGTCTCCGGTGTGGAACAAACCGACTGGCACGCTTTTGAGAAGGAACAGTTCGCCCATGAAATCGCAGCGCGCCTTGATAAGGGGATTGCCGCAGACGCTTTTGATGGCTTCATCCTGATCGCCCCTGCCGCGACTTTAGGGGAGCTGAGATCCACTCTTGCGCCAGCAACCTCCGCGGCGCTGCGGGCAGAGATCGAGAAAGACCTCACCAAGCATACGATTGATGCAATCCTTGGCTTGATCGACGATTTCGAAGGTTGATCTTTTCCGAATAGGAAACTCTTCAAGCTTGACAAAGAAAACGGCAGAGCACAATTCGTGATCTGCCGTTTATCGATCTAGTGAACGGAGCGGAGCCCCGCCGAGAAGCTACGCCGCTGCTGCGTCGTCACCGCGGGCGCGAGCGCGCTCGAGATAGCCATTGATCTCCGTCTGCAAGCGGCTGGCTTGCATATTGAGCTCATTGGCCGCTTCGCTGACAGCTGAACTGGCGGTTTCCGTCATCTGGATACCGTCAGATACGCCGCGCACATTTTCTGAAACCTCACTGGCCCCTTGCGATGCAAGAGTCACATTCTCGGCAATCTCGGAAGTTGCCGCAGATTGTTCCTCCATGCTTCCCGAAACCTCCGTGGTGGTTTCAGTCATGTGAGTAACGGTCTCATTGATACGCGAGATGGCGCTGGCTGCTTGAGTGGCTGCACTTTGCAGCCCTGCGACCTTGCTGGTGATCTCGTCCGTTGCCCGTGCCGTTTGACCGGACAGGGCCTTGACCTCGCTGGCGACAACGGCAAAACCCTTGCCTGCCTCGCCTGCTCGGGCCGCCTCGATGGTGGCATTCAGGGCAAGCAGGTTGGTTTGTGAGGCAATATTGGTGATCGCTTCAACGATTTCGTTGATCGAATCCGCAGCCGCTGCAAGTTCTGCAAAAGACGACTGCATGACCATGATCTCATTTGAGGCTTCGTCTGTTGCCTGCCGTGACCGGCCAACGCTGCTTTCAACGCCCGTAACGGAAGCCGAAAGCTCCTCAATGGCCGCTGCAACTGCACTCACATTCTGTGCGGTATTTTGCGTGGCCTGATCAATAAGTTGAGATTGCTGTGAAGATTGGGCCACCGAAGATGAGAGCTCTTCAGCCGTGGCTGCCAGTTCCGCTGCCGCAGATCCGACACTGTTGGCAACTTCCCGAACCGAGCCTTCAAACTCATCCGTTAGGCGATCAAATTCAACAAGTTGAGCATGCATAACTTCGCTGGTCTTGTTGGTGACCTGGGCAACCCGGCCAAAGGCACCCAACATGCCTTCGGTCAGAACGCGCCGGTAAAACTTCTTTTGAGCAACGTTTTCAAGAGATGCTGAGGTTTCCCGCAAGATAGCATCTGCTGTATCAAGCTGCTTGTTGATGGCACGTTCCAGATCGCCAATTTCACCAACATCCGTGATGCCAATGATGCGGGCTTCGAGGTCACCCCCTGCGCCCTGACGAGAAATCGCACAAGCTCGAACTAACATGGCGCGGGCCTGGCCAATTGTCAGGTATCCATAAGCTGCTGCTGCAATGCCAATGGCCGCAAACAAAATACCGAACAGGCCGCCAAATATCGCAAGAACGGCAGCGGCGGCTGCAACACCAAAGGCATATTGCGCTTTAGAGAGAGAAGACAAATTCGTCATAGCTCACGCCCTCTTTTTTGAGTAGGCCCAAGAGAAAAGCGACAGAATCTGCCATGCCCTTCTTTGCATCCCCTGATGCGGATTCAATCCGGCGCAGCTCCGCGTAGAGAGGCTTGACCTTGTCTAAAGCCTCTTTGCTGGCAACGCGTCTGTTTGAGTGATAGCCGATGATGTTCCCGGCATTATCAAAACTTGGGGTCACATGGGCATGGACCCAATAATAGTCACCCGACTTTGAGAGATTGACGACATAGGCAAAAATCTCTTTGCCTGAGCCTACCGTGTCCCAGAGAAGTTTGAACACCGCGCGCGGCATGTCTGGATGGCGAATGATGCTGTGAGGCGCGCCGATGGCTTCATCCTCTGTCATGTCTGCCAAGCGCAGGAAAACCTCATTGGCGTAGGTAATCTCGCCTTTGAGATCCGTCTTGCTCACAATGAACTCATCCTTGCTGAAGGTGCGTTCAATGCCGGTGAGTGGAATGTACTGGACGAATTTACGATTGAGGGGCTCTGCTTTTTTCGCCTGCCAAGGAAACTTGAAGGCCTGAGCATCCTCAAATGTGGTCTGAATGGACATCGCTGCGCCCCTCCCGTTGAGATCAGGAAATGACCCTAACGAAAAGGCGGTTAAAATTTTCTTATTAATATTAGGGATTTAAGAGCAGAAGCGCACAAGAAACCCAGCAAAATCAATGGTTATTACGGCTAATAGTTGACCCGGGCCACCAGCAAGCCGTTTTCTTCCTCTACGATCAATCTGGACATGCAAGGCATACAATAAACCTTATCGCCCACCCGCAATTCCTGCATGGAGCGGATGACGATCTTGCACACAGGGCACACGACTTCATTGGGGGCCAGGGTTTCTGAGGGCCCGCCCCACTTGCGATAGAAGCGCCGAAACTTCTTCGGCACTTCGTTAAAGCCGGTCTCTTCCAGCACATACATCTGGCGTTTTTCAGGCTCGTCGTCGGTTTTATTGATCAGAGTATCGTTCATGACTTGAACCCAAGCCGAGCAACGGCACTCAAGTAATCGCTTGCCAAATCAGGAGCGTCAGGTCCTTCGATACCCAGCTCGCCCATGGTTTGTTTGAATGTGGTCAAAACCAGGCTGTCCAGCTCTCGTTTAATCTTATCCAGGCGCTCATGGGTGTGCGGCGCAATCTTAAGCCGCCTTCCCAGATCATTCTCGCCAAAACCCATGTGACGGCGTTCGTCAGTGACGATGCCCTGAAGGATCTGCCTGGTGATCGGATCACCTGTTTGCGCGTGATTACGGAACACCGTGTATTCCATGGACTCTAGGATCACGTTTTGGGCGAACACAGCTGCTTCCCAATCCCGGCTGTCAACGAACTCAAGGAGACGTTCCTTGAACCGCAGCAAGCTGCGATTGGCGCGGGCATTCATTTCCGCTTCCGGGTCCTTGACCCCCAACATAGAAAGACGGCGGAGTAAAACCTCCAGATGGCGGCCTTCATCAACGACTTGGGTGGAAAGAAAGATTTGGCTGGCCCGATCCGGCGCAAAGCTGATCATGCCGCTGGATGCCTCCAGGGCCGCAACCTCCCCGATGCAGTAATTGCAAAGGGTCGTGATCAGCCCATCCTTGCGCCGGTCGTCCATTTCTTCGTCAACAGTATCAGGGTCAAAGCCAAAGGGGCGCTCGTGAAGATAGCCCTCTACAGCTTCAAACCAGAACTCGAACGAATGGACCTGATCGAGAAATTCACCCTCGGTCAGTTTATGCGGGTCCTGCCATTCGGCCATGTGATGCCTCACGCAGCCGGAGACTGATATTCAAGACCAATGCGGCCAAGGCGCGTCTTGAACTCATGGAGCACTGTATCGGAAAGCACAGCTTCCATTTCTTCGGTGCTGGCCTTTGCCAAATCGACGCCGTGGTAGACAGCGGCCTCTTCGCCGTCGCCCTGACGTTTGGCTTCATCATTGGCGGCAGCACCCGCAGCAAAGGAGCTATGGAAGGTTGCCAGCATATGGCCAGTCATATCTGCCTGCATCTTTTCGACTTCGGCTTTCTTTTCCGGGTGCTGTTTGATCAGTGAGCCAATGCGGTTCTCACCAAAGCCTACGTGGCGACGCTCATCAGCGATGGTGCCGGAAAGAACATGAGCGAACTTGTGATTGTCTACCTTGGCGCCTGCGTGCAGCATTTCAAAGACCGAGAACGCCATGCCTTCCAGCACGATGTTCTGGCCGACAACACCGGCGATGAAATCTTTCTTGTCAACTTTCTCAAGCAACACCTCGGCAAACTTGATGAGGTTTGGATTGCCAAACTCATTGAGCGTGCTTTCAAGATCAGCCGGGCTGACGCCAAGGTCATAAAGGCGCTGCGTGAACACTTCCACGTGGCGTGCTTCGTCCAGCGTTTGCGTGGCAAGGAATGTCTTGGATAGATAATCTGGCGCGCAATTTACAAGACCCGAGGATGCGGCAAGTGCGGCGCGTTCGCCCAAGACAAGATTACACGTCGTGCGAATCTGACCTTCGCGCAGTGTCTCATTGTCCATCATGGCTTCGGGTTCAATTTGACCCTTTTCGTGTCCGTAGACTGTGTCTTCGAGATAGCCCTGAGGGCATGATTCAAGCCATTTCTGAATGGAATATCCTGAAAGAAAGTTGGTCATTTTCGTATCTCCAATAGCCAGCCGACACCGCATGAGTCAGCGCGTGCCCATAAAACCGAGCTTCAAAGCTACTGACAGATTGTCACCTAGCCCTTGACCTGAATCAATTCCTTCGTCTCAATAGCCAGGCAGCGCAGAGGGAACGACTTCTTCTGTGCGGGTTTCACAAGCCAGGAAAGCGACATTCATGTCTTTGAGTATTGAGCAGCTGCAGGCGCAATTTCCGAACCTTTCCTTACTGAGCGGGGAAGACAGCGCAGCGCGGCAGCTTTCCTTTGGCCGAAATGAACCCTGCACCGCCATCGGGTTTGCGCGGCCGCGCGATACCGCCGAGCTGGCTGCGCTTTTGAAATTTTGCAATGAGAATGATCAGCCGATTATTGCGGGAGGCGGTCTTACCAATATGGTAGGAGCGACGCTTGCAACGCCTGATGACTTGATCATCTCAACCGAATTGATGGCGGCAGTTGAGGAGATCGACACCGAAGACCGCGTGGTCGTTGTTCAGGCCGGAGCACCCTTGCAAACCGTGCATGACGCGGTGGAAGAACAAGGCTTGGCATTGGAAGCTGATTTGGGCGCACGCGGCACGGCGACCATCGGCGGCATGATCTCAACAAACGCAGGCGGCAACCGGGTGCTGCGCTATGGCATGATGCGCGAGCAGGTTCTGGGCCTTGAAGTGGTCCTTGCCGATGGCACCATCATGAGCTCCATGAACCGAGTTTTAAAGAACAACGCTGGCTACGATCTCAAGCATCTTTTCATTGGCAGCGAAGGCACGTTAGGCTTTGTAACCCGCGCGGTTCTGCGCCTGCGCGAGCTGCCGCCCCATACGACAACGCTGTTTCTGGCCCTGCCGTCTTATGATGCGGTCTGCAAGCTTTTGCGCCATTTGGATCGGGGCACATCCGGCACCCTTTCGACCTTTGAAGTTTCCTGGAACAGCTATTATCGGCTAGTGACGACGCCACCTGCAGAAGGAAAACCGCCTCTTTCTCAGGATTATGCGTTCTATGTTTTGGCCGAAATGACCGGTCAGGATGCGGCCAGCACTGAAGCCCTCGCCCTGGATCTGATTGAGACCGCCACCGAACAAGATCTCATCGCAGATGGGCTGATCGCCAAGAACCAGGCTGAGCGCGACAAGCTGTGGGCCCTGCGCGATGATATCGGCCAAGTTCTGCAGTTTTATCCCATGGCGGCGTTTGATATTTCAGTGCCTCTGTCGCACATGGCGGACTATCTGGAAGAGATGAAAGCCAATCTCGACCGCGCCTTTCCGGGTCATCGCATGGTCATTTTTGGCCATTTGGGCGATAGCAACATTCATTTGATTGTTGAGACAAAATCTGAAGACGAAGAGGTGATGCACCAAATCGAGCGATTGGTGTATGAGCCTTTACAGAAATACAAAGGCACGGTGTCTGCCGAACACGGGGTCGGCCTCCTGAAAAAGGACTTCTTACACCTTTCTCGGACCCCGGAAGAACTGGCCATGATGAAGCAGCTGAAAAACCTCTTCGACCCCAAGAATATTCTCAACCGTGGCAAGATATTTGACGCTTAAAACACACTAAAAAGTAGTTTTGGTCCCGGCTCTATGCCCGGCCTATCCCTCACACATTGTTCTAGAACAAGTACACTTGAACTTTTCTTGTTTGCTCAGGTTCATTCTCCACATCATAGGGTAAGGAACCGGGCGCGCGTGCAGGCAACCGGGCATAGGCGTAGGATAAGATCATGAACCGGTGGATCAAACGCAGTATCATCGCATTGGGCGTCATCGCACTTCTTTGTGCAGGTGGCCTTTATGCCTATGTGGCCAATGAGTTTCATTTCGGCCCGCCCGATGATCGCAGTGCATGGCTCGGCCAAAACGCCACCGTCAATTCAGGCCAACTTGCCTATATTCAGCGAGACGTAGCTGCCGCCATGGATATCTGGCACGACGTTGCTGCGGACGAGACTGCGCGCAACGAAGACCGCGCCGAGGCCTTTCGGCTTTTGTCACGCACCTCCTGGCGCATTTATCAGAATACGGACGATGGCATATCCTTTGCTCATCATGCGGACGGTATCGACGATACGCTTTCCGCTAACGCAGTTACCCTTAGCGATGCTTTTCGGGAGGCTGGCGATTTTGAAGCCGCGTTCGTAGCTGCCCGCACCGCTGCCCATCGTGCCCAGGATCCGTTGGAGCGAAACGAAGCGGCCAACGCCTTTGCGAGAGCGACCCTTGCAAGCACGTCCGGCTTACGTCTGGACGAGCTGACGGAATTTGATCTCGGTATTCTGGAAGAAGCGCGAGCTGTCTTGCAGCCCTTTTTTGCTCATCCGCCTGCTAACCTGGAAACATCTGCGCTGGCTTTAGAAATTGCCGTCCGTCTGGATGATGGGCTCGGCATGTTGCAGGCATGGACATCATATTATCACAGCCCAACAGGTCGTTCCTCGACCGCCGATCAATCCGCTGCGGCTGCTGTATTGAATGCACGCCTGCCCCAGTGGCGCGGTGCAGAAAGCAGCTATGAGGTTCGGCGCGACGTCGCACTAGCGCTGGCGCAATCTCATTTCTATGCCTTGGCCAGCCAGATTATTACAGACCGGCGCTCACCCCATAGCGACCCTCTGCTGCAAGATGAGCAGCTTTCCCAGGTTGTTGACATTGCCGATTTCCGTGCCGCCCTTACTCAGCATACAGATGAGTATTACCGCCGTATCGCCGAGGCCAACACCAGTTCTGTTTTCTTTGCTGGCCTCCTGGCCCTCGATTTTCGGGGCGGGCGGAGCGATCTGGAGCGTGACTTGTGGCAAGACCTTTCTCAGTGGGAAGACCTTGGGCCCTACTCTCATGACGCTTTTCTGGAGGACGCCTCGGACCGGTTCATGCTCTACCAAAGCGAAGGCACGACGAGTGGTGTGTACGACAGCCACACGGGACACCGGGTATTGGATACGACCGTTGTGGCAGATCAGTTTGGTCGCACTGCCGAGTTGAGATTTGTGGTTGTAGGCCGCATGGTTTCCAACGGTTACGAAAGCTGGCTTTGGGATGGGCGACAGCAACACGGCGGCTGGGCCCGGAATGATGCGATTTTTCAAGTCCGCCCTGCCTATGCCGATGGTCCCCTCCGCCGCTGGCACACAGTTACGGACCCTGTCCTGCGCACCGAACGCGAAGAAGAAATTGAGCGCCTGACTGCTCAGGATGCGCTCACCGCTGCCAGCGCTCCCGTTGCTTACTTTGCTGGGCTAGCGGCACGACTTCGGTGGCAGGGGCTCAATGGCATCCTGGAGAATGCGCGCGCCCATAACCCGCCGGAATTGGTACGGCAGGCTTTTATTCTAGAGCTGGGAAACACGACTTTCCAGTTTTCCATTCTGGCTCATGAGGGACGTCACGCCCTGGACAAAAATTTTGCAGAACCTTGGGTGCGCGAAAACAGCCCCGAGTTGGAGTTCCGGGCCAAGCTTTCCGAAGTCGTGTTTAGCGACTGGCCCCGACTGGCTTTTGGGGCGATTTTCAACCCCAACCTGGGCAGCGATACCCCCCACGGCATTGCCAATCAGCGAATAGCCCAAGGAGCTCTCTTGTGGATGGAAGAACACGCAGCCGAGATTGATGGGCTTGACCCCGAAGCACCCCTGCTACCGCAATTTGATCTGCTAACGGATGATCAAATTCGCAGCGCATTCCTCTCCATGGACCCCTGGGCTCCGGCCAATCAGACTGCCAACGTGCTTACGAACTAGTGCGCAGGCTCCAGCCAAAGTGATGGGCGAGACGTGCCATGTCGCCTTCTGCAATTTCATACTCAATCTCCAACACGTTGGGCTGCGCTTGTTGAGCCGGGTGAAGCTCCCACCACAGGCGCGGCGGGAAGAGATAGAGCACGTTCGAAATGATCCGAATGTCTTTGGCCGACCCGGGAACCACTTGATATTGGATGGGACAATCAACATCCAAAAGGTCGGCGGTGACGTCCGCAGCAATACTGCGCGCCATTGTTTCAGACAGCTCATAGAGGCAAATATTGACAATCTTTATGTCTTTGCGACAGCGCTGCACCTTGCCCTTTAAGCTGCGCGCGGGATGGATGGAAACGAAGTTTGCATCGCCCATGCGGTGAGGCCACCTGCGGCGAATGTCGTTGTAGTGAAAGTAAGTGGACACGAACGGACCCGGTGGAGGCTCCTTATCCCATTCAAGCGACCAGCCGCGGGTTCGTACATTCCACTTCCTACCGATTTCCGAAGCGTGATGACTAGACTGGCTCATGCTGCATTCCACAAAGCAAAGCCCGCCTTCGGTGTTGACTGCTGGCGGTGCCACAGTGAGCAACTCTGCCAGCCCCTCCCGGTCTAGACCAAAACTACGTTGGGCATGAGAGGCGATCCAATCCACAAAGGAGGCCACGCCTGCCGTTGCGCCTGGGCTCAGGGCCGCCATTTCCTTCGCCGGTGTTGCGGTAATGAAGGTTCCCTTGCCCCGGCGCATCTCGGCAATGCCGTCATAGGCCAGTTCTGTATAGGCCTGCCGCACGGTATGAAGATTGACGCCCCACAGCGCGGCGCCCTGGGCCACGGTGGGCAGCTTCTGACCAATAGCAATCGCACCTGTTGCCACGCGGTAGCGTAACTCGTCCGCAAGCTGAAGATAAATGGCTACCGTGGAGCTGCGATCCAGCTCGAACTCCAACGGCTCCGGTGTCTCTCCCATGGATGGGTCCCGCAAAAAAACCCTCGGAAAATTCCGAGTCTAGGCGGGCTCAAACCTGCGGCTAATTTCACTTGTGATCAAGTGATGGGGCGAGGCAGTGACGCCAATGAGATCCACAATGGCCTTTGCGGCTTCACTGCCACTAAGATTGCCGCCCAGATCCGGTGTGGTTTCACCATTGGTGATGGCCACGGAAATGGCATGATCGATAGCTTCGGCGGCATCGAACGCGCCCAGGCCATGACGCAGCAACATGGCCGCACTGGCAATAGCGCCGATGGGATTGGCTTTATCCTGACCCGCGATGTCTGGCGCGCTGCCATGAATGGGCTCGAATAGTCCTGGGTTTGACGTGCCAAGCGAGGCCGAGCCCATGGTGCCGATGGAGCCGGTGAGCACAGAGGCTTCATCGCTCAAAATATCGCCAAACATATTCTCAGTGAGGATCACATCAAAGCTCTTGGGTCGTTGGATGAGATGCATGGCGGCGGCATCCACCAACAGATGATCCAGTGTGATTTCAGGAAATTCATCCCGGCCAATGCGAACAACCACGTCCCGCCACAGGCGACTGGTCTCCAGCACATTGGCTTTGTCGATGGAGGTCACACGGCGGCAACGCCCCTTTGCGGCCTTGAACGCCACGCGTGCGACCCGTTCGACCTCTTCGACAGAATAGGTGCAGACATCCGTGGCGCTGTCTTTGTCTCTGGATTTTTCACCAAAATAAATGCCACCGGTCAGCTCACGAATGACCAGAAAATCCACGCCTGCAACCAGTTCAGGGCGCAGGGGAGATTGCGCCACCAGATCCGGATGAACTTGCGTGGGGCGCAGATTGGCAAAAAGCCCAAGCTCTTTGCGAATTTTTAAAAGCCCTGCTTCCGGGCGCACTGGTGCATTATCCCATTTGGGCCCGCCCACTGCGCCAAGAAAAACAGCATCCGAAGCCTTGCAGGCGTCAATGGTAGCATCTGGAGCAGGCTCGCCGCATTCATCAATGGCAGCACCGCCCACGGGATAGCTTTCAAACTCAAAGCTATGATTGTGAAGCTCGCCCGCGCGGCTCAAGGCTGCCACGGCTGCATCGGTAACTTCCGGGCCGACACCGTCGCCGGGCAGGAGTGCTATTTTATGTGTCATGGCCTTGCCGCCTCGTAACTTTCAATCTTGTCCATTTGGGATTGAAGAAAGCCGAGCTGATCGACCCCTTCCATAAGGCAGGTCCGCGCAAAGGGGTCCACCTTGAATTTACATTCGTGATTGCCGAACCGCACGGTGGTCTCTTCCAGGTCCACTGTGACGTCCGTGTCCGGATGATCCATCAGCCATTGATGCGCCTCATCGTCCAACACAATAGGCACAAGGCCATTCTTGAGGGCGTTGGAATGGAAAATATCCGCAATCTCTGAGCTAATGACCACCCGGAAGCCAAAATCCGTCAACGCCCAGGGCGCATGTTCCCGAGAGGAGCCACAGCCGAAGTTACGCCCGGCGACCAGCACCTTGTGGGTTTCCGGATCCACGCCGTTGAGATGCGCGCCTGGTTTCAGGCTGCCATCACTTTCATAGCGCCAATCATAGAACGCTTGCTTGCCCAGTCCCTCACGGGAGGTGGTGGTCAAGAACCGCGCCGGAATGATTTGGTCCGTGTCGATGTTTTCTTCCCGCAGCACCACTGTCTTGGAGGTAAGTGTCTCAAACGCTTTCATGATCACGCCTCCATGACTTCGCTTAGGCCCACCAGATAGGGCCGGGGATCAGCGATAACGCCTTCAATGGCAGCAGCAGCAGCGGTCGCCGGGCTTGCCAAAACCGTGCGGGCGCCTTTGCCTTGTCTGCCTTCAAAATTCCTGTTGGATGTGGAAACCGTCAGCTCCCCAGGGTCTGTGAAATCACCGTTCATGGCGATGCACATGGAACACCCAGGCAGACGCCACTCGGCACCTGCTTCCAGAAACACGCGATCAAGACCCATGGCTTCTGCCTCCCGGCGCACTTGCCAGGAGCCGGGCACCACCAGCATGCGCAGCCCGTCTTTCACCTTATGGCCGCGCAAAACTTCGGCGGCGGCTTCAAGGTCGGACAAGCGGCCATTAGTACAACTGCCTACAAAGACGTTGTCGACCTTGGTGCCTTTCATGACTGCACCGGCAGAGATTTGCATATACTCCAGGGCGTTCTTTTCGGCCCGGGTGCTAGGTTCCGGCACGATCTCATCGATGCCGACCCCTGCGTCCGGTGCTGTACCAAACGTTACCATGGGCGTGAAGGTGCGCGCGTCCATATGGATTTCGCTGTCAAAACTCGCGCCGTCATCTGATTTTAGTTCGCGCCATTGGCTCGTCCAGTTTTGCCATTCCTCTTCGGAGGCGTCGCATCTGGATTTGAGCCAATCGAAAGTTACTTGATCAGGCGCGATCATGCCTGCCCGCGCGCCTGCCTCGATGGACATATTGCACACGGTCATGCGCTCTTCCATGGAGAGACTACGGATGGCAGAGCCCGCGTATTCGATAACGCTGCCCGTGCCGCCGTCGATGCCGATGCGGGCAATGATAGCAAGGACCACATCCTTGGCAGAGACGCCGGAGGGAATAGGCCCCTCCACATTGATCCGCATGGTCTTGGGTTTTCGTTGCAACAAACATTGAGTGGCGAGCACATGGCCCACCTCCGTGGTGCCGATGCCGAACGCCAACGCCCCAAACGCACCGTGGGTGCTGGTGTGGCTATCGCCACAAACGATGGTCATGCCGGGGCGGGTGAGCCCGTGTTCTGGAGCCACCACGTGAATGATGCCCCGGGCGGAGCTTTCCATATCCAACAGGCGAATGTGGTTCATCTCGCAGTTTTCCTGGAGCTGTTCCACCTGCCGCCGCGCTGCCGTTGAGACATAAGGAATACGGCCCTCCTCATCCAGCGGCAGCGTTGGTGTGGAATGATCCATGGTCGCAAACGTCTGATCCGGGCGGCGAACTTTCAGGCCTCGCTCCCGCAATTCAGAGAATGCCTGGGGCGATGTCACTTCATGGACCAGATGCAGGTCCACATAGAGGACGCCCGGGCGCTCGTTTGTTTCCGGGACCACCACATGGGGATCCCAGACTTTGTCAAACAGGGTTTTCGGTGACATTACGCCCTCACACCCACATATTGGTGGATCAGCTCCAACAATTGATTGTCGTTCACCTCGCCGCATTCATCGGCCAAGTTCTTGAATGCATAGAAGATCTGCGGCAGCACATTGCCGTCCAGCTTGGCCCCCAACATGGCGGCGCGTTGCTTGAGCGCATGTTTGCCGCTGTGTTTGCCCAGCACCAATTCTGTGCCAGGAGAGCCCACATCTTCGGGCTTCATGATCTCATAGGTCGAGGGGTCCTGAATGACCCCGTGCTGATGGATGCCGGCCTCATGGGCAAAGGCATTGCGGCCCACAATGGCCTTGTTGCGCGGCACAGGATTTCCGGTCAGGGCTGCCAACAACTGACTGGTGGAATAAAGCCCACGGGTATCGATGCCTGTCTTAAAGCCAAGTGAATCGCTCCGTGTCCGGATGGCCATGACGACCTCTTCCAATGAGCAGTTCCCTGCCCGCTCGCCAATGCCATTAACGGCAACTTCAACCTGGCGCGCGCCAGCTTTCAGGGCGGAGATGGAATTGGCCACAGCCATACCCAAATCATCATGACAATGGGCGCTCAACACCACATCATCCATGCCTTTGACGGTCTTCTTCAAATGCGTGAACAGATCAAAGATCTCATCCGGCGTAGTGTAGCCCACTGTGTCGGGAACATTGATGGTAGTGGCGCCAGCTTCGATGGCCACTTCGGAAGCCGCCACTAGGAACTCGCGTTCTGTGCGGATGGCATCTTCCGGAGAAAACTCCACATCGTCAAAAAATGTGCGCGCAAAGCTAACGGAGTTGCGGATGGCCTCCAGGACCTCATCGCAAGTCATGTGCAGCTTGGCTTCCCGGTGGATAGGGCTTGTGCCAAGGAAAATATGCAGCCGTGATTTCGCGGCAGGCTCCAGCGCCCGCGCGGCAGCACGAATGTCGTCATCCCCGGAGCGTGAGAGCGAGCAAATGCGCGGCCCTTCGATTTCAGAGGCAATGCGGCGCACGGATTCTTCATCGCCGGGAGAGGCCGCAGCAAAGCCCGCTTCAATCACGTCCACGTTCAGATCCCGCAAGGCGGCAGCCATGCGGATTTTCTGATCCACGGTCATGGTAAAGCCCGGCGCCTGTTCGCCGTCGCGCAATGTGGTGTCAAAGACGGTCACATGATTGTTTTCTACATGACTGTCTTGGGTTTCGGAGCTGTTTGCCTCAGCATCCTTGTTGTCGGTGGTATTCATGATACTCGTTCCCTCGGCACTTCGTCTTTTTCATTATGTTTTGTTGCTGGCATTTCACGGCCAATGCGTTTGATGCCGTGCAGGCGGCTGATCTGCCGGCTCAAGACATCCACTGAACGTGATGTATCGCGCGCATTGATGCCCACGGTCACATGCATCGCATCGTTCGAGCCATGCGGATGCACTTCCGGCATACTGAAGCTGCACAGCTCAAAGCCGCGACGTTCAATTAATCCAAAGAGGCGTTGAATGGCGCCTTCGCTCCGTGCGATTTCAATGCAAATAGTCTGTTGAGCCATCTAACCCTCCATCATTTCAATGTTTGACTTGCCCGGCGGCACCAAAGGCCAAACGTTTTCCGCCGGATCGATTTTCACATGCGCCAGGATGGCGCCCTTGGCATTCAGCAACCGATCAATGGCAGCGTCTTGCTGGCTACGTTCGGTCACGGTGAAAGCTTCAATACCGAAGGCATCGGCCACTTCGGCAAAATCGGGATTGCAGGACAAGTCCACTTCTGAGAAGCGCTTGTCGAAGAACAGTTCCTGCCACTGGCGCACCAAACCCAACGTGCTGTTATCGAGCAGCAGGATTTTCAGCGGCAGCTTGTAGCGCTGTAGCGTGGCCAGTTCCTGGATATTCATCATAATAGAGCCATCGCCAGAGATGGTGACGACGTTGGCATCGGGCGCTGCCAATTTCGCACCGATACCCGCAGGCAAGCCGTAGCCCATGGCGCCTAACCCGCCCGAGGTCAGATGCGCCTGAGGCCGGGAGAAGCGACAATGCTGCGCCACCCACATTTGATGCTGACCCACATCGCAAGCCGCAATGAAATCATCACCAGCAGCTTCCGACAGGTCCTTCAACAAAGAAGGTGCGTAGATACCCGTGCCCGGCGCGTCATAGCGGAAGCCATGGCGCATTTTCAGGCTGCGCACATAGTCCTGCCAGATATCAATTTTCGGCGCGGTTGGCCGCAGGCTGTGCAGCATGTCCCGCATCTCGCCCACCATGGCGATATCCGGACGGCGCAGCTTGCCAACTTCGGCAGCATCACGGTCCAGATGAATGATCTTGGCGTTAGGCGCAAAGCCCTCCGGATCGCCCGTGGCCCGGTCATCAAACCGCGCGCCGATAGCGATCAAAAGATCACAATCATGCACTGCCATATTGGCAGCCTTGGTGCCGTGCATGCCCAACATGCCCAAATGACCAGGGTGATCAGTGGGCAATGCGCCCAGACCTTTCAGGGTTGCGACACTGGGAATTCCAGTCCGGGCCACAAAGTCGCGCAGCTCGTTCACCGCATCACCCAACACCACGCCGCCGCCGATATAGAGCAAGGGCCGTGTTGCATGCGCAATCATGACTTCCGCTGCAGCACGATTCCCATTTGCAGGGCGTGGGCTATTGTTTCCTTCAGGCACAAAGTGGCGAGGCTCAAACGTGCTGGTCACCGCTACATCCTTGGGCAAATCCACCAGGACAGGGCCGGGACGTCCGGTATTGGCGATGTGAAACGCCTCCTCGATCACGCGCGGAACGTCCCGCACATCCCGGACGATGAAGGAGTGCTTCACGACCGGCAAAGTCATGCCGAAGATGTCTACTTCCTGAAACGCATCAGTACCCATCAGTTTGGAAGGCACCTGACCCGTGATCGCCACGATGGGAACACTGTCCATGAACGCGTTGGCAAGACCTGTGATCAGATTTGTGGCCCCCGGTCCGGAAGTTGCCAAGCACACGCCCACATTGCCGGTCACCCGAGCATAGGCATCGGCCGAAAAGATTGAGCCTTGTTCGTGGCGCGCGAGAATATGCTTCAGCTTGGAGCCCACCAACGCGTCATACACAGGCATGATCGCGCCACCGGGGTAGCCGAAAATATATTCCGTTCCCAAATTTTCAAGCGTGTCGATGACGAGCTGCGCCCCTGAGCGTTCAGGGGCGGGGGTAGCGCTCGCCTCAATTTGCTCGGCGTGTTCCATGATCATTGCTTTGTCCAATTGATGCGTTAGCTGCAGGTGCATTTGCAGCGGAATTTGAACCTGGGCGCAGCCAAGGCATGCGTTTGCGCAATTCTCGGCCCACCTCCTCGATCGGATGTTCAAGATCTTTCTGTAGGAGCGCGTTGTAGCGAGGCAGACCGGCCTGGTTTTCCAAGACCCAGTCCCGGGCAAAGCTGCCGTCCTGAATGTCTTTCAGCACAGCCTTCATTTGCTCGCGCACTTCGCCGTTGACGATGCGCGGACCTGAAACCAGATCGCCGTACTTGGCAGTTTCCGAAACAAACTCATGCATCTTGGCCAGGCCGCCTTCATGCAGCAGGTCCACGATCAACTTCAGCTCGTGCAAACATTCGAAATAGGCAACTTCAGGCTTGTAGCCCGCGTCCGTCAGGGTCTCGAAGCCAGCCAGAACCAGTTCGGACACGCCGCCACACAAAACAGCCTGCTCGCCAAAGAGATCGGTTTCGGTCTCTTCCGCAAACGTGGTCTCAATGGCGCCGCCCGTGGTGCCGCCGATGGAGGCGGCATAGTCCAGCGCCACATCGCGGGCCTTGCCATTGGCATCCTGGCTTACGGCAAACAAACAAGGCACGCCGCGGCCTAATTCATATTCCCGGCGCACCAGATCCCCAGGGCCTTTGGGTGCCACCAATACGACATTGATGTTGTCGGGGGCCTTTACCCGTCCGTAGTGAACCGAAAAGCCGTGAGCAAACAAAACGGTGTCGCCATCTCGAACATTTGGGCGCACGTCGTTTTCGAATATTTTCTCATGGCTCATGTCCGGGGTCAGCATGACGATGAGATTTGCCTGCGCAGCTGCGTCACCGGGCTCGGCAACCGCAAAGCCATCTTCCATGGCCCGGGTCCAGCCTTTGCCGCCTTCACGAACGCCGACGGTGACCTTGCATCCTGAATCGCGCAGGTTCTGCGCATGAGCGCGTCCCTGACTGCCATACCCGATAACAGCTATAGTCCCTGTCCGCAGGGACTTCGGGCTGGCATCCTCATCAGTGTAAACTTTCATCGTCTTACTTCCTTGGTTGAGTTGGCAGCGCTCGTGGTGGCCCCTTTGGAGGCGCAGGAAACGAGAGCGGCATATTTTGAAAAAACGCTTGTCGCCTGTTCTTTCGGAGCAGGCGGGCTTGCAGGTGTTCGGTCGCTGAGGTCCGCATTCACTTCAATGCGGCGTGCAGCAATATCGATGTGGATTTCATCCCCCTCATGAAGGCGTGCGATGGGACCACCGCTGGCCGCTTCGGGCGCAACATGGCCGATGACGAAGCCATAGCTGGCGCCGGAGAAGCGGCCATCGGTGATCAGGGCGACACTTTCCGAAAGTCCTTGACCCACGAGCGCTGCGGTCACCGCCAGCATTTCGCGCATGCCGGGGCCGCCCTTGGGGCCTTCGAAACGGATGACGATCACATCGCCCGCTTTAATCTTTTGCGCCTCGACGGCGGCAAAGGCATCTTCCTCACAATCAAAAACCCGCGCCGGACCTGTAAAGGCGGTGCGATCATGGCCGGAAAGTTTTGCCACCGCGCCAGCTGGCGCCAAGGCGCCATAGATGATGCGGAAGCCGCCGTGGGCCTTCAGGGGTGCTTCATTGGGCAGCACCACTTCCTGGCCCGGTGTTTCCGGGGCATCCACCACTTCGTCGAATAAGCAGCGGCCAGTGACCGTTGGGGTCGCGGTCAGCTGGCCTGCCTCAAGCAAGCGACGGCACATCAGCGCGGTCCCTCCTGCCTGATAGAGATCGTGTGCCATGAACCGCCCGCCGGGCTTTAAATCTGCAAGCACCGGCGTGGTGGCGGAGGCATGGTCAAATGCTTCGATGGAAAATTCGGTGCCGGCCTCAGCAGCAATAGCCAGTAGGTGCAGCACGGCATTGGTGGAGCCGCCACTGGCGGAGACAGCGCGGGCGGCGTTCTCAAAAGCCTCCGCTGCCAAAAACCCGCGAGGGCGATCATCCCGGCGCACCAGATCAACCGCCAAGGAACCACACCGTTGTGCTTCTTCCATCTTGGCAGGATCGGTGGCGGGAACATCGTTTGCGCCCATGGGCGAGAGCCCCAAAACGCTCAGCGCCATGGCCATGGTGTTGGCGGTGAACTGGCCACCGCAGGCACCAGCCCCGGGGCAAGCAGCCCCTTCCACTTCGCGCAATTCTTCGTCCGACATGGTGCCTGCGCTGTGAGCACCCACAGCTTCGAACACATCCTGAATGGTGACGTCGTGATCTTTGTACCGGCCCGGCGCGATAGAGCCGCCGTAGAAAACCAGACCCGGCACATTCATCCGGGCCAAAGCCATGGCCGCTGCAGGGATCGTTTTATCGCACCCCACGATCACGATCACACCGTCCAGCGAATGACCGCGCACCGCCAGCTCGATTGAATCGGCAATGGTCTCGCGGGAAATCAGCGAGGCACGCATGCCGCCTGTGCCCATGGAAATGCCGTCGGAGACAACAATCGTATTAAAATCGATAGGGGTTCCGCCCGCCGCACGCACGCCTTGCCGCACCGGTTCCGCCAGATCGCCCAGGTGCATATTGCACGGGGTCACGTTGGACCAGGTGTTGACCACAGCGATCATGGGGGCGGCCATGGCCTCATCGTCCAGGCCCGTTGCGCGCAACATGGCGCGGGCCGGGGCGCGGGCGGCTCCCTTTGTGATCGCATTGCTGCGTTTATCTTTGATCGGTTTTTCTTGGCCGGTCACTTTTTCGTTTCTCCAACTCAAATACGAAAAAGCCCCGCTCCTCTGGTGAGGAACGGGGCTTTTCGAGATCCTGTTTTGCTAGGGTTTAGCTTGCAGGTTCGGGCTCCGCTCCTTTGGAGGGGATAATAATTAGTACTAGTACTACTAGGCTTAGGAGGTCTGAGACGCGCAACAGCGACCGCAGCACGGGAACACCCGTGATACTTTCGATCAACTTGTTGGTCGGCAAGAATGCCATTTTATCCGCGTCCTGCTTTGGTTCTGTCTCGCGCGCAAATCCTGAGAATTATGCGCGAAACTATCCTTAAGGCCCTGTTAACTAACAAGGTCTTTCGGAATATTGCACCGCACTCCTAACATCCGGTTAAATGTTGCGCAAGCGAATTCTGTGGAAAACTTTATTTCGTCACGGCTCCAAGCCGCCCAACCCGGAAAATCTACCCCTCGGCGAGATTAGTGAAGTCCGCGTCCCGCTTTTCCTCGAACGCCGAGATGGCCTCACGGTTTGCGGGCCCGCCTACGAGGGCTGCAAAGGCAGGCTGCTCCCTTTCCCGGGCCGCCCGAGTGCCTTCGAGCCGTGCGGCCAGAAGCAGTTTCTTGGTGGTCACAAGGGAAGCCACCGGCATGGCCGCGATGCGCCCGGCGATGGAAAGGGTCTCGGCCATCAGATCGCCTGAGGCGACAACTTTCCACACAAGCCCCAACTCCAGACATTCCGGTGCCTGGATCCAATCGGTCGTATACAGAATACGTGCCGCATTAGCCCATCCCACGGCAAGGGGCAGTAATTGCGAATTGCCGGCCTCCACGGTAACACCCAGCGAGACGAATGGTGCGCGCAAACGTGCGTCTTCCGCCATCAACACAAGATCACAATGGGGCAACAACGTCAGCCCGATGCCGACGCCTAAGCCATTGACCGCTGCGATCAAGGGTTTGGGAAACGCTTCGACGGTCTCAATGAAGGGCGTGAAGCCATGACGTTTGCCATCATTGTAGGTTGGCGGCGTGCCCATCTGCTGAAGGTCCTGACCTGCAGTAAAAGCCCGGCCCGTGCCCGTGATCACCACCACGGCCACATCTGGATCATCTGCGGCTTCGCTCAGCGCTGCTGTGACGCCATCATATTGCTCGTCATTAAAGGCGTTCAGCGCATCAGGGCGATTTAGACGGATAATCCGTACACGGCCATCGCTTTCCACTTGCACGCAGTTTTCCGAAGATGTCATTAGATCGCCTCCACGCGTTCAGGGTGCCCGGACCATTGCCAGCCCATGGTGGGGCGTGAGATGCCCAGCATCATACCGCCCATGGTGGCAGGATGCAGGAACAATGTATCGGAAGGGCGGTCATCAGCCTTGTCCGGTGGCGTCACCGTATGGCCCAGCCCCAGTTCTTTCACCCGTTGTTCGATTTCCAAAACCTTGGCGGATTCGCCATAGCCCATGTAAAGCTCTTCGCCATGTTTGGAGAAATACCGTCCCATGGTTTTTTCCAGATCATAAGGCTGAATCACTTCGAACCGGCCCAAAAGATCAGGATGGAAAAGCGTCAGAATACCCTTGTAGCCATATTGTTTGGATTCAATGGAAACAAAATGTTCCGCATTCAGATTAAACAGCTCCGCATAGCGCTGCGAGGCCTCGTCCTGATCTGCCACCAACAGAGTAACCTCATAGAGCCAATCCAGATCACCTACGGGCGCAAGGTCCCCATCTGCACTGATCACTGTGCGCGGGGTGCCAGGGCCGGTTTTGGAGGGATCAAGAAAGACCTGCCCGCCTTCGAGGATCGGATCTGCACCCTGATCCTTCAAATGGGCAAGCAACCCTGAGATATCATCGCTCGCAGCCCCTCCGGCAAAGAGATGCCCACCGCCACGCCGGGCCAGGGCATCCGCCACGACCCCGGTGCCATCAGCTTCCAGGAACTCGACCCAGCCCCGGCCCAGGCGATAGGAGGTGCGCTTTGCGCCCAGGCACTTGATAGTATCGCTGCCCGCTTTTTCTGCCCCCAGAAGCGCAACCCAGTTTGCCGCTGCGGTACCTGCATCGGGCACCGCCAATTGAACACGATCTACGCGAGTGAGCATGGGACAACTCCTTTGCCAAAATGCAATGTCTGAAAAATCAACTCAGGATACTCAACCCACGTTGTGGAGCGCACAAACCTTGTTGCCAGCAGGGTCGCGCAAATAGGCAAGATAGAAAGTGCTGCCCTCGCGAAGGCCGGGCGGGTCTTCACAGGTTGTACCGCCATTGGCGAGGCCCGCGGCATGCCAGGCATCAACAACGTCTGTGCTTTCTGCGGCAAAGCCGAAGGTACTGCCATTGCCATGGCACGCGGGCTCACCGTCGATGGGGACACTGAGGCAAAACACGCCGGTTTTGGTAACGTAGAAACAACGGCCCTTGGGATCGACGGCGCCGGGCTCGCAGCCCACTGTTGCCAGGACGGCATCATAGAATGCCTTGGATTTTTGTATGTCGTTTGCACCGACCATAATGTGACTGAACATGTCTGCCTGACCTCTTCTCATCGACTAGAATTTGTTGCCTTCCATGTTAGGTAGGCCATCGTGGGATAGCAAGGATGCTCGGGCGCCGAAGATGTATTGGACTTAGCGCTGGCCTTGGCTAGGATCAGCCCAACTAACGCAAGGGCACCCCATGAACAAAGACGCCATAAAGAAACACCTCACAAAAACCAATGTGGAGAACGTCAAGGTCGGTGTCTTTGACATCGATGGCATTCTGCGGGGCAAATATATGCACCGGGACAAATTTCTCTCCGCCCTGGAAGGAGGGTTTGGCTTTTGCGACGTGGTGCTGGGCTGGGACGCCCATGACCAGCTTTACGACAAATCTCAGTACACAGGCTGGCACACCGCCTATCCCGACGCCCCCGTGCGCATCCTGCCCGAAACCATGCGCTCTATTCCATTCGAGGAAAACACACCGCTGTTCCTAGGCGAGTTCGATGAGGGCGCCGAGGCCATCTGCCCCCGGGGAACCTTGCGCCGCGTGGTAGACCGCGCCGCCAAACTAGGCCTGGAGGCCACGGTCGGCTTTGAGTTTGAGTTCTTCTTGTTTGAAGAAACACCTCATTCCGTGCGGGAAAAAGATTACCGCGACATGCGCTCCATTACGCCGGGGTTCTTTGGCTATTCCGTGTTGCGCAATTCTGTCCACGCCGAGTTTTATCATGAGCTGATGGATATGTGCCGCGACATGCACTTTCCCATCGAAGGCCTGCACACCGAAACCGGCGCGGGCGTTCTGGAGGCAGCGCTACAATGCACCGATGCGGTAGAGGCCGCAGACCAGGCGGCCCTCTTCAAGACCTTCACAAAGGTACTGGCCCAGCGACGGGGTTGGATGGCCACCTTCATGGCCAAATGGTCGGCGGAGTGGCCCGGCCAATCCGGCCACATGCATGTCTCCCTGAAAGACAAAGAGGGAAAGAACATCTTCCATGATACGGAAAAGCCAGGGAACGTGTCGGACCAGCAAAGATGGTTCGTAGGCGGACAACAGGCCTTGATGCCGGAGTTTCTTTGCATGATCGCGCCCACGGTGAACAGCTTTCGCCGTCTGATCCCTGGGTTCTGGGCGCCCACCCATGCCACATGGGGCATTGATAATCGCACCTGTGCCCTTCGGGCGATCCCCGGCAGCGCCAAGTCCCAGCGGGTGGAATACCGCATCTCAGCTGCCGACATAAACCCCTACATTGCGCTTGCCGCGGCTTTGGGCTCCGGCCTGTGGGGGATTGAGAACAAGATCGAGCCCACTAATCCTGTGGAAGGCAATGCCTATACCCAGGAATTTGATGAGGCGCTTTCCTTGCCCCAAACCTTGTTTGATGCAGCGGGCGCCTTGGGTAAATCCGCCGCCGCGCGCGATTTGTTCGGCGACGAGTTTGTCGAGCACTATCAGCAGTCCCGCGAATGGGAAGAACGCGAGTTCCGGAAAGCCATTACCGATTGGGAAATGGCACGTTATTTCGAGATTATTTGAGGGCGTTTGATGCCGCTTCATCTTCTCATCGTTGAAGGCAACAGTGCCGAGCTGTCGGCTCGTATCGCAGCTCTGGGCGGGCGCCCCTATGCGTCCGGCTATTCGTCCGTGATGACAGCACTCGCCGATGACATCATTTGCACGCCCGTTTACCCGGCGGAGGAAGGCGTTGGCTGTCTGCCGACAGGAAAAACCTTCGATGATTTCGACGGCGCTATCTGGACCGGCTCGGGCCTTGATGCCTTTAGCGATATCCCCGTGGTTACCCGTCAGAGAGATTTTGCAAAACCGCTTTTTGCCAGCAACACACCCATCTTTGGAAGCTGTTGGGGGCTGCAAATTATCACCGAAGCATTAGGCGGCAAGGTTGCCCGCAACCCGCAAGGTCGCGAGGTGGGCGTGGCACGCGATATTCATCTGAATACGGAAGGTATTGCTCATCCCATGTTTGCCGGGAAAGCGCCATCGTTTGAAGCCTTCGCCGTGCATCTGGATGAAGTGGTGGAGCCAGTGGAAGGCTCCCGCATTCTCGCCAGCAATCCCATGAGCGATATTCAGGCGCTTGTTATCGAAGAAGGCGGCGGGCTTTTCTGGGGTGTGCAATATCATCCGGAGTTTGATGCTTTTGATATGGGCATCATCTATGAACGGCTGGCGAGTGCTCTTGCCCACGAAAGCCTGGTTGCCTCCGAGGCCCAAGCCATGGAAATCTCAAAAGATTGGAAGAACACGTCGCAACTTTATGATCAGATCGAGCTTAAGAACTGGCTCGCCCTGGTGCGAAAACTCAAAGAGGACACCTAATCCAGATGGAAACTTTCCTACATGACATGAATTGGGTTTTCGCCCTTCGCTCGGATGCGCTCACACCTATTTTCCGAGGCTTCAGCTGGCTTGGGTACATAACGTTTTTCCTCATCGCCCTGCCTATTGGTTATTGGGCATGGAGCAAGGACAAGTTCACGCGGCTGGCCATTCTGATTTTCATCTCGGCCTTGCTCAATGCCTTTTTGAAGGACCTGTGGCAGAACCCCCGACCGGACCCCGCCTTCTGGCTTGACCATGGGGCGGAGGGGTCATTTGGCATGCCAAGTGGCCATACCCAGATCGGCATCGTCATGTGGTTCTGGCTGGCCTATGAGATCAAACAAAAGTGGGCTTATGTCGCTGCTGCCATTATCGCCTCTGGCATCGCCTTTTCCCGTCTTTATCTCGGTGTTCATGATGTTGAAGACATCATCGTGGGAAGTGCCTTGGGCTTTGCCAGCCTCGGGCTCTACTGGTGGTTCTTTACACCGACATTCAAGACCTGGCATGACCTTCCAATCTTGGCACGATTAGGCGCCTTGTCCCTGGCTCTTGTTGCTGTGTTCGCCCTTTGGCCAGAAGGCGTTGGACAAAATGCAGCCGCTGGCGGCTTCTTGATCGCGTGGATGGCGGGGGCGGCCTATGACAGCACCTACACCCGTTTTGAAAAGCCTGCAGAATGGTGGAAGGCCGTTTTGTTTTCCGTTGTCGGCACGTTCGGCATGCTCTTCCTCTATCAATATCTTGTCGATTTTCAAGAAGCGACCGCACCGGATAGTATTGCGCTGACCACCGTCAATGGAGCTGTACTGGGGTTTTATGTGACGTTGATCGCCCCGCGCCTATTCCAAGTACTGGGCCTTGCGCAACGGGGACTGGCCAAAAAAACGGGTTAGGCTGTTTGAGAATTTGGAAGATCGATAGAGCCCTGACGTCGATCATTGATCTGACGGCGATCAGAAATTCGCATCAAAGGTATGTCTATGCGGAAGGTCGTGCCCTGCCCGCGGACACTGTCCACTGTGATCGTGCCCCGCATCCGCTCAATGATTTCCTTGCAGATGGCGAGCCCCAGGCCGGAGCCTTCCTGCTCCCGCGTGACGGAGCCATCAACCTGATAGAACCTGTCGAACAGACGCGGCATATCTTCAGGCAAGATGCCAGGGCCGGTATCAGTAATACTGACAGCTATGCCCTTCTCGCTCTCTTCCACCGAGAGGGAAATTTCCCCCACAAGGGTGAATTTGACAGCGTTGGCCAGAATATTGATGAGTAGTTGACGCACCCGGTCGACATCGCCCTCAAAATAGGTTTGATCCGAGAACGGAACATGAGAGCTAAGTGCCAGCCCCTTTCGCCTCGCTGAGTCGCGCACGGCATCCAGCGAACTATTGATCAATTCGTCCAGACTGAAGGGCTGCGCGGCCAGTTCAAGTTGGCCGGATTCCATCTTTGAGAGATCAAGGATGTTATTGATGACATGCAACAAATGCTCAGAAGAGGCTTGAACCGTTTTGGCATATTCTTTTTGGTCATCCCGTAATTCCGAGTGCAGCAAAAGGTAATTCATCCCCATGATGCCATTGATCGGTGTGCGAAGCTCATGACTCATATTGGTCAGGAATTGGTTCCGTACCGAATCTGCAGCATTGGCCCGGGCGATCGTCTTTTCGAGTTTTGTTCGGTAGTGAACCATTTCCGAGATATCACGGAAGACAGCAACCATCTGCTCTATCTTACCATCCTCGGAGGTCACAATATTGATGCCCATATCAACCCACAGGAGAGATCCATCCTTGGCATCCATTTGAACCTCTCGGCGCCAGCTTATTTTTTCCCCAATCTCAGAGAGGATTTGCTGCTCGAGCTGAGCAAGATCGCCACTTTCTCGCAAAACATCACAAGGGCGCTTGCCGCGAACATCTTCGATAGTCCAGCCAAGAATACGAGTGACTGTATCGTTGATCGACTCAAGTCTACCGTGCTTGTCAAACCGGACCGTAGCATCCCCCGAATATTCCGGAACAAGAGACCGCTGGACCGTTTCACCTGAGGCTGCTTCCGCATTGGTGATCGCCTTGCGAACCGTAACAAAGGTCAGAATTGCGAGAAGAGTGAGCCCGCCCAGAACTGGGATAAGCAACAGGAAGGACGTAAGGGCGACCTGATAAGGAGACATCCCCTGAAATGATTGGCCCCAGCCCAATGCGCCAAAGACGCCAATCGTCGCCGCGACGATACCGAAAAGCGTAACGGCATAGATCACGCCCAATCGCTTTATCAATGCGTCTGCGGTTTTCAAGGTTCGCTTCCCCCATCTTTGACACCGGGCGCAAAACAATGCGCCCATGGGAAATCATCCGCATTTTATGTTTAAAATCCGTTAGCTGCACGTTTCTATCAACTAACGGTTGCTTTCACCGCGTACCAAGGACAAACAGGGGCCGTTTCTCTACCCTGACTTGAAAACCCTACTAATTTTAGTGTCTTTTCCCGTAATAGGGGTCCTGCTCAGGACAATCGCGACAACGCCTTTTGCACTAAGGGAGAAAATTCCTTCCCTTTTTCTTTGCTCAGGGCCAGGACTTGTTGCCGCATGCGGGGCTCCCAGAAGCTCATTATATGGTTCGCGACCCCTGCAATGCCTTCTTCCTCGGTATAAGGGCCGAAGAAGTCGGCGATCTGATTGGCCATACGGATGAGTTCGGCGTCTTCCATTTCTCGGCCTTTTCTATTCTGCAGCTGGCAGGATTTTGCGAGATTGAGCGGCGCGGGCCTTATAGTTTTCCTGCCATTCGGGCAGGCGATTGCTGAGCGCTACCTGAACAGCAGTGACTTTGTACTCAGGGCAGCTGGTGGCCCAATCGGAAAGTTCCGTGGTTACCACATTTGCATTGGAACTCGCGTGGTGAAACGTTGTGTAGACCACTCCGGGCGGCACGCGGCTGGTGATTGTTGCCCGCAAACTGACCTCCCCCTTGCGGCTGGCCAGGGAGATCATGTCGCCATCAGAAATCCCCCGCAGGTCCGCGTCATGGGAATGTATTTCTAATAGATCCTCATCATGCCACTTGGTATTTGCTGTGCGCCCTGTCTGGGTGCCCACATTATACTGGCTCAGAATACGCCCGGTGGTGAGGATCAGTGGGAATTTCCTGTTAGAGCGTTCCTCGGTGGGGATGTATTGGGTGAGCATGAACTGCCCCTTGCCGCGCACAAAGCCGTCTACATGCATGGTGGGGGTGCCTTCCGGCGCCGCCTCATTGCACGGCCATTGCAGGCTGCCCGATTTATCAAGCAAATCGAAACTCACTCCGGCAAAAGCGGGGGTCAGGCGCGCGATCTCCTCCATGATCTCGGAGGGGTGCCCATAAGACATCTCATAGCCCATGGCCGAGGCCAGGCGGCACACGGTTTCCCATTCTGAAAGGCCCGCCTTGGGCGCAATTACTGGACGCACGCGATTCATGCGCCGTTCTGCATTGGTGAAGGTGCCATTTTTCTCAAGGAACGTTGTGCCGGGAAAGAAGACATGGGCGTAGGTTGCGGTCTCGTTCAAGAAGAGATCCTGCACGATGACGCAATCCATCGCCTCCAACGCAGCAACCACATGTTTTGTGTCGGGGTCAGACTGCACAAAATCTTCGCCCTGAATGAACATGCCCATGAAGCTGCCATCCAAGGCTGCGGCAAACATATTGGGAATTCGAAGGCCGGGCTCTGCGTCCAGCGTGGCGCCCCAATCGCCCTCAAAGAGACTGCGCACACCCACGTCCGCTACGTGGCGATAGCCGGGAAATTCGTGCGGGAACGATCCCATATCGCAGGAACCTTGCACATTGTTCTGCCCACGCAGGGGGTTTACCCCAACGCCGCGCCTTCCAATATTGCCGGTGGCCATCGCCAGATTTGCCATAGCCATGACCATGGAGGAGCCTTGGCTGTGTTCGGTTACCCCGAGGCCGTAGTAGACCGCCCCATTGCCCGCTCCGGCATAAAGCCGCGCCGCCGCGCGCAGCTCGAACGCAGGAACACCGGAAATCTCTTCCAGGGCTTCGGGGGAGTTTTGCGTCTCAGAAATAAACTTAACCCAGCGCGCAAAGCTTTCCTCTTCACAGCGTTCCGCAACGAACGTCTTGTCCGTCAAACCCTCGGTGACAATCACATGAGCAAGCGCATTGACCACTGCCACATTGGTCCCCGGCAGCAATTGCAGATGATGCGCCGCGCGGATGTGCGGGCTTTTGACCAGATCAATGCGGCGTGGATCGATGACAATCATTTTTGCGCCTTCACGCAAGCGACGTTTGAGCCGGGAAGCAAAGACCGGATGCGCGTCGGTGGGATTGGCGCCGATCACCAGAACCACATCGGCATCC
Source organism: Alphaproteobacteria bacterium (assembly GCA_021774965.1). GTDB lineage: Bacteria > Pseudomonadota > Alphaproteobacteria > JAJFIK01 > JAJFIK01 > JAJFIK01. The sequence continues at coordinate 42,687 of JAJFIL010000011.1, forward strand.
GCCACGGATCTGAAATCCTGCGTGCCCGCTGAGGTGCCAAAAGTTTGCTTCAGGCCATAGCCGGTGGGCGAATGACAGACCCGCGCGCAGGTATCCACGTTGTTGTTGCCAAAGGCGGCGCGGATCATCTTTTGAACGACCCAGACCTCTTCGTTGGTGCAGCGGGAAGACGTCACCCCGCCGATGGATTCTCTGCCATGGGCTTTCTGGATGGCTTTGAATCTCTCCGCAGCAAAGCCGATGGCCTCGTCCCAGCTCACCTCGCGCCAGGGGTCGGTTGTGTTCTCGCGGATCATGGGCGAGGTGATGCGATCCTTGTGCGTGGTATAGCCCCAGGCAAAGCGGCCCTTCACGCATGAGTGCCCTTCATTGGCCCCGCCTTCCCGGGACGGCACCATGCGCACGACTTCATTGCCTTGAAGTTCAGCATTGAAAGAACAGCCAACCCCGCAATAGGCACAGGTGGTTTTCACGACACGCGTGGGCGTTCCATTTTCGATGATGGATTTTTCCATCAAGGTCGCGGTGGGGCAGGCTTGAACACAGGCACCGCAGGAAACGCACTCGGAAGACATGAAATCCTCGTCCAGCCCCGCAGTCACCTTCGAGCCAAAGCCCCGCCCGCCGATGGTAAGCGCAAAGGTGCCTTGAACTTCCTCGCACGCCCGTACGCAGCGCGAGCAGACGATGCATTTGGTGGGATCATATTGGAAATAAGGATTGCTGGCGTCCACTTCTGTGCCGGGATGTTTCTGCCCGTCCAGGCCGTAGCGCACTTCGCGTAAACCCACCTCGCCTGCGGTGTCTTGCAGCTCGCAATCGCCATTGGCCGAACAAGTCAAACAATCCAGCGGATGATCGGAGACATAAAGCTCCATCACGCCGCGCCGCAGTTTGGCCAAATGATCGCTTTGGGTGGAGACTTTCATGCCTTCCGCGACAGGCGTGGTGCAGGACGAAGGCGTGCCTTTGCGTCCTTCGATTTCCACCAGACACAGACGGCAAGACCCAAACGGCTCCAGACTGTCGGTAGAACAAAGCTTGGGAATGGAAACAGCATTGACCTCCGCCGCGCGCATGATGGAGGTGCCTTCCGGCACCGTGACCGCGCGCCCGTCGATCTCCAGCGTGATTGTTGTCTCACTCGCGCGAGGTGGAGTGCCGTAATCCAAGTCTTTTGTCAGGCTCATGAAGGCGCTCCCGTCTTCTTGAAATCTTCCGGGAAATGTTCAAGGGCGCTCAACACCGGCATGGGCGTCAGCCCGCCCATGGCGCAGAGAGAGCCTTCCACCATCACTTCGCAAAGGCCTTCCAGAAGCGCGATGTTCTTGGCAACGTCCTCGCCTTTGCGGATGCGGGCCATGACCTCCACCCCGCGGGTGGAACCAATCCGGCAGGGCGTACACTTGCCGCAGCTTTCAATGGCGCAGAACTCCATGGCGAACTCGGCTTGCTTGGCCATGTCGACAGTTTCATCAAACACCACCAGCCCTCCATGGCCCAACATGGCATCAGCTTCTGCAAAGGTCTCGTAGTCCATGGCAAGATCTAGTTGTGACGCGGGTATGTAAGAGCCAAGAGGCCCGCCTGCCTGTACTGCCCTCAAGGGTTTACCAGAGAGCGTGCCACCGCCGAAGTCTTCGATCAGCTCACGCAAGCTGACCCCAAAGGCTTTTTCCACCAGGCCGCCGCGCTTGATATTCCCCGCCAGCTGAAACGCTTGCGTGCCGCGCGATTTGCCCATGCCATAATCTTTGTAGAAATCTGCGCCCTTGTCCAAAATCTGGGGCACCGCCGCGAGGGTCAGCACATTGTTGACGATGGTGGGCTGACCAAAAAGCCCTGCGATGGCCGGGATCGGTGGTTTGGGCCGCACCATACCGCGCTTGCCTTCGAGACTGTCGAGCATGGCGCTTTCTTCGCCGCAGATATAAGATCCCGCGCCGCGGCGGATCTCTATGCGAAAGCTGCGGCCTGATCCGGCAATGTCATCACCCAGCAGGCCTGCCTCACTCCAAACAGTGACCGCCTTTTGCATCGTTGCAATGGCATGAGGATATTCGGAACGGATATAGATGAAGCCCATGGTGGCCCCAACGGCGAAACCCGCGATCACCATGCCTTCGAGCAAGGTGAAAGGGTCCCCTTCCATCAGCATGCGATCCGCAAACGTGCCGCTGTCGCCTTCGTCCGCATTGCAGCAGATGTATTTCTGCGCGGCGTCCGCCTCAGACGCGGTCTTCCATTTGATGCCGGTGGGAAAGCCCGCCCCGCCGCGTCCGCGCAGGCCAGAGCCAATGATGGCTTGCGTGATCTCTTCAGGGGCAAGTTTCGCCGCCGCGCGCAGGCCTTTCAACCCGCCGTGGGATTCATAATCTTCGAGATCCAGCGGATCAATCACCCCGCAACGGGCAAAGGTCAGACGTTCCTGATTTGCCAAATAGGGGATCTCCTCCGTAGGCCCCAACCTCAGGGCATGATCGCCACCGTTCAGGAAATCTGCTTCCAGCAAGGAAGGCACATCGGCTGCTGTAACCGGCCCATAGGCGATGCGTGTTCCGTTCACGTCCACTTCCACCAAAGGCTCCAGCCACATCATGCCACGGGAGCCGGTGCGGATGATCTTTGCGTCCAGCTTGCGCAGCTTGATGGCGCTCTCCAAGGTCTGGGCGACTTCATCAGCGCCCACGGAGAGAGCGGCAGCATCACGGGGCACATAAACTTTAATGGAGGCCATGCTATTTGCCCTCCGTCTTGAAGACAGAGCGCTGAGCCTTGATCTTGTCCACGTTTGCTCGGCCGATGAGTTGACCCTCAATCATCGCCGCGGGGCCAAGGGCACAATTGCCGAGACAGAAAACCTGCTCGCTCGGCATATGAGCCGCCTTTAAATCTGTCGCCAATTGATCGCTACCCGTGGCCTGACAAGCCTCTCCACGACAGAGCTTCACCGTTCCGGCAGGGGCGGGCTCAAGGCGAAAATCATCATAAAAACTCACCACGCCCTGAACCTCGGCCCGAGAGATGTTCAAGGCCTCAGCGATGGCACGCAGGGCATCTGTCTGGATAAAGCCGCCGACTTTTTGTACGTCGTGCAGGATTTCAATCAACGCATCGGGCTGATTGTCGTAATGTTCACAGATCTCGGCTGCGAGGCTCATGGGCGGTTCCCGTCTGCGTTTTCTCCCAAAGGTCCCCTCATTTAATGAGAGGGGTTCCCAAATCACTCTTAGTCTATCTTTTCTTGATAATTCTAGTCCTCTTGAGGTTTGATCTCAAAGGCGAAGATTGGATACTGCACTGATTTAGGGCAGTCTGGCGAACATGAATTCATCTATCGATCATCCAAATCTCGAGCTAACAGCGCGCGGCAGTAAACCGGGCGCTCGTGAGATTGCGGCTGAGGTGCCCGTATCCCTCACTTTTAATGGGGTCGCTCATGTTGTGATGATGATGAGCCCCCAGGATTTTGAGGATTTTGCCCTGGGCTTTGCGTTGACAGAACAAATCATTGAAAGTCCTGAAGAGTTGGAAAGCATTGAAATACGCAAACTGGATCAGGGCTTTGTGATCCAGGCGATAATCCCACAAGCCCGCTTCAGTCACCTGATTGAGGGCCGCCGCAACATGGTGGGGCAGACCGGCTGCGGCGTCTGCGGGGTGGTGGAACTGGAACACGCGATCCGGGACCTGCCCAAGGTAGACGCCAAGCCAGAGGCGAGCCGAGAGGCAATCTTCAAGGCACTGGAGGATTTAACTGCCCTGCAAGTGCTCAATGCCAAGACCGGGGCGGTTCACGGGGCTGCCTTGGTGAGCCCGGCAGGAGACATTCTGGCTCTTCGGGAAGATGTGGGTCGGCACAATGCCTTTGACAAATTGATCGGCCATTCGATGCGCACCGGGCTGGCCCATAGCGAAGGCTTCGTGCTGCTGACCAGCCGCTGCAGTCATGAGTTGGTGCAAAAGGCCATTGTCTTTGGCGTGCCAATGTTGGTGACGGTCTCCGCGCCCACAACGCTTGCCATTGAGCTTGCCAAACAATCGGGCCTGACGCTGGTGGCCTTGGCGCGGTCCGATAGTCTGTTATGTTTCAATGATCCGTGTTGGGTTTTGAGCGGGTAGCGCAGACCACAATTCGAATCAGAGGAATTGAACCCAACGTTTCTCGACGCACCCCGGCTAAACCGGGGGACGTCAAGTTAGGAATGGGTCAAGTTTGATTTGATCTATCTTACTCAAACAGCGACAGCACAAAACCTGCACGAGGGTTTGATTTACCGCTCAGCATTTCAAGGTATGCAGCCTTCACGGCGTCCTGGCCTCGCGCTGGGGTGATATCCATCCAGCTTTCCGCAGTATCGACAAATCCTGTCCACACCTCGGCGAGCACCGCTTGCAAGTCCGGGCTGCCCCAGTTCAGGCCACTGTCCTTGGCGTAACCTGGCGCAAAGAACAATACCGGTTCCGGCCCTGGCAGATTATCTGCTCCGCCAAGTTTGTCATAGTGGGTGGCTCCCACCATGCAGCTGTGCATCATATTATCCGTATAATGATTATGAAGCGCGACTCGCAGCTCTCCATCGCCGGACATGTCCACGTAAACAACTTTCTCAGTTGCATCGAGAGTGTTCAGATCCGCATAATCGACAGTCTTGTTATAAAACCCAAGTCCCTCAACAAATTCCATATTACCTTTGGACGTGAGCCCCACAACGTCCACATCACCGCGCCGGGACAGAAGATATGCCAGCGCCATGGCGGTCTTGCTGGAGGCGCTAGACAGCACCACGGTTTTTGCACCGAAACCTTCATTGACACTTAGAAAATGGTCGATCAGGAATGAGGTGATGAACAAGGGCTGGAGCAACATGTGCTCCGCTTCCTTTGTGGCGCGATAGCCCGGATCATTGCTTGTGCGCACATAGCGATTATAGGCGGCTGGCAGATCAATGCGATGAGGTGTGGCATCCATAAAGCCGCTGTCATCTACGCGCGTGGCATTCACAATAAGATGTGTGGACATGGGCAGATAGCCGTAGAACCGCTCGCCCGCTTCAATGCCTGTCGCCCGCGAAGCGATGACATCAGCAAATCCCCAAACGGGCACCCGGCCCATTTGTTCGTCACTTGATGGAAAGAAATTCCAATAGGACATCATATCGCCCATCACCGCATAGGTGATGTTATTGGCGGAGAGACCAAAGGCATCAACTTTGAAAAGCACCTGCCTTTCGGCGAGGTCGCCCATCGTGGGCGCAGGCGTTGAGACAAATCGCGACGTGTTCAGGCTTGCGCGCTGAACTTCAAAATCAGTGGATGTCATATTTCACCTTGGTGGCAGATCAAAATCAGCTGGGGATACGCACCATCATGCGAGCGTAGCCTTTAACGAAACTGGAGTAAATCCGCGTGGGCTCTTCCATCACTTCGATTTTGGGGAAGCGCTTGAGAACCTCTTCCCAGACGATGCGCAACTGCATCTCGCCAAGGCGGTTTCCAACGCAGCGGTGAATACCAAACCCAAAGGATAAGTGCTGACGGGGGCGGGCACGATCAATGATAAACTTGTCCGCGTTCTCAATCACTGTGTCGTCCCGATTGCCCGAGACATACCACATGACGACCTTGTCACCCTTTTTGATTTGCTTGCCGCCAAGCTCGATATCTTCCAGCGCCGTGCGCCGCATGTGGGCAAGCGGTGTCTGCCAGCGAATAATCTCTGGCACCATGCTTTCCACCAGAGAGTGATCTGCCATCAGCTTGTCATATTGATCCTGGTTCTGACTAAGCGCCAGAAGGCCCCCGGTAAGGGAGTTCCGTGTGGTATCATTACCACCGACAATCAACAACACGATATTACCCAGATACTCCATGGGGTCCATGTTCTTGGTGCTTTCCCCATGAGCCAACATGGAAATGAGATCTCCCGCAGGCTCCGCGTTCACGCGCTCATTCCACAGGTTGGTGAAGTAGGCGCCGCATTCCATAAGCTCTGCTTTGCGCGCTTCGTCTTTTTCCTCGTCCTCGAGCAAGTCTTCGGCGGTGGCGATGTCGGACCAATGGGTCAGCTTGCGCCGGTCTTCCCAGGGAAAATCAAAGAGCGTGGCCAGCATCTGCGTCGTTAGCTCAATAGACACCCTGTCCACCCAGTCAAAAGGCTCATCCCGCGGCAGGCCATCGAGAATTTTGCACACCCGCTCCCGGATGGTGCCTTCAAGCTTTGCCAGATTGTCCGGGGAGACGATGGGGCTCACCACCTTGCGCTGGAAATCATGCTTGGGCTGATCCATGGCGATAAACATGGGCAGCATGAAGTCTTCGTCCTGATCACGCACGGTGATACCGCCCAGACCGCTGTCGGAGGAGAAGACTTTGTGGTTGGTATCCACCGCCATGATGTCTTTGTATTTGGTCACCGCCCAATAAGGGCCATAGCGACTGTCTTCACAGTAGTGCACCGGGTCTTCTTTGCGCAGACGAGCAAAGAATTCCCACATTCTGTTGTCGCGAAAAAGCTCTGGATCGGAAACGTCGATCTTGTCCAGCGGGGTTTCCGCAGCGCTCGCGCCGTTGGTGGAGACATAGGGTGCTTCAAGTACGTCGCTCATGAGCCTGCTTCCTTGATCGTGCGTTTATCTGCCTTGAATTATAGACACAAATTTCCCGTGCCGACAAATTGTCAGTTGCGCCAAGGATAATGGAACAAGACATATCAGCTTGGAATGCGGACTATCATCTCTTCATAGCCTTTGACGAAGCTGGAAAAGACGCGGCGAGGCTCTTTTACAACTTCAATCTTCGGGAAGCGCTTGAGGATTTCCTCCCAAACGATGCGCAGTTGCATCTCCCCCAGACGGTTACCCACACAGCGGTGGATGCCAAATCCAAAGGACAAATGCTGGCGAGGCCGCGCGCGATCAATGATGAATTTGTCGGCGTTCTCAATCACCGTGTCGTCCCGATTGCCCGAGACGTACCACATCACCACCTTGTCGCCCTTCTTGATGGTTTTGCCGCCAAGCTCAATATCTTCAAGAGCCGTGCGCCGCATATGGGCGAGCGGGGTCTGCCAGCGAATGATCTCCGGCACCATGCTTTCAATTAATGAGGGATCTGCCATCAGCTTGTCATATTGATCCGGGTTCTGATTAAGAGCCAGAAGCCCTCCGGTGATGGAGTTCCGCGTGGTGTCATTGCCGCCCACGATCAACAGCAGAACATTACCGAGATATTCCTTGTAGTCCATATCCTTGGTGGCTTCCCCATGAGCCAGCATGGAGATGAGATCGCCTTGGGGTTCCTTGGTAGCGCGTTCGTTCCATAGATTGACGAAATACTCACCGCATTTGCGCAGCTCTGCACGGCGGGCCTGAATGCTTTCTTCTGTAACCACTTCACTTTCAGCGGTCACCGTATCGGACCAATGGGTGAGAAGGTGCCGATCCTCCCATGGAAAATCAAAAAGCGTGGCCAGCATCTGGGTGGTGAGCTCAATAGAGACGCGTTCCACCCAATTGAATTCTTCGTCGCGGGGCAGCCCGTCCATGATCTTGCAAACCCGCTCCCGGATGGTGCCTTCCAGGCGCGCCAGGTTGTCCGGCGCCACGATGGGGCTTACGACCTTGCGCTGGTCATCGTGCTTGGGCGGATCCATGGCGATGAACATGGGCAGGATGAAATCTGCCGCCTGATTGCGAATGGAAATACCGCCAAGTTCGGATTCTGATGAAAAGACCTGGTGGTTGGTATCTACTGCCATGATGTCTTTGTATTTGGTGATCGCCCAATAGGGGCCGTAGCGGCTTTCCTCACAATAATGGACAGGGTCCTCATTGCGCAGGCGCGCGAAATATTCCCAAATTTTATTGTCGCGAAAAAGCCCGGGATCACTGACGTCAATCTTGTCCAGCGGGGTTTCCGCCGCTGTTGCAGCGTTGGTTGTGCTGTAGGCCGCATCGCTCATAATTGGGTGTCCCTCAAATCTTGCCCATGGTGTTGGCCAATTATAGGCACCATTTATGTCTGCCGACAAATTGTCAGTTAGCTTCCGGTACGGAACCCTTTGAGCCGATCCACTCCACGACTGTCCGGTCAAGGGCGCATGAACATGTGATCGGCATCGGGATCCAGATTATCGGCAGAGGTCAGTATCTCCTGACGCACATCGTCCATGGAGCGGGTTTTGAGATAGGTTTCCAGGACCAGCGCCATAAACGCGCGAGCAACGGCGTCCTGCCCCTGACCTGTCTCTTCGGCCTGGGCCATAGCGGCCTCAAAATGGGTTTTGGCAATTTTTGTGGGTGTTGTCATAGAGGGAAGTGTAACTGAATGTCAGGGGAAGTGCCAATGAGGCGCTGCACCGCAGGGGCGCGTCACGCCTCATCCCGATTGCGCCAGGCATCCCACGCCGTGTTCAAGGCAATTCCCAGATCCAACAATGGTGATGGCGGGTTGGAGACCGGACGGGCGATGCACATCATGTCTTCTAAAAGCGGATTATCGAGCCCCATGGCCATGTCGGCGGCCAGCGTCCCGGAGATGGTCCCGCGCGTCACCCCGATGCCCTGATGGCCAGCGGCACCCCAGACATTGTCGGCGAATTTTCCAAAAGCGCTGTCCTGATTGCGACTGAGGCTCAGATAACCACCCCAGGTGTGATCCAGCGTAACATCCGGCAACATCGCAAAGCGCGCAGCGAACAATTGCCTATGACGGGCGCGCACTTGTTCCAACTCAGCAGCACTATGGCGCAGGTTGTCGCGGTAAGTGATGGTCTGGCGGAAGAGAATACGATTGTCCCCGGTCCGCTGGATCGTTGCCCCCACAAAAGCATTGGCAGGCGTAAGCCCCCAGCTTGCGCGGCCCCCGAGGGCTTCTTGCTCGCCCGCAGTCAGCACCCGGCTCAAACTGGCAAAGCCCACAAAGGGCAACAACTTGCGCTGGAAAAAGCCCATCTCCGGGGTAAAAGCATTTGTTGCCAGGATCATGCGCTTTGCGACCACTTGCCCTTTTAGTGTGGTGAGCTTGATGGGCCCGGCAATATCGATTGTCGTCACGGGAGAGTTTTCCGCCAAGGTCACGTTTTCCGGCAAACAACCGGCCAGCCCTCGCACCAAGGCCGCCGGGTTCACCAGCACCGTGCCAGGGGTGTAGATGCCTGCCGCATAGTGATTGATGCCCAACTCAGCCTCCATCTCCCTGGCGTTCAGCCAGCGATGGGGCTCATCAATATGATCAAGCTCTTCTAAAAGCGGTTTGAGATAGGCCTCTGTGCCTCGGGCCGAGGCCGCACCGTGAAACTTGCCGTCGTTGCGCCAGTCACACTCGATCTCGTGGGCCGCAACGATTTCCGCCATCCCCTCAATTGCTGCTGAATAGAGCCGCTTTTGCCCGCGCGCGCTTTCAAGGGCTGCCACCCCGCCCCCCAAGGTATGAGCGTGATCAATGGCAAAACCTGAATTCCGGCCCGAAGCGCCTGCTCCCACCTCGCCTGCATCCACAATGATGATGCGATCATCGGGGCGCATCTCGCCAAGCCTGCGGGCCGCCGCAAGGCCGGTAAAGCCTGCCCCCAGCACGACCCAATCGCCGTGAATTTCGCCTTCTATGGAGGGGCTTGGCGTGCGCGGCGGCAAGATTGCTGCCCAGCCGGGAGCTTCATTATTTTGCGGAAGAGTTCGGATCAATGCCATGAGGCCAGCATAGCGCTTTCAGGTTGGAGGGGAACGGTCTAGAGTGATCCTTCATCGACGAACGGAGCTTTTCATGCGCACTTTCTACATCTTCATCAAATGCCAACTTGGGCGGACCTACGACGTGGCCACACGGCTGGTGGATGATGCGGACATTGTTCCGCTGGTGCATTCGATTTCCGGACGATACGACCTGATTGCGCAGTACCACCTGCCGGATGATTATGACATCGGTCGCTTTGTGAGCGAAACAGTCCACCCCGTGCCGGGCATTCAGGACACGGAAACCGTGATCTGCTTCAACGCCTTCACCAAGGACAAAGGCCTTGGCGACGAGGGGTGAGTAGCGCCTAAAGTCCCAGCGCCGTTAGAACCAGGCGGCTTTCCGGGTCGCAGAGACCATCGATAATATCAAAGTGGTGCTTGCCTGCCTCCTCCACAAAAAATGTCTTTGTGCCGGACCAGGTTTGCGCAAGCTCTCTTGTCTGGCGCAGGAACTCTGGCCGCTCATCGCCGCCCACCCAGGCCACGAACTTCACCCCCGCCATGGGTGCCAGTCGAGCTGGGCTCTCTGCGATCACCTCTTTCTTATCGATGCCAAGGGTCTCGTTCATTTTGGTGAACATGAGAGGGGCCAGATCATAGATTCCGCTGATGCCGACGGCCAACTGGATCCGCTCCCGAACCTCTGTCGACAGTGGGCTGTTTTCACACACCATGCGCGCGGCAAGGTGCCCCCCTGCCGAATGCCCCGAGATCACAATCGGGCCCTCCACCCGAGATGCAACATCTGTGATAGCCGCCGCAATCTGGCACGCAATTCCTGTGATGGATTTATCCGGGCACAGATCATAACTGGGAAATGCCGCCGCCCAGCCATGGGCCATGGCCCCTGCCCCCAAATGGGACCAGAAGGATTTGTCAAAATCCATCCAATAGCCGCCATGGATAAAGACAAAAAGGCCCTTGGGCGGATTGACGGTGGACGAGCCCTCGGGCAAGAACAAATCATAGCGCTCGCGCTTGCCCCGGCCGTAGGGGAAGATCATCTCATTTTTTGCTGCCGCGCGGAACGCCTCAGCATCGCGCTTCCACGCCGCCACGTATTTCTCAGCACCCTCGATATGGGCACTATTGGCATAGGCATCATCCATTTCAGCGGTCATGGTCGGCGGAAACCCCCTGTAGTTGCGCGCCACCCTGCCTTGCGCTTCGCTGACAGGCAAGTTTCTGATGTGAAACATTTATGGAGGAGCGCGCACGACCGTGTCATATATTCATCATCGGAATCAGCGCGCAGCTCTCACCAAATAGCAAAGACACGGATTTGACATGACACAGCCAAGCCCAAAACACGCCCTCATCACCGGCGGAGGCACAGGCGTTGGCGCCGTCATCGCCCTGGCCTTAGCAGAGGCTGGTATGAAAGTGACAATCTCCGGACGGCGCGCTGAGCCCTTAGAAGAGATTGCCACAAAATCCGAGCTGATCCACACCGTGACCGCTGACGTGACAGACGAGAGCTCCGTCGCCGCCATGTTCGAGGGGGCCCGCAAAGCTCATGGACCTGTTGATATTGTCATCGCCAATGCCGGAGCCGCGGAAAGCGCGCCCCTCTCGAAGGTGAGCCTTGAACAATGGCAGCGGCTGATCGATGTGAACCTCACCGGCGTGTTCCTCACCGCCCGCGAAGCCTTGAGCGATATGCGCGCCCAAGGCTGGGGGCGGATCATTTCCATCTCCTCCATCGCCGGGCGCAAAGGCTATGCCTATGTGGTGCCCTATTGTTCGGCCAAGCACGGGGTCATTGGCCTGACCCGCGCCCTGGCGGCAGAAACAGCCCTTCAGAACATTACCGTAAATGCCATCTGCCCCGGCTATATGGACACGCCGTTGGTGGATAACTCTGTGGCCATCATCATGGACAAGACCGGGCTTGATGAGGAGGCTGCCCGCGCCTCCCTCACTGCGACCAACCCGCAACAACGGATGATCGAGCCCGAAGAAGTGGCCGAAGCCGTCCTGTGGCTTTGCGGGCCGGGATCGCAATCTATCACGGGGCAGACGATTTCCATCTCTGGAGGTGAGACCACATGAGCGATGTCGCCCAATTGGACGGGAGCGATCCTCTTGCCGCAAAACGCGATGAGTTCACCTTGCCGGAAGCTGTCATCTATCTGGATGGCAACTCGCTTGGCTGCCTGCCCCGCAACGTGGCCGCTCGTATGGCAGAAGTCGTAAGCGCTGAATGGGGGCAAAGCCTGATCCGGGGCTGGAATGATCATTCCTGGATCGACATGCCGACCCGCGTCGGCGACCGCATCGGCAAGCTGATCGGGGCGGCTTCAGGCTCTGTCGTGGCGGCAGATTCAACGTCCGTGAATCTGATCAAGGCGCTCTCGGCGGGGCTTGAGATGCGCCCGAGCCGCAAAGTAATCCTGTCGGATACCGGTAATTTCCCTGCAGATCTCTACATGGCGCAAGGGCTCATTCGCGGCTTGGATCAAGGCCATGAGCTGCGGCTGGTAGAGCCGAAAGATGTAGAAGCTGCCATCGACGACAGCGTTGCTGTGATGATGTTGACCGAAGTGGATTACCGCTCAGGCCGCATTCACGATATGAAGTCTCTCACCGCCAAGGCTCACGATGTGGGTGCGATTGCCCAATGGGACCTCTGTCATTCGGCTGGGGCCATGGAAATAGACCTGACCACCGCAAAGGCAGATTTTGCCATCGGCTGTTCGTACAAATACCTCAACGGTGGGCCCGGCGCGCCGGCCTTTATTTATGTGCGCCCAGATCATCTTTCCCATGTTGAGCCTTTCCTCTCAGGCTGGATGGGTCACGAAGCGCCATTCAAGTTTGATCTCGACTACCGCCCTGCACCAGGCACCACGCGCATGACCGTGGGCACGCCGCCGATCCTGGGGCTCTCCGCACTGGATGCCGCGCTTGATGTTTGGGACGATGTTTCCATGAGGGATGTGCGCGCGAAGTCCATGGCTCTGGGTGATCTCTTCATTGCAGAGGTAGAGGCCCGCTGTGCACCGTACGGCCTAACACTGGCCAGCCCTCGCGATGCCAAGGCCCGGGGCAGTCAGGTCTCGTTTCATTGCCCTGAAGGCTATGCGATGATGCAGGCGCTGATCTCGCAAGGCGTAATCGGCGATTTTCGCGAACCGGATGTCATCCGCTTTGGCTTCACGCCTCTTTATGTGAGCTATGCCGATGTTGAAAAGGCGGCAGCAACGCTTGAGCGTGTGTTGAAAGAAAAGCTGTGGGATACGCCATCTTTCAAGACTCGTTCAAAAGTGACCTGACCCCAATCTCTCATGCGTTAACGACAATTCGTCTCGGCTTGAAATGCCCCGTTGCGCTTGTGCAAATATCGTGATTGTGTTCACTCCGTTGCAAGTGATCAGTTTGGGGTTGAGCACTTGCGGCACCAGGCAATTGATGTGGGATATTCCAAAACTAAAGGATGATCAGAGCCGCAAATGCCAGGCCTTAGGGCCCATGTGGTTCCTGTCCCTATGGATGCGATAAAATGAAACCCACTAATATTAGCAATCCCGAATACTTCCACAAAGTCGTTGATTGCCAATACGCCTGCCCCGCTCATACGCCGGTTCCGGAATATATTCGCCTGATCGCACAAGGCCGTTTCGGCGACGCCTATTTGCTGAACAGAAATTCAAATGTTTTCCCGGGCATCCTGGGCCGGGTCTGTGACCGCCCGTGCGAGCCTGCCTGCCGCCGCGTCCGCGTAGAGGATGAGCCTGTTGCCATCTGCCGCTTAAAGCGCGTAGCTGCCGACCATCGTGAAGATATTTCCGGCCAACTGCCGAAAAAACCCGCATCGACCAATGGCAAGAAGATCGCCCTTGTGGGTGCGGGTCCTGCCTCGTTGACCGTGGCCAATGATTTGGCTCCGCTGGGCTATGAATGCACAGTTTTTGAGGCCATGGAGCGCCCGGGCGGCTTAATGCTGTCCAACATTCCGTCCTTCCGCCTACCTGAAGAGGTGTTGGACGAAGAGATCGGCTACATTCTGAACCAAGGCGTTGAGCTCAAGACCGATCATCGCATCGAGAGCATGAATGCCCTTCTCGGCGAAGGATATGACGCGGTGTTCGTGGGCTCCGGCGCACCGAAAGGCAAGAACCTGGATCTGCCGGGCCGGACTGAAGCGTCTGACAATATTCATATTGGGATCGAGTGGCTTGAATCTGTCGCCTTCGATCACATCGACAAGATCGGCAAAAACGTTCTGATCATCGGTGTTGGCAATACCGCCATGGATTGCTGCCGCTCCTCGCTTCGGCTTGGCGCATCGGATGTCAAAGTCATGGCGCGCAAGCCACGGGAGTTCTTCAAGGCTTCGGCTTGGGAGCTGGAAGACGCCGAAGAAGAAAATATCGACATCAAGGTCAACCATTCTCCCAAGGCCTTCGTGACAGAAGGCGGCAAGCTGACCGGCATGCTGTTTGAGACCATGGAATATGACGTGGATGCTTCGGGCCGCATCACAGCCCAGCACGTTACCGGCGAGGTCACCATTCCTTGCGATGACGTGATCCTGGCCATCGGCCAAGACAATGCGTTTCCCTGGATTGAGCGCGACGCCGGCATCGAGTTTGACAAGTGGGAAGTTCCCAACGTGGACAAGGAAACCTTTCAGTCAACTCGCGAAGGCGTGTTCTTTGGCGGGGATGCTGCCTTCGGTCCGCTGAACATCATCTGGGCTGTGGAGCACGGCCATCAGGCCGCCATCTCCATCGACAAATATTGTCAGGGTGCGGATCTCAACAACCGCCCGGCCAACGGCATGAATCTGGCTGCCACTAAGATGGGCATGTATGAGTGGCGCTATTCCAATGATTATGACGCCTCCCATCGGGGTGAGATGCCATCGGTAGAACTGGTGAACCGCTTCAAGGATCTTGAGACAGAAGTTGAGCTGGGCTTTACCGCAGAACAGATCGCGACGGAAGTTCAACGCTGTTTGAACTGCGATGTGCAGACTGTATTTGATGCGCCGCTGTGTATTGAATGCGATGGCTGCATTGATATCTGCCCGGTGGATTGCTTGACCATCACCCAGAACGGTGATGAGGATGATTTACGTCCGCGCCTGACCTTCCCGGCAGAAAACCTGGACCAGGATCTTTATATTTCCGAGCCCTTAAAAGGCACCAAGCGCGTCATGGTCAAGGACGAGGATGTTTGCCTGCACTGCGGCCTGTGCGCCGAGCGCTGCCCGACGGCAGCTTGGGACATGCAGATTTTTGATCTTGAAAAACATCACGCTTATGAGAAGCCATTAGGAGTTGCGGCAGAATGAATGTCGTCGCCGAAGCTAAAGTTACAAGCCGGGTCAACGATTTTGTCTTCAAGATCGGCAGTGTGAACGGCACAGGATCTGCCAGTGCCAACACCTTGTTGATGAAGACCGTGTTCCGCATGGGCGTGCCTGTTGTGGGCAAGAACCTGTTTCCGTCCAACATTCAGGGCCTGCCAACGTGGTATGAAATCCGCGTCACCAAGGATGCTTACCAGGCACGTACCGGCGTGGTGGACCTTATGGTCGCCATGAACCAGCAGACCTATCCGCAGGATCTCGCCAAGACGACCCCTGGTGGATACCTTATGTACGATAGCACCTGGCCCCGGCCACAGCTTTTGGCACGAGACGACATCAATGTCATCGGCGTGCCTCTTGCCGCCATGTGTAATGAGCATTTCCATACCGCCCGCGCGCGCATCCTGATGAAGAATATGGCTTATGTTGGTGCGGTTGCAGCGCTGATCGATTTGGACATGGATGTGATCCGAGAGCTGGTGGGAGAGACCTTCGCGTCAAAGGCTCATCTAGTCGAAGGCAATATGAAGGCCATCGACCTTGGCTATGACTATGTGAAAGAAAACTTCGCGTGCCCTCTGCCGCTTCGGGTCGAAAAGATGGACAAGACCGCCGACTACATCATGATCGACGGCAACACCGCAGCGGGCCTTGGCTGCGTTTACGCAGGCGCTACCTTTGGTGCCTGGTATCCCATTACGCCATCCACGTCTTTGATGGATGGGTTCAAGACCTATTGCGACAAGTTCCGCGTGGACCCGGAGACCGGCGAGAATAATTTCTGCATCATCCAGGCAGAAGACGAACTTGCCTCCATCGGCATGGTGGTGGGCGCAGGCTGGAATGGCGCGCGCGCCTTCACCCCCACCAGCGGCCCCGGCATCTCGCTGATGTCCGAGTTCATCGGCTTTGCTTATTACGCCGAAGTGCCGGTGGTTTTGTTTGATGTGCAGCGGGTGGGGCCTTCGACCGGCCTGCCAACGCGCACGCAACAAGGTGACATCCTTCTTTGCGCCTATGCATCCCATGGGGATACAAAGCACATTGTCTTGTTCCCCTCGGACCCACGGGAATGTTTTGAAAGCGCCGTGGATGCGTTCGAGCTGGCGGAAGCGTTTCAGACCCCGGTCTTTGTTCTCTCCGATATCGATATCGGCATGAACGACTGGATGGTGCCCAAGCTGGAATGGGATGACAATTGGAAGCCCAATCGCGGCAAGGTCCTGAGCCCCGCTGACCTGGAGAAGATGGATAACTTCTATCGCTTCCTGGATGTGGACGGTGACGGCGTGCCCTATCGCACCCTGCCCGGCGAAAGCGCCAAGGGCTCTTATTTCACCCGCGGCTCGGGCCATGACAAATATGGCAACTACACCGAAAATGCCGACAAGTATCAGGACCTTCTGGACCGCATTGATCGGAAAGTTGCCAATGCGGCCAACGCAGTTCCCAAACCCATCCTGACCAAGGCTTCCGAGCCCACCAACCTTGGTATCCTTGCGGTGGGCAGCACCGATGGCCCGATCATCGAAGCGCTGGACCGGTTGGAAGAAGACAACATCGCCGTGGACTACATGCGCATTCGCGCTTTTCCCTTCAGTCCGGAAGTGGAAGAGTTCCTGGCCAGCCACGACACGATTTATGTGGTGGAACAGAACCGCGATGCACAGTTGTACGCACTGCTGCTGAACGAGACCAGCGCTGAGAAGCGTCAAATGCACTCCATGCTGAGCTACAGCGGGAAAGTCCCGGACTGCCGCTTTGTCATCGACGGTATCAAGTCTCATTTGAAGGGAGGAGAAGCCAAATGACCTCCATCGCCAAACCGCTCATTCAAAAGCATCTGAAGAAGAACAAGCTTGGCCTCACCGTGCGCGATTATGAGGGCGGCATGTCCACCCTCTGCGCTGGTTGCGGCCACGACAGTGTGACCGCCGCTTTGGTTCATGCCTTCTATGAGCTGGAGATTGAGCCCCATCGCGCCGCAAAAGTCAGCGGCATTGGCTGTTCTTCCAAGACCACCGCCTATTTTATGGGGCAATCCCACGGTATCAACACCGTACACGGACGGATGCCGTCTGTGGCCACTGGGGCCGCTGCCGTGAATGGCGATTTGCATTACGTGGGCGTCAGCGGGGATGGAGATTCCCTCTCCATCGGCCTGGGTCAGTTCTGTCATTCGATCCGGCGCAACGTCAATATGCTCTACCTCATCGAAAACAACGGGGTTTATGGCCTCACCAAAGGCCAATTCTCCGCCGCAGCTGATTTCGGCTCCAAGTCAAAGAAGGGCGAGGCCAATCCTCTCACCCCCATTGACCCGGTCAAGCTGGCGTTGACATTAGGCGCGACG
>JAJFIL010000101.1 GCA_021774965.1 Alphaproteobacteria bacterium
ACCGTTGCCGTGCTTTGGCCCTTTGAGAAGCGACAAACACTCTTCGCGTGACAACGCGAATGCGCCCAAAGAGCGACGGCGACTCCCTGTTCTCCAGTACTTCGACCCAGGCACGCACGCATCGGAGCCACCCGGCCGGACGTTCCGGCGAGTCGGCCACCGCGCACCTGTGGGCCCAGGAATATGGGTAAATGTGCTGTCGGGAGATATCCCATTCGCGCCCTGCTGTGCCTCGGCAGCTGTCCGGGCCGCGCGCGCTTCACCAGGCGACAGGCTCGGCTTGCGGAGCTTGGGCCAAGGAGAGCGTTCGGACGTCCTTGTCGCTCGCGGGTCCTGGCGGTCGGGGCCACGTCACTTGGAGATCATAGACAGCCACGGTGGGCAGCCACGGCGGGCATCGCATCACGCAGCCCGGCGTAGACGTCTTCGAAGCTCGGGCCTAGCAGGTGCTCAGAGAGCGTGAATGTCTCCCCGTCCGGCCCTTCCACGATGAGGTGTCGGTGGCTTCTAGCGCCGGATAGCCGGATCTCGCGGATGTCGGCCACGCTCCACTCGACCTGGTCGCGATCTTCGACCGCCGGAGGGGTTGTCACGTTCGTGAAGAGTGGCGGCTTCTCCGGGTGCCACCGACGCCAGGCTCTGAGCGTGCCCCCGCTGACATCGACACCGCAGCCCCAGCGCTGGCGCATCCCGGGCACGCAACCGACGACGCACCCAAGCATGAAGACCAACATGCACGTGTCGAACGCGATCTCACCACTCGTGAGACGAGACGTCACCAGGCTTGCTAGCAACATCACCGCGAAGCCCGTCGGTAGCACCGCCGCAACGAGGCTGATCCAGAAGTACCGACGGTTTCGCTGCTCTCGTGAGAAGTGCCTGGTGTCGCTGCGGTTGCGGTAGGGGATGCTCCCAAAGTGGCCATCGAAACTACCTGGGTCAAGGTCGCCAACGGACGCATCGCGTTGGTGAAGACGACCCTGCCTCTAGACCTCAAACAAGCGCTATCGCGCCGCGCTGCATCACGTAGCCCGTCGTGGTGGTCGAGCGATGACCGCACTCGCAAGTCTGCGGCGGGCGTAGCCCGTGGGGAGAGCGATCTGTAGCAGCGGCGTGAGCGTCTCGTTTCGTGGCAACAGAGGTGGACGGGAGGGAGCCGACCTGTCCCGCGCACCAGCGCGACGGGCAGGCCTCGGGCTCAGCTGCCGTCGATGCCATCGACGAAGCGGAAGAGCGTCGGCAGGCTGGGCCGCCAAGCGAGGAAGCGGACGATGCGTTGGCGTCCGGACATGAGGATCTGTGCCGGCAGCAAGATGAAGTTCTGGACGAAGGTGTCGAACTCCATGCGGAGGACTTCGTCGCGAACGGCGCCGTGCTTTCGGCGCCATCTCGGCGAGACAGGCAGGGACAGGGCGAACCAGGCCTTGATGGACCAGGCGAGCGACGTCATGACCATGTAGGCGTTGTTGGCGACGAGGTTGTTGAGCGGCGCGCGCAGCGCGCGGACGCCGTTCTTGAGCTGGTCGATGAGCCGCTCTTGGTTGCAGCGGTCGTTCGACTCGCGGACGACCTCCTCCATCGAGAGGGACCAGTCGTTGGTGATGTAGAAGTGGTAGCGAGTCTCGACGTCGAGGCAGAACTGGCCTTGCTCGACGTCGATGGTCTTGCGCAGCGCCACCATCCGATAGGTTCGCTTGGCCTTGCTCGGCTTGTAGTCGAACTCGAACAGGTCCTCGTGCCTGAGGTTGAAGGTCTTGTAGCCCTTCGAGCGCACGATCGCGCGCTTGAAGCGCGGCGGCTTGGCTCGCTGTTGCTTGTCGAGGGCCTCATCGGCGGCGCGAACGAGCCGACGATACTCGGACTCATCGCCACCCTGGGCAAGCTCGACGAGGTTCTTGCGCGCGTCGTAGCCGAAGACGAATCGCACTCCCTGCTCGTGCCACTTGTCGAAGTGGCGCGTCAGCGAGAAGTCGGTGTCGCCGCGCAGCAGGATGTCCTCGAAGCCGGCGCGACGCATCAACTCGATGGACTTGTCGAAGAGCGCGGGAGCCCCTTCGTGAGAAGGCCGGTTGCCGGGACGGTTGAGCAGCCACAGCGGCTCGCCCGTGTTGGCGAGCGAGACCATCAGGACGTGGAATCCCCAGTCGCCCTTGTAGTTGATGTTCATGCCCTCCTTGCACTCGCCGGTCGTGCCCACGTACGTGCCGTCGGCATCGATGCGGGCCGTCTCCTTCCGAAACGACTCCGGCTGTTGCCGCCAGACCGCGACGCGGATCTCGTTGATGACCATCTGCAGGACCAGCAATACCTCCGCGGTGAACCGGCGAGCGTAGTCACCCGCGGTGGTCGGGTCGGGGATCGAACGAGCTCCGAGCGCGTCGAGGTAGACGATGTCGTTGCGCCGCACCTCGATGTCTTCGAGCGACCGGCCGCCGCACAGAGCGTTGAACGCGATGTTGAGGATGTGGTCCGAGTCGAAGTAGGGCCGATGGATCTTGAGCAGCTTCAACTGCTCGTCGATCTTCTCCACCAGCCCCAGCTTCTGAACCAACTGATGCATGACCGGGATGCCGCCGTACGGCGTTGCCCGCGTGCGCTCCGCGACCTCGTACTTCCGGCCGCCGGTGCTGAACTCGGGCCCGTCGCCGCGCTTGCGCTGCCCGCCCTCGGCCTTCTTCAGTCGCCGACGGATTCGCTGCTCGCCTCGCCTCATCTGGCGTCGTATGGTTCGGTTCACCTGAAAGGGTCTCCCGTTGCTTCTTGGAGTCTCGACAACCCCTTGAACAACGGGCCTTTCAGGTGAATTCCCGCTCGGCCGCTAAAAGTGCGCTTGGTTGAGGTCTAGACCTATCCACCACCCGTGCAGCGCGCATGCGCCGCGGGACCAAGAGTTCGCGCGAACGGTTTCAAGGGCAAGCGCCCGGCCATCTCACGGTGGCCGGGCGTGCGTTTGAAGGCGCCGCGCTCACCCCTCTCCGACTTGAAACCCGGAGACAGCCCAGGAACCAACCATGAAGACTGCGGGACCCCTCCTTCCGGCAACGAGCTGGCCACCATCGACTTCCACGTCGACGCCCTCGAAGCGGTGCACGAGTCGGACACCGGCGACGTCTGGGTGAGCGTCCGACGCGTCTGCGAGGCGCTGGGCGTCGACCGTGCGGGACAGCAGCGCAAGCTCACTGAGAAGCCGTGGGCGCGAACCGGAGACTTCAAGTCCCCGGTTGCCGGAAAGCTCTGAGAACAGCTCTTCGTCCATCTCGACGCGCTCCCGATGTGGCTCGCGACCATGGAGCCCAGCCGGACATCCGGCACACGTTGGGGCAGTCGGCGAGGGCACCGCCGCGGGCGGGGCTAGCCGGCCAGCTGACGCTGGACCTCGCAGCCGCCTGAGGCCCGCCTGAGGCTGGGCGGAGCGCACAGCTGCGTCTCGAGGATGCGGGTTTCGG
>JAJFIL010000102.1 GCA_021774965.1 Alphaproteobacteria bacterium
AATCTGCCACTTCATGCGTGCCTTGCTGGTAGAAACCGACTTGCAGTTTTTTCTCCTTGAGCGCCACCGCGAAGCTTCCCTTGTTGCGGTAGTTGTAGGGGCGTTCGGCGGGCAGGGTTTTGATGTCGGCAGGTGGCGTGATTTTCCCGATATGCTCCAAAGCTTCTGTCACCACCCGCACCTTGAACGCCATCTGCTGATCATAATGTAGATCCTGAAGTTTACAGCCGCCGCATACCAAAAACACAGGGCAGGGGGCTTCCACCCGATACTCGGAAGGCTCCAATCGTTCCATCACCTTAACCACACCAAAACGCGGCGTGACTTTAATGATCTCGCCCATCACCTTATCGCCGGGCAGTCCATCGGGCACGAACAGGGTGTATCCTTCGTGGCGGCAGATGCCGTCGCCGCTCGAACCCTGGGTTTCAACGGTCAGCTCCAACGGGTCGCCGACTTGTACTGGAATGGTGTGACTGGGCTTTGCCATAGTGCCTCAAAAAATAAGATTGTCCCTTATAGCAAGGGGGTCAGGGAGATTTAACAGGCTATCGGGGGGACGAAATAAACGAGTGCAGAAAATATATTTTGCCAGTCCTGTGAGCCAAACCTTTTACTAAGGTGTATATGGTATCGCAATTTTTTGCTATAAAGTCAATCTGTACTGTATGGCGTCGGGTTTTCAGTGGCACAGGCTTTCCAGGCTGTGTATAAAAAGGCCGGGACAGGCTGGAAAGCCTGTCCTGCTACTAATTTCGAAGGCGACTATCATGAAACCCAGCATCTGCATATTGGGCGCGGTCAAAGAAGAGATCGCCGGCATCAAAGGCCGGATGAAGATCGACGAAAGGCTCCGGTTCGGCAAAGCCGATATCTGGCGCGGCATCTGGGAAGGAAAACGCATCACTCTGGTGCGCACCGGAGTCGGTAAAAAGCGAGCGAAAGACGTCCTGACTCAGGTACTGAACCATTTCCCCATCACGATGGTGATCTCCATAGGCTACGCAGGCGGGACGCATCCCGACCTTAAAACCGGGAACCTGTTAATAGCCGACAGGGTGCTCGACACCCCAAAAGACGGCAATCCCCCGGAGGTCATCACCGTCACCGCGACCCTGGCCGAAAAGGCGGCGAGTCTTCAGAAATCGGATGAACACGATTTCAAATACACCCTATTCAAAGGCTGTTTGTTGACGGTGGAGCAGGTGATCCATCGACCGGAAGACAAAAAAGCCCTGGGCGAGAAATACAGCGCTCTGGCCCTCGATATGGAAACCTCCGAGCTGGCAAAAATCGCGGCGAAAAGGGACGTGCCGTTTTTATCCGTCCGCGCCATCAGCGATACCGTGGAGGAGGAACTGGTGGACGTTTCATCGTTCGTGGAGCCAGATGGAGAAATCTCCAAACTGAAAGCCGGGTGGTACGTCCTCACCCATCCAGCATCACTCAGGAAATTCATTGCTTTGAAAGATATAGCCCAGCAAGCCACGAAAAACCTGACGGAGTTTTTGATTGCGTTTTTGCGGGTGAAGGGGTGAATAGGAGAACTTCCTTTTGGTGGAAGCCGGGAAATGTGCCAGTTTAAAATTAACTCGATTTAGACAACCTTTTGAAATGGGATTAAATTTATGGCATGGCCAAAGCCTACAATTTCAAAAAAACAAGTCAACAAGGCGGGAAAATTTCTCGTTGATAACCCTGTAGTAAATGAACAGTCCTCGAAAGCTTTTGATGTAGTCAACCATTGGAGGTCTTGCCACGGCTACCCCATAAATACATTTCAAGCAACTTTGCGTGATAAGCTAAAGACGATTGATCCAAAAGCGATTGTTGCACAACGTTTAAAACGCTTACCATCTATCATTAGTAAGCTTAAGCGTTTTGAATCAATGCAACTAGCCAGAATGCAAGATTTAGGTGGTCTTCGAGCAGTTGTAGCCAATTTGAAAAAGGTACGAACATTACAGAATAATTATACAAATAGTAAATTTGATCATGAGCTTATCTCTTCTAAGGACTACATTGATAATCCCAAAGCATCTGGGTACAGAAGTGCTCACCTTATTTATAAGTATAAAAACCGTAACACTCCTGAATACGATGGTTTGTTTGTTGAGTTGCAAATTAGGACTCGAAACCAACACGCTTGGGCAACAGCAGTAGAAACAATGGGTACGTTTTTGGATCATTCTTTAAAATCAAGCGAGGGGCCAAAACCCTGGCTTGAATTTTTTTCTCTATCAGGTTCAGCATTTGCTCACCTAGAAAAAACCACACCGGTTCCTGGGTATGAATCAATGACGCGTGAAGATACATTTTCCGCTGTTATAAAAAAAGGAAAGGAATTAGATATTCGCGAAAAGTTAATGGCCTTTACTGTCGCTGCTGAAAAGATTCACCAAGATTCCAGAAGAGGAGCTTTCCATTTGGTTATACTTGACCTCAAGATAAGGTCGGTAACAATTCAATCATACAGTCAAGCCAATTTAGACAAGGCTAACAAGGAATATGGTGAAGCGGAAAAGAGGATGTCTAATGGTGACAAAATTCAAGCGGTTTTAGTCTCTGCTGGTCCTATAGGAGATTTGCGCAGGGCGTATCCAAACTACTTTTTAGA
>JAJFIL010000103.1 GCA_021774965.1 Alphaproteobacteria bacterium
GATTCCGATATTCATATTGATGATGAGCGCCAGAAACAAGAGAGCCAGGTTGTGAAGGCTGGTCAGTGGCGTCAGACCTATTATGGCCCCAAAGGACACACCCAGACTGAGTTGCCAGGGCTTGGCATTTGAATTTAAGGCTTTAAATACTTTGATGATCTGCCCAAGCATCGTACGCTCCTTTTGAATGGACCCAATAATCAGGAAAATTTTGTTTATCGCGGAATTTTATTTTACAAAAACTACTCTACCATTAACAACTCAATGTAAAATCGGGCATAGATATTTCTCTAGCTTAACATGGCCTGCAAACCGCTCACCAACTATTTATTGGAATTTCGTAAAATTAAATTTCTACGATACATCGATGGTTTTATTGGCCTCGCAATTTAGCGAAGGGGGACGCATTATGGGAGACGAAATTTCCAGCACTGATTTTTCCGACGAGGACTTTCGTGAATTCAAGCTCCGGCTAAGGGATGAATCGCGTATTCTCATGAACTGGTTCAAGGACAACACTTTTGAAACCACCGAAAGAAAATGCGGGTTTGAGCTGGAAGCCTGGCTGGTCGATAAAAACTATCTGCCTTCACCAATTAATGAAACTTTTCTAAAAAATGTGACCGACCCTCTCGTGGTCCCCGAACTATCCAAGTTCAATTTTGAGATCAACAGCACTCCACATCGTATTGAGGGAAATCTTTTAAGCAAATTGGAATCAGAACTGGTCCATATTTGGGAAAAGTGCGCCTCTCACGCAGAAGCGTTGGGTTCAAATATCCTGACCATAGGAATCCTGCCCACCATTCGCGATGAAATGTTGACCATCGATAAAATGTCCTCTCTCAAACGGTATTACGCGCTCAACCAACAGGTCATCCGATTGCGAAAGGGCAAACCGCTGGAACTTAAAATTGAAGGAAACGATTCTCTGCATGTCACTCATCACAATGTCATGCTGGAAGCGGTGGCAACTTCCCTGCAAATTCATTGTCAGGTGAACCCGGAGGAAGCGGTAAGACATTACAATCTCTCTCAGATTTTATCCGCTCCGATGGTGGCGGTGACAGCCAATTCGCCTTTTTTGTTTGGCAAGGAACTTTGGGATGAAACGCGGATTCCCGCCTTTGAACAATCCGTTTCGGTCGCAAGTTTCCTCGATCTCCAGGGAAAAAGTGTCGGGCGGGTCACCTTCGGCACGGGCTACGCCAAACATTCCATCATGGAACCGTTTCTGGAAAACCTGGATGGTTTTCCTGTGCTTTTGCCATCGGTCTACGATGACGACCCTTCCTGGCTGAGCCATCTCCGCCTGCAAAATGGAACCATCTGGCGGTGGACACGCCCCTTGATCGGCCTGGGCAAAGATGGAAGACCGCACCTTCGGCTGGAACACCGGGTGCCTGCCGCCGGTCCCACTATTACCGACACCATTGCCAATATCGCTTTTTTTCTAGGATTGATAACGTATTATAGCCGTAGTGATGAAGCCCCGCTGGAATCTGAAATCCCGTTTACAGACGCCAGGGAGAATTTTTATCACGCCGCCAAACACGGCCTGCCGGCCACCGTCAGATGGTCAGGCGGAAAAAGCATTCCTTTGCAAACTCTTTTGGAGCAAGCGCTTCTGCCTGCGGCAAAAAGGGGCCTGCAAATGGCGGGCTTGCACCCTGACGATATTGAACTTTATATTGGAGATGTCATAGGCAACCGGGTGACAACAGGACAAAACGGCGCCGCCTGGCAGAAAGCTTACATCTTCAAACATGGGTTGGATTTTCAGCAAATGACTCATGCTTACTTCGAAAACCAGCAACGGAATTTACCCGTTTATAATTGGAAAATCTGAAGATGAAATTAAATATATTTGAAACCGCTCCTGATGGATTTTTAGATCTGCTTCCCAATGAATTGTTCAAGGTCCTTCCTGGTCCTTCGCTGATCCGTTTCAAAGGAAAAGAAGAGCCGCCGCTTTTTCTGGCGACCCTCCTGCATGGCAATGAACCAACGGGGCTTCAGGCCATTCAGAAATTGATCAAAAAATATCGGGCCGAAGACAGTACCCTGCCAAGATGTCTTGATGTTTTTGTCGGGAACGTTGCAGCGGCAAAAGCCAATGAACGTCGGTTTTCACATCAGCCGGATTACAATCGAATTTGGAATGGGGGAAGTTTTCCGGAAAATAATTTGGCGCGGGAGGTGATTTCGATCATTAAGAATTCGCGAGTCTTCGCATCCATAGATATCCACAACACCTCTGGAAGAAACCCTCATTATGCCTGTGTCAACCGGCTGGATGCCCCGTTCGTCAATCTGGCCCGACTGTTCAGCCAAACCCTGGTGTATTTCACCCGGCCCAAAGAAGTGTTATCCAACGCCATGTCGGAATTTTGTCCTTCCATAACCATTGAAAGCGGTCTGCCGGGAGATCCTTACGGGGTTCAGCATGTGTTTGAGTTTCTGGAAAAATGTTTGAACCTGAAAGAAATTCCACCGGATCTCGACGACAAAGAGGGCCTTTATGCCTACCACACCATCGCCCGAATCCATGTTCCTGAAAACAGCCGGATAGGGTTTGACGCAAATTCCAAGGATAAGGATTTTTGCTTTATCGATAACCTGGACCAGCAAAACTTTGCAGAACTTCCTGACAACACTCTCATCGGTTGGCGCTACAACCCCAAATTAAAACTATCCGTCATTGATGAAAAAGATCAGGAAGTGGAATCCGAATTTATTGAATACCACGATAAGGAAATCCGCCTGAAGCGCCCCGTGGTGCCTTCCATGTTCAGCACCCAGGAAAAAATCGTTCATCAGGATTGCCTAGGGTACCTGATGGAACGCTTCTCTCTTCCCGCCAACGCCGATTCCTGAACCCCTGGCGGCAAACCGATCCGTGAGTCACCAGGAACCAAGGGGAACATGGGAGAATGCTTTATCCGTTAGAATCTCCACATCGCAAATACTTTAAAGACTTGTCCAGATTGGCATGCCTCCCAAATAATACGATGATATCCCCCACCTGGAATCGAAATTTCGAATTGGGATTGGCCTCCAGGTCGTTATTGCGAACGACGGCAATCAATTTTACGCCAGAGCTTTTAATCCACTTCAGTTCTCCAATTGATTGATTGTGACACCAGGAATCTTCAAGTACATGAAAGGATTCCGTCAGACTGGCGGCCATGTAAG
>JAJFIL010000104.1 GCA_021774965.1 Alphaproteobacteria bacterium
GACAACAAGTTGGAGCAACGTTCGCTTTGACCACGATGCGGTTAGCGGCTCCTGCGCAAACTGCCACAATGGCACGACGGCGGAAGGAAAATCCCCCGCCCACATAACCACATCCGCGGCCTGCGATGTCTGCCACGTCACTTCGTCCTGGACAAACGTTCGGTTCGATCACTCTGCGGTTACAGGTAGCTGTGCCTCATGTCACAACGGAACCACGGCTGAAGGTCGGCCCGCCAATCACATTGCCAGCACAACGACTTGCGATGACTGTCACCTGACATCAAGCTGGTCGACTGTTCGCGTGGACCACAATTCTGTCATCGGGTCTTGCACAAGCTGCCACAATGGAACAACTGCAGAAGGAAAACCCGCCTTCCATATCTCGACATCGGGGCAATGCGATACATGCCACTCAACCCTGGCATGGATTCCGGCGAACTTTGATCATGATGCAATAATTGGTTCCTGTTCAAGTTGTCACAATGGAACCACAGCTGAAGGCAAGCCGGGCTCACACTTCCAGACCACGCTGCAATGCGACGAGTGTCACCTCACAACCACGTGGTCCAGTGTCCGCTATATCCACTCAGGAGGAGGGTACCCGGGTGACCACAGTGGCTCTATGGATTGCTCGGAATGTCACCTATCCAACGCTTCGACCGTATTGTGGCCGAATCCTGCCTATCAACCGGATTGCGCGGCCTGTCATGCCGGTGACTTCGAACCCGATGAGCACCCAAGGACGGAGTCGCCGCGAATCTTCTATACAGTCAATGAACTGCGCGACTGCACGAGCTCCTGCCACATTTATTCTGACAACACACTTACAACCATTGTTGAACATCGAAATTCGGAACATCGGGTATCGGATGGTGATTTTGACTGATGCGACTGAATTAGGAGAAGAGAAAAATGCCCCCCAAAACTCTGAAACCTCGCTGGAACCGCCTCGTTCTGGCGGGTGTCATGGGTCTTTCAGCCGCAGCAATACTGATATCGTCGGCAAACGCCCAGGTCGTGCAGGACCGGCATCTCTCGCGCGTTGAAGCCGTCGAACATGGCAACTGCGCTACCATCAGCGTCGATTTTAACACGCCTATTCAATATCAATCTCACTTCCCGGAAAATCGCGGGCGGGATCTGCATATCTCGGTTTCGCCGCTAAACTTCAACCGGCTTGCGATTGACGGGTTTGCCGAAGAAAGCGCGCGACCGCCGCGCAGCGATTTAGCCGGACTGGCTGAAGTTCAGTACGATGTTACGAATCCTTCAGGGCCGGTGCTTCTTCTTCATTTTGAGCGCGAGATGTATTGGTCAGTACAGGCAGACAACGAGGTAACGCGTCTTCTTATCGTGGTGTCCCAATCCGATGTGTCCGGGTGTTTTGACGGAGACCGTGTGTCAGAGGCCGGGGAAGACTCTCTGGCGGATGCAGTACTCTCGGTTACTCAAGCGATTCCCAACGCGATAGACCCCAACGGGTACTATGCAATCAACTTGGCCTCTACGCGCGGTATTCAGCTTGATCCGTCGGTTGTTCGGCAGGTTGATGCATTTGGCGACTACGTTGCCTACACGTATTCTACGGAAGAAAACGGTGCCCAATGGACGCGGCTACGGTTGGGTTCATTTGCAACACGTGGTCAAGCGGAAACCGTTCTGCAAACTCTCAACACCGATTATCCGGACGCGTGGATTGTTCGTCTCGACAGGCGCGAGCGTGATTTTGTCTATCGAGCCTGGGCTGCCGCAAGAGCACGGCTGACATCCGGTGCGGAACAACCAACGATTGTTCGCCCGATTGATCCGGAGGCGAACGCGCTGATAGGGCAAGCTCGAACGGCGCTGGCTGCGGAAGAATATGGCGAAGCCATGCGCCTTGCGCGCACAGTACTAGGGCGCGCGGATAGCACGGCCAGCCCCCAGGCACAGGAAATTCTTGGTATCGCGCGGGAAGGTGCCGGTCAGCAGGCGCATGCAAAGGCGGAGTACGAGCAATTCCTGCAACGATATCCCGATGATCCGGCGGCGAACCGTGTTCGGCAACGTTTGGCTGTATTGCTCGGCAATGAAGAAGATCTTCCCACCAGGCTTACTGATTCCGGACGTGACCGTGAGGAGAGGCAAGTTGAGTCCGAAGTTACGGGCAGTCTTTCGGTTCTTTATCAACGCGATGAAGTAGGAAGTCGGTTTGAGCAAACGCCAGTTGTGGGCGCTACCAATCCAGATCCAATTGAAGAGAACCGGGTTAATCTGAATGAAGCTCTGTATGGCGCAGATATCAGCGTCTCGGTTGGCACGGATCGCCATGAAGGATTGTTTCGGTTTTCGGGGCTCTTTTCAGACGACTTGCGCTCGGATGACCCAAAAGATGAAACCTCCGTTAGCTCTCTCTATCTTGATTTTTCTGACCGCGAATGGGATGCCAGTCTGCGCGTCGGGCGGCAAACGCGAAATTCAGGGGGCGTATTTGGCCGCTTTGATGGTGCTTATGCGGGATATCAGGCCAATGATCGCACGCGGCTGAATGTAACAACCGGTTTTCCGGTTCAGTCTTCCCGTGATCTTGAAGTAGATTCTGATCGGTATTTCGCTGGTGTGAGCGTTGACTATGCGGTGATCCCTGATCGCCTTGATGCAACAGTTTACGTGCTGGAACAGCGATTTGGTGACCTCGTCGACCGCCGCGCCGTTGGGCTCGAATTCCGTTATTTTGACGCGAAGCGCAGCGCCTATGGCGTGTTTGATTATGACGCGCACTTTGGCGAGCTTAACCTCGCGCTCTTGAATGGGTCATACCGCTTTCCAGACGAGTCCAGCCTCAACGTTTCGTTTGATTATCGCAGGGCTCCGTTCCTTACCACGCAGAATTCCATCATTGGTCAGATTGTGAATGGCGTTGGAATAGAGGATCCAAATGATCTGACATCTTATTACTCTGATGATCAGATTTACGACCTGGCGGAAGACCGGACGACACACTCGCGGACGGCTTTTGTCAGCTATACGCGACCGCTGACGGAAAGGCTTCAGGCAAGTGTGGATGTGATTGCGACCAATGTGTCAGAGACACAATCAACACCGGCATTTCTGGACAATTTTGGCGCAGAGATTATCCCCGCAATTGACGCCCAGCCGGCCACGGGTACTGAGTATTATTATTCCGCCCAGCTCATCGCCTCCGACTTCATCAAGGAAGGGGCTATTTTGACGACTGGTTTGCGCTATGCCGATCTCTCTGCGTCACGCCAGACGACCCTTCAGGTAAGTGGCCGATATCCGATTACAAGAAATCTGCGCTTGTCCCCACGCCTTCGCATTGATGACCGTGAAGCTTTGGATGGTTCATCCTCGCGAACATCCGGGCGCGGTTCTATCAAGCTGACCTGGAGGCGCATGCGGAATACTCAGTTCGAACTTGAGTTCGGTGGTGTGTATTCAGATGATTCGCGCACGAGCGGAACGACGCAGGAGCGCGGTTACTTTCTCATGATTGGGGCCCGGCGAGATTTCTGAGTGCGAACAGCTGACGGGGCACCGTCAGAGGAGTGTAGTTTGTGGGATGCCATCAGCACGCTTGGTGACGGCCTAGAAAGCCGCAATCCGCCCGATCATCCAAAACGATGCTAAAGATCCCGCACCATACACAATCGGCAGGCGTAGCCGGGTGGGAATGATTGCGATGCCTTCTTCTGAACGGGCCAGCACCCTGGCCCATCGCAGGGCTGCGAAGATGGCGATCATTGCAGTTACGAACAGAACCTGGCCGATTTCAACGCCGATGTTGAAAAAGAGCAAAGCGGCAGGAACTTCAGTCTGCGGTAGGCCAATTTCGCTTAGCACCGTTGCGAAGCCAAACCCATGAAGCAATCCAAACGCACCGGCGACGGTTATCGGATATCGCCAGGCCAAAGTCTCACGACGCCCACGTGCAATTTCTACGGCAAGAAAAATGATCGACAGTGCAATTGCGGCCTCCACAGCGGGAGATGGTACGCGCACAATGTTCAGAGCTGCCAGTGCCAGGGTAATTGAGTGAGCAATGGTAAATCCTGTTATGGCAAATAGAACGCGGCGTAAACTTCCCGCAATCAAAACAAGACAGGCAACGAACAGCAGATGGTCATAACCCGCAAGGATATGTTTCAGCCCAAGGGTCGTGTAGTCGCGTATAACGCGGCCTCTGGTTTCTCTGCCGGGCAAAGCAATAGTGCTTTCCTCTGGGCTGGCAAGAATTGATTGGCTTTCACCGCTGAGCCAGCTTAGCCGAACAAGAGTTGAGACCGCAGGATTGTGGCGCGGGTAGCGAATCTCAATGCTGGCCGTTTCCATTCCTTGGCGGCAACGATAAAACCGCTGACCAACTACGCCGCCTGGGCCGTTGAAGCGCCGCGCCGAGCTTGCGGCATCACAAGAGAGGAGAGCAATTTCCGGCATGTTTTGCTCTGGCACCACCGGCGGGATGCGCCATTGGACAGCAACCATGCTTTCGGCCTGTTCAGTCACTTCAATAAAGAGAGGGCGTGCTTCATGCGCCTGGCTTGGTGCGGACAACAAAGCCAACAGGATTGCCAGGCCTAAAACGCGCCAAAAGGTCATTGCTCCCCGCCTTGCCCTTGGGACGGCGCAAGATCAATTCGTACCTCGTAGGCCTCGGTGATGCTTGTAATCGCCTCGTCGGTTCGCCGCCTGATTTCCAGTTGGGTTAGATCAGCGGCAACCCGGTCTCGTACTTCAGCGAGCTCCGGGTCTCGCGCAGGCTCGTTGTGGGTGACCATAACCAGATGTGCACCATAAGGAGAAGCATAAGGCCCATGCCATTGTGAATTTGAGGGCGGTAACTCGAAAATTTGCCAGGCCATCCTTGGGCCGAAATGAGCAGCAATCTCTTCAGGGCCGCGTTCCACATAGTTGAGGTGGAAGGGATAGCGGTCGCCATATTCAATCGCGCTCGCAAAGGCGACGGCCTCCCTGTTCAACACTGGCAAGGACGTGCTTGCGACCTCCATTGCCCCTTCTGTGCCACGGGTTTCGGCATCAAAAAAAACGTGGGTAAAGGTGATCGAAGGGGGCTCGCGATAATCCTCTGTGTGGGAAGCAAAGTATTCGCTCAACATGTTTTCGTTGATATCAAGTCCCAACTCCACAAAACCCTGTGCAAGGAACTCAGCCTTTTGAACCATCCGACGTCTGATGACATCGTCGCCTTCGTCCAGACCCAAGGCCAGCGCATCGCGGTACAATGCCTCTTCGCGAGTGAATTCTTCGATTAACCTCTGCCGTGTCTCATCAGGCATTGCGTCGAGCATTTGTTCGGCAGCGTCGGGATCAAACGCCCGGGTGCGAAACTGGAGGTAGGTCAGAAGCGCCGCCCGATCAACGACGATGATCTGACTGTCGGTCTCAATAGAGTCATTTGCAACAATTGCGCTGTAGGCTACAAAAAGAGCAAACCCCGCCACAATAAAATGCACCAGGGGGTCTTTGAGGATTTTAATTAACATTAGTCCTTGCATTCCCCGTCACTGGAGGCTGTACGTGCTCTACGATCATTCGCACATTACATGAGCTAAGATCAATCGCGATTGAAAATCCGCTCCAGAAAGGTTTCGCTTGGCGCATATCCTATGGGGGAAGAATAGGCGCGCTCCTGAATAGTGACGGCATAACCGATCTCATTGGGGTCCAGTCCCAAGGCAATTGCGTCAAGCGTCGAATTGCGCGGCGTTGGGATTTCCAATACGCGGGCGTAATAAAAAGCGTGGAGATCCCGGTCGAACTCGGGGTCTGTCCAAACCGTAGCAAGCTGAGCTGAGCCCACGTCATTCGTATAGAGGCCGGTTTCAAGGTCGACAGTGCTGGGGATCAAGCCGAGCTCTCCATCTTCGCTTGACTCCCGCCCGCGGTTGGACCAGGCGACATCGAAGACGCGTTCGTGCGATTGACCGCTAACATCAACCCAGCCCTTCACCATTTGAACCCGGTCGAGATTGGCGCTGTCCGGGTCGCGCACGGCGTGGATCAGAAACGATGGTGAGCGGCCTCTGGGGGCTCCCGTCAAATCGCTGCCCATGGGGACACCGCCAGCGTATCCTACTTGGGCAATATCCCGTGCTTGCGCATCTTCTTCCTCAAAACCCCATCCGCCAAATACGCGCAGCTGAATGCGTGGGCCCGTGGTGGCATAAACCTCGCGGCGGTAAAAAGCTTCTGTGATGGCTTCGCGGGTGTTTTCTGTTGCCCAGACGGCCGCCAAGCCTGACCCGGCCATATCCCACCCGTAGGCACCTGGTGTCAACTGGACATCGGTCTTGTGGGCAGGTGTGGAATCTGCCGGGTACTTGCCCCAGAAATTGTCTTCTTCGGCGGTAGAACGCCCGGTGTGGGAATCTGTCGACCCGATGAGGCCGAACCGATAAGGGTTGACTCCGATCTCTTGTTC
Source organism: Alphaproteobacteria bacterium (assembly GCA_021774965.1). Taxonomy (GTDB): domain Bacteria; phylum Pseudomonadota; class Alphaproteobacteria; order JAJFIK01; family JAJFIK01; genus JAJFIK01. Next base: position 6,443 of record JAJFIL010000104.1, read on the forward strand.
GATCTCCAGCCCGCGCAAGAGAGCCGACCTTGTATAAGAGCCGAGACGTGTTTCTGTTGAGTATCCTACAAAGCTGCGATCACCTCCCCCATCGGCCAAAAGCACATGCTCAAAGGTTTCATGATCCGCAAATGGATCGTCAGGCGAAAGCGATGGATGAGTTTCTGAATCGCCCTTTACTTGCGTTGTCTCCACCACGGGCTCCCACCGCCGACGCTGGTTGGCATAGGCTGCGCTGAGCGGGTTACCGGCACGATCTGCCAATGGAAACATGAGCCCGTTGGAGAGATTGCCATTGTGGGGAATGGAGACAAAGGTTGCTCCGGTGCGTGTTGACGTATCTTCCAGCCAGCTCCAAAGCTCTGTTTCCTCATCGCTGTCAAAGGAGCTAAAGGGAATAAATTGCTCCGCAACATCTCCACCTTCGGCCATAAATACGACGCGATGAAGGTTTTGGCCTTCGGGAGTAGACGTCCATTCCCATCCGATAAAGGCTGTGAAGGTGCCGGGATCATTGTGCCGCTCGGCAGCACCAACGATATCGTGCCAGATAGAACTACGGACCTCATCCAGGCTCAATTCAGGGATTGCTTCGTTGCGGTTCACGCTTGCGACGAGATCAGTGAAGACCTGGCCCCCTTGGCCGTTGGCCATCATATCCACATAACGCTGCCCGACTTCAGTTCCAGTTATGCGAGGATCACCAGTCGAGAGCATCGTCGTAAGGCCTGCGTATTCCGCATGGTCAGATACAACAAGAAAGTCTAGCGGTCTGTTGATGCGAATGCGCGCTCCGCTGCTCACCTCGACTGAGGGCGCGCCGCGAGCAAACATAAAGGCGCTATCCGGTGTGGCAGTAAAATTACCAAAGGCATAGGCATCTGCCGAGAGGTTCGTGTGTAGATGCGTATCCCCCCAAAGAAGGACCGTATCCTGGGCACTGGCAATTTCCGGTATCAGGAAAAGCGCCGCGCCGAGAGCGGCAGCTGAGAGTCTCATCGTGTTTCATCCTCGCTTGAACGGCAGCCTTTGAAAATTGCAACCAGTTTAATGGGCTCAATTAATTATTTCAACCTGCCAGATCTGCGACGCGCTCTAGTTCACGCTACGCCCCCGGCCTTCCCAATAGCGCGCGCGGAGATCGCGTTTCAGCACTTTTCCGGCACCTGACAAGGGAAAGGGGTCGGATCGGAAGTCGACCGAGCGCGGCAGCTTATAATTTGCGATCTGCTCGCGGCAGTGATCAATGATCTTCTCAGCGCTTGGGGAGTGCCCCTCGCGCGGGATAACGATCGCATGAACCGCCTCACCCCACTTGTCGCTGGGGATGCCCACAACGGCCACGCCCGCAACGCCCGGGTGCGTTGAGATCGCGCTTTCCACCTCGGCGGAGAACACATTCTCGCCACCGGTAACAATCATGTCCTTCATGCGGTCGACGATGAAGATAAATCCGTCTTCATCCATATAGGCGCCATCGCCAGTGTGAACCCATCCATCTTTGAGGGTTGCTGCCGTTTCTTCAGGACGGTTCCAATATCCCAGCATGGCTGTTGCGCCCCTCGCGACAATCTCGCCGACCTCACCAGTCTTACAAGGGTTGCCGTCCTCATCAACGATACGGACCTCAAGGCCAACGGCCGGGATGCCTGCCGAGCGCAGCTTGCCTGCATTCGGCCCTTCAAGCACATGATACTCCGGCGGCATCACGGTAACGATCGGAGCGAGCTCAGTCTGCCCATAACCTTGGACGAAATTGACCCCTGACAGTTTTTCGATGGCCTGGCGCATTAGGCCTTCCGGCATGGGTGAGGCGCCATAAAGCAACCAATTGAGCGATTTGAACTTCTCGGGAGTGAAATCCGGATGAGCAAGAACCATGTCGATCATGGTCGGCACCAGCAAAGCGTGGGAAATCTCATTTTCAGAAGTTGCACGAATTGCACCGTCCGGCGTGAAGGCCGCCACAAAATAGTGCGTGCCGCCCATGGCTGTCACCGCCATGCTTCCCGCGCCATCGGCAAGGTGAAACATGGGCGCAGCATGGAGATAGCGACAGCCGGGCTGTGTATCCACATGCTTGGCCATGATGAGCCCATTGAGCCACAGCGCCTGATGGGCCAGCATCACGCCCTTCGGGAAACCCGTGGTGCCGCCGGTGTAGTAGATGCCGCCCATCTCCTCCCCGCCGGCGCGAACGTCCTCGACCGGATCGCCGCTGCTAAGAAACTCTTCATAGGCGCGCATTCCCTCCGGCTTGTCATCATCGCCAAGGTAAATCAGCTCACGGATTAACTCTGCCTCTGCCTTAATGGCGGGAATGGCCGGAGCAAAAGTTTGGTCGACGAACAATACTTCCGCGCCGGAGTCGCGCAGCGAATAGGCATTTTCCGACGGTGACCAGCGAATATTCATGGGCACAACGACCGCGCCAATCCACCAGCAGGCAAAATAGTATTCAAGATAACGGTCCGAGTTGAGCGAAAGAATGGCAACTCGATCACCCCTATCCACGCCCAAGGAACGAAGCGCTCCGCCCAAACGGCTTACACGGTCATGAATCTGTCTCCAGGTGTGAGAACGCTCGCCGCAAACCGTCGCAAGCGCATTGGGTGTCATTACAGCGGCGCGGTGAATGGGCTGTGTCAAGTTCATGAACATACCTCATCTACATGTTGCGATCGAAAGGCCCGGCTTCTGACTACTCAGCTGGCGCATATCCGATGGGCGAAGAATAGGCTCGCTCTTGAATAGTAATCGGGTACCCGATTTCCCCAAGGTCCATACCCAAAGCAATCGCATCAAGGGTGGAATGTCGCGGCGTCGGGATTTCCAGCACACGCACATAGTAAAATGCGTGCTGGCCTGGATCAAAGTCAGGGTCTTCCCACACTGTGGCCAGCTGGGCAGAGCCAATATCGTTTGTATAAAGACCGGTTTCCAGATCAACTGTGCTTTGAATGAGCCCGAGCGCCCCATTAACGCCAGCCTCACGCCCACGATTCGACCAGGCAGCATCGTAAATGCGCTCATGCGATTGTCCATCTGATCCGACCCAGCCTTTCACTACCTGAACCCTATCCAAGTTGCCGCTTTCGGGATCTCTTACAGCATGGATAAGCAAACTCGGTGCGCTGTCCCTCGGGGCGGCGCTCAAATCACTTCCCATGGGCACACCGCCAGCGTATCCAACCGCGCCAAGATCGCGCGCGTTTGCATCATCATCATCGAAGTTCCAGCCAGCAAAGACGCGAAGCTGAATGCGAGGGCCCGTCGTTGCGTAGACCTCCCGCCGATGGAACGCTTCCATGATGGCTTCGCGCGTGTTTTCTGTGGCCCAGACTGCCGCCAAACCAGAGGCACCTGCGTCCCAGCCTTGGGCGGCCACGGGGGCGTTTGCTCTTGCTTGGGGGGTGGATACGCCTGAGAATTTGCCCCAGAAACCGTCTTCCTCTGTTGCAGTGCGACCGGTATGTGAATCCGTTGAGCCAATCATGCCAAACCGATAGGGATTGACCCCAATTTCCTGCTCGATCTCAAGCCCTCGCAACAAACCAGAGCGCGTATAGGAACCCAATCGAACATCAGCCGTATATTCCGGATGACTAAAACTGCCGCTGGCATCTGATCCTTCGATCAAGTGCTCGTAGGTTTCAAACTCCGCAAACGGATCATCAGGCGAGATCGATGGGTGGGTTTCAGAATCGCCCTTGAATTGGGTTGTTTCCACAACAGGTTCCCAACGGCTGCGCAAGTTTGCGTAATTCGCATCGATTGCGCTGCCATCCCGTTGAGCCAGGGGGAACATAATTCCATTGGACAGGTTGCCATTGTGAGGGATAGCTACAAATGTAGCGCCGGTGCGGGTTGAGGTTTCTTCCAACCAATTCCACAGCTCCGTTTCTTCGTCGCTATCGAATGAACTGAAGGGGATAAACTGGCTCGCCACATCCACACCCTCGGCCATAAAAACAACCCGGTGAAGGTTTTGAGCCGAAGGAAGTGATGACCATTCCCAACCAATAAAGGCCGAAAAATTGCCCGGGTCATTGTGTCGGTCCGCAGCTGCTATGCTTTGCTGCCAAACAGAGCTGCGAAGCTCCTCAAAGTTCAGCTCTGGTATTGCAACGTTACGGTTCACACTGGCTACAATTTCCCCAAAAACTGCACGACCCTGCCCGTCTGCAATCATCTGGGCATAACGCGCCCCCACCTCCGTTTGAGTTATTCGCGGATCTCCCATGGCAAGCAGCGGGGAAAGCCCGGCATATTCCGCATGGTCCGCCACAACCAGAAAATCCAGTGGGCGGCTGATCCGCATACGCGCACCGGTGCCCGTATCAAGAACCGGAGCACCTTTTGCAAACATAAAGGCGGAGTCCGGCGTACCGGTACGATTGCCAAAGATAAAGGCGTCGCCAGAGACATTGGTATGAAGATGCGTGTCTCCCCAAAGGAGTTCGGTCTCCTGGGAACTGGCTGCGTTGGGCAATATGGCAATCACTGCACCAAGAATGACGGCTGGAAGTCGCATAAGATATGTCCTCACAAATGCAGGGTTCCGCAGGCCAGGCCCACGCGGAGTTAGTGGGAAACATTAAGTGGTTCAGCTTGTTTTGGCAAACATCCAGGGGCTGACAGCCCGTTGTGCTAGCCATGGAAACGTTGATCCTGCCTGGGTTCTCATATATGGGGACGGGATGACGAACGATACCGAGCTTGAAATTTTTCTCATAGTTGCCCCTGGGCTGGAGAATGTGCTGTGCGAGGAGCTGCGTGAGAAAGGCTTTAGGGCGCCCAAGCCTGAAACAGGGGGTGTAACAGTACGTGGCGGCTGGCCTGAAGTTTGGCGGGCCAATCTTGAAATCAGAGGTGCCGCCCGCGTTCTTGTTCGCATCGGGAATTTCCGTGCAGTTCACCTGTCTCAGCTCGATAAGCTTGCACGCCGGTTTCCCTGGGGCGATGTATTGCGAGCAGATGTGCCAGTGAAAGCTGAGGCCACGTGCAAGCGTTCTCGCATCTATCATTCCGGAGCGGTTACCCAGCGAATAGAGAGAGCAATCCACGAGGAGTTGGGTGCATCTGTTTCAGATGATGCCGAAGTTCGCATCAAGGCGCGCCTGGACAATAATATCTGTACACTGAGCGTAGATACATCAGGGGAGTTGCTGCATCGCCGGGGCCACAAAGAGGCTGTCAGCAAGGCGCCCATGCGGGAGAGCTTGGCATCTTTATTCCTGCGTCAATGCGGCTATGACGGGTCAGAGACTGTGGTCGATCCTATGTGCGGCTCCGGCACATTTATCATTGAGGCCGCTGAGATTGCGGCGGGTCTTGCGCCTGGTCGCTCAAGACATTTTGCGTTTGAGCATCTTGCCAGTTTCGATGCAGATGCCTGGCAGTCCTTGCGCGAAGGGGGGGCTTTGCGCCCAGTGGATATAAAGTTCTACGGCTCAGATCGCGATGCCGGGGCCATCCGGATGAGCAGTACGAATGCTGCCCAGGCAGGAGTTGAGGGCCTCACAATTTTTGAGGAACAGGAGATCAGCGATTTGCGCGCCCCAGAAGGAGCGCCCGGCCTGGTCATCGTCAATCCGCCCTATGGCGCCCGTATCGGCAACAAAAGCGGGCTTCATGGTCTCTATGCGGCGCTTGGGAAAACGCTTCTGAGCCGTTTTTCCGGTTGGCGGGTGGGTTTGGTAACGACCGAAGTGCCTCTTGCCAGGGCAACGGGACTGCCCTTTTTGCCGCCGGGTCCACACGTGGATCATGGGGGACTTAAGATCCGCCTATTCAGGACAGATCCTTTGAAATGATACTCAGCGCTCCTGCAGGCCCAAATCCGGATTAGTATGCGCTTTCTAGAAATGCGCCCTATCTATGAGCACAAGAGGCCAGTTGAGGCCAAGAAACCAAAGCTCATGGAGACTGAAAATGGCTGCTGCCAAGAAGAAATCCCGCACCGCCGGTGCCGTTGATACTGAAACCGCCCGTAAGATCTGGCTCGCCGGTGTTGGCGCCTATGGCCGGGCTTTTGATAATGCACGCGACCAAATTGGCAAGCTGAACGAAGATGCTTCCAGCTACTTCGAAGAACTTGTTGCGCGCGGCGAGAAAATCGAGAGCGATACGCGGGACCACATCAAGTCCAATGAGCGTCTCAGCAAAGCTGCCAAGCAAGCAAGCTCCCTGAGCGAGAAGGCTGAACATGCCGCAGGTCAGCAGCGGGAATTTGTTGAAACACGGATGGCAAACCTTCGCGAAACGTTGGAAATGCCAATGGGTGTTCTGACCCTTGGCCGCAAGATCCGCACGCTTTCAACGCAGCTTGAAGAGCTGACCCAGGACGTTGCCGAGATCAAGGCAAGCATCAAGCCCGCCAAGAAGGCCGCTGCCAAAAAAACAGCTGCAAAGCGCAGCCCAAAAAACAGCACCAAGGGCGCTGCCAAGCGCACGGCAAAACGTGCCGCAAAGAAGTCTGCCAAGAAATAAGCCAAGCCTCTATTTGAGGCGGATCTACTTTAGATCATTGAACCCTCGCCCGCTGAGAAACGCGGTGCGGGGGTTTTATTTTGACTTCCGCTTTTTGCGCTTCGTAGTGCCGTGCTCAAGTTGGTCTTCCAGCCCGTGATAAGCCTCGTCAAACGACTGCGTTTGATAGGGCAAGATTATCGTCATGACACGGAAGACAGCCTTATGGATCAACTCCTCCTTTGGGGTTTGCTGCGGCTCTAAGGCATCAAAGGTTAGCCAGAAGGTCATGGTCATAAGAACGGTCTCTACCACCTCGTGTCTCACCGGATCGGGGATTTCGATCATGCCATTGTGGGCAAGACCCGCCAGGACCAGCTCAATGGCCTTGCGCTTTGCCGCCATGATGCGCCGGATCCGGGCTTGGGTTTGAGGGTAGGCCGCGATCAATCGCTCTATGTTCAAATAGAAAAAGCGGAAATCGTAGACCTCTTCCAAGATAATATAGACATAGACCCAGTATCGTTCGAGATCCGCTGTCGTGGTCTCCGCAAAATCCAGAACCAGCAATATCTCCTCATGGAAGGCGGAAAGAAGCGCGGGGACAATCTCGTCTTTTCCCTTGAAGTGGTAGTAGAGATTGCCGGGGCTCATTTCCAGCGCATTTGCGATGTCCACGGCGCTGACCGCCGATTCTCCCTCCTCATTGAACAGATCAAGAGCGGTAAGAAGGATGCGGTCCTTGGTTTTCATCGGCAGTAATCCGCAGGTTTTGGCTAATTATGGAAACTTGCGCGCAAAACTAGATAGCGCTTTCTAATAGGAGGTGGTTTTCTTTATAGTATGGACCATAAGCGAGATAGCCGCGCAATAATATTATAAAAGCGGGTGGGATGTGCTAAGAAACACGATCTGCCAAGCACTGGTTTAGGAAGGAATTCGATAACTATGGCGAAGCGCAAAAATGATCTTGAGGATGCGGCAGAGACGACCAATGCCCTAAATCCTATCGTTGGTTTGAACCGGGAAGAATTGGTTGCTGCGGTCGCGATCATGTTGCGCTCATCAGCGCGCCGCCCCGTAAGAACAGCACGACACGCTCTGAACTATGGCCGCGAGGTTGTCGAGATCGTGCGTGGGAAGAGCGAACGCGCCGCCAGTCCAAAAGATCGCCGCTTTATGGACCCTGCCTGGAAGACCAATCCTGTTTATCGCCGGGTTCTGCAAAGTTTCCTTGCTGGTCAAGAAGAGATCGAACAGTGGATCGAAGGGATGGAGCTGGACGAAATGGAGGAGGCGCGCGCGCGCTTTGTATCTGGCATGATTATTGATACCGCCGCGCCAACCAATACACTTCTTGGTAATCCAACCGCGCTTAAGAAGGTGATTGATACAGGCGGCACATCACTCCTCCGGGGGCTCAAGAATGCCTATAATGACATGCTCACCAATCAGGGCCTTCCAAGCCAGGTTGATAAACGCCCGTTCGAAGTTGGTGTAAACCTGGCGACCAGCGAAGGTGCAGTTGTTTACAAAACAGATATTGTGGAGCTGATTCAGTACAAGCCCCAGTCCGCTGAAGTTTACAAGATACCCATTCTTATCATCCCCCCACAGATCAATAAGTTTTATGCCAACGACCTTACGCCGGATAAAAGCGTTGTGCAGTGGCTGACAAAACAAGGGTTTCAAACGTTTGTTGTTAGCTGGCGCAATCCGCAGAAAGAACATGCCCATTGGGGTCTGACGGATTATGTGGATGAATTGATCAAGGCAACCGATGCAATCCAGGCCATTACCCGGTCAAAGAAGATCAATCTTTGCGGCGCTTGTTCTGGCGGCATCACCACCTCGACGTTGGCGTCCAAGCTGGCGTCCATGGGGGATGATCGTCTCAATGCCCTGACTTTGGAAGTTTGCGTACTTGATCCTCAGCCTACCGACAGTGATGTCGGTTCCCTGGTTTCAGATCGCGGGATTGAAATTGCCCGCCGCCGGTCTATGAAAAAGGGTATCCTTGAAGGTTCATCCCTTGCTAAATCCTTTGCCTGGCTCCGCCCTAACGATCTGATCTGGAGCTATGTGGTCAACAATTATTTGCTGGGCGAAGATCCGCCACCATTTGATATTTTGTTTTGGAATGCGGATCACACCAATCTTCCAGCACAATTGCATTCGGATTATCTGGATCTCTACAAGCTAAAACCCTTTACAAAACCTGGCGAAGAACAATTCGCAGGGCATGCGCTGGACCTCACAAAGGTTGACGTGGATACGATGATTGTTGCTGGCGTGCGGGACCACATTACCCCGTGGAAAGCCTGCTACAGAACCACGCAATTGCTGGGTTCTGAAAATATTGAGTTCGTTCTCTCCAACAGCGGACATATCCAGTCGCTCCTCAATCCTCCTGGCAATCCCAAATCGAAATTCTATCGTGGGAAGTCCACACCAGAGGATGTTGATGAGTGGATGATGAATGCTGACGAGACCGAAGGTTCTTGGTGGACGTTCTGGTTTGAATGGTTGGGGGAACGGTCCGGTGCGAAAAAGAAAGCCCCAGCCAAACTGGGTAACAAGAACCACCCCGTTATCGAATCTGCACCCGGCAGTTATGTTTTTGATTAGAGCGAGGCGCTGCGTATGAGCGAAGAAAACCACCCCGAGCCAGAGATTACTTTCGAGGAAGTTTGTGGTTTCACTTTGCGGGTTGCTGTCTGGAAAGGCGGCAACGAACGCCCCTTGTTATTCTTCAACGGCATTGGCGCAAACCTTGAGCTCATAACCCCTCTTGGGCGGGCATTTCGAGACCGGGATGTCATCACGTTCGATATGCCTGGCATTGGTGAGAGCCCGACACCGGTGATGCCCTATCGCCCTTGGCAGATTGCACGCGCAGCTTCCAAGCTGCTTGAGAAGCTGGGCCATGATGTTGTTGATGTGATGGGCGTCTCCTGGGGCGGTGCCATGGCGCAACAGTTTGCATTTCAGTGCCGGAAAAAAGTTGGCAAGCTTGTTCTTGCGGCCACCTCTGCCGGTGTGATTATGGTGCCGGGGCACCCTAGTGCTCTTGTGAAGATGGCATCACCTCGCCGGTATATGGATTCTGAATACATGATGCAGAATTTTGAAAAACTGTATGGTGAGGAATCAGACGGTGTTGGCGATTTTGCCCATGCCTTGCGGCCGCCTTCACTGCGGGGCTATTTTTATCAGATGACCGCGATGATGGGTTGGACCAGTGTCCCGTTCTTGCCTTTCTTGCCGCAGAAAACCCTCATCTTGATGGGGGACCGGGACCGGATTGTTCCGGTGGCGAATGGACATATTCTGAAGACCCTGATCCCCCATTCGCAATTGCATATCATCAAGGATGGGGGGCATTTGTTTGCGGTCTCCCGGATTGATGAAACAATGGTTGCTATGGAAGCGTTCCTGGCCGAGGAAGATCGGTTCACGGAAGAAGCAGGGGCCGCAATGGCGTAGGGGCTTTATTTGCCAATAGCCCCTAGCCAATCCATCCCTTGGTCTGGGCCAGTTTTGAATACCAGATCAAAAAGGCCCCCACGATCAGCGGCAATATGGCCATCACGAAGAGTTCTGCCGTGCTAAAGTCGATGGTCCAAAGAGCAATGCCAACGGTATGGATCATCGTAAATGCGGCACCAAGGAAAGAGGCGATAAGGACTAAACTCGCAACTGCTTTTCTGAGCAGAAGCAAGAGACATCCAATTGCGCCACCGAAAACCGCTATGGCAAATCCCGCTGTTGCCCACAGGGGGCGGCCTTCAATAATGGCGCGATGGGTTTCGGGGAATGAGGCAACGACTTCTGGGTTCATCTGCATGATGAAGTTCACACCGCCCAACCCATTCCAGATCAACCCCAGAACACTGATGAGCCAGAAGCTCCAGTGAACAGCACTTGTAATCTTATCGTTCATAACATCCTCCTCAAATTTGTATGTTTGGGAAGCAGTATGAAAACACTCACTGTTCCCCTCATTTAATATGTTGTGCAAGGCTGAGACTATGCCTGCATCTCCGCAAACATCTCGTCCATAATTGCGTAACCGCTTTCCCAACCTTTGCCCATGTTGGCCATGGCATCAGCGAAACAAGAAATCTCCGTTTCAGAGGCCTCAAACGGCACCCAGGTCAGCACGACCTTTGTCTTGGTGCCGTCATTTTCAAAGGTGACTGTTGTGAGAAGGATGCGAGGCCAGTCCGGCATCCTTGGATTGGGCACCGTATTCCATTCTGCGTCTGTGTTGGAATGGTGATGCCAAACCAGGCGCTCTAGCGGCGCTACCTCTGTGAACACCACTTTGCTCAACATGGAGTTCTCGCCCATTTTCATTTCGTTGAGCCATGTGCCGCCGGGTTTAAGATCAAACTTGTGGATGATTGTTTCCACGCCGGGGCCATACCACCGGGCAAGCAATTTGGGATCCGTCCATGCGCGCCAAACCATTTCGCGCGGCGCATCAAAAACGCGATCCAATCTATATTCCGGTAGTTCACTCATCGCTTGTGTCCTTTACGTCGGTTTGTTTCATTTGTTCGAGGACGCCATCGAGTTGGTCAAAGCTCGTCCCCCAGAAAGCTTCAAATTCTGTTAGCCAATCGACCGCCGCTGCCATTGTTTTTGCCTTCAGGCGGGCAGGGCGTCGTTGCTCATCAATGTCTCGTTCGATTAGCCCCGCGCGCTCCAGCACTTTCAGGTGCCGTGAAACCGCAGGCTGGCTCATCTCAAAAGGAGCCGCGATCTCATTGACCGATGCCTGGCCACCCGCAAGCCGGGACAAGATGGCCCGCCGTGTTGGGTCAGCGAGGGCCGAAAAGATGGCATCAAGATTCGCTGGAGCTTCTGCATAACTAAATTGTTCCATAACAAGATAGTTATATAAATGTTGTGAGGTGTCAACAGGGTTTTGTGGCGTTGACCACCCGTCCAACCTCCAACCATCCGAGGAGGTAAACGAAATTAGCCGGAACGCGATTGCGCTCCGGCTAATCTTGAGTATTTGAGAGATGTTGAAAGAAAGCTGCTCGCAATCTGCTGTCGGTCAAGCGGGTATCACGCGGTTTCTTTGACTTTGTCTCCGGTCTTGGTCTCAAAGTCGCTTGCGTCGTGACGTTCGGCAAGCTGGTTCTCAGGCTCGCCCCAAACACGGTTTACGATACGGCCCCGTTGGACCGGCTCGCGTTTCGCGATTTCATCCGTCCACCGAATAACATTCTTATAAGTATGCGCTTCGATGAACTCGCCTGCTTCATAAAGCCCGCCTTTGACGAGAGTGCCGTACCAAGGCCAGATCGACATATCCGCAATCGTGTAGGCATCGCCGCAGAAATACTGATTGTCCGCAAGGTGGCGATCTAGCACATCAAGCTGGCGCTTGACCTCCATGGTGTAGCGATTGATGGCATACTCAATTTTCTCCGGCGCATAGGCATAGAAGTGCCCAAAACCGCCGCCCAGAAATGGCGCACTGCCCATCAACCAGAAGAGCCAGGACATGCATTCTGCGCGGGCAGTGGGGTCTTTCGGCAAGAACTCGCCAAACTTTTCGGCCAGATAGAACAATATGGCCCCAGATTCAAAAACGCGGGTCGGCTTTGGCGTGCTGTGATCCACAAGCGCGGGGATCTTGGAGTTTGGATTAGCATCCACAAACCCGCTGCTGAACTGATCGCCCTCTCCGATGTTGACGATCCAGGCGTCGTATTCAGCGCCCTTATGGCCAAGGGCCAACAGTTCCTCCAGCAAGACCGTGACTTTCACGCCATTGGGCGTTCCAAGCGAATAGAGCTGAAGAGGATGCCGCCCAACCTGTAGGTCCTTGTCGTGGGTGGCACCGGCGGTTGGGCGATTGATGTTCTCAAACCGACCGCCGCTTTTTGTGTCCATACTCCAGACTTTCGGCGGCGTGTAGGTCGGTGCATCGGTCATGCTTGTTCTCCGTTCGTCTGTTTTATCATCAGGTGCGCCAAGAGATACCTGCCCCAGCGCAGCGCCTGCTATCTGAGCTTCAGATCAAATAGGTCTTCTCAGGCAAAATACCAGACGAGAACCTAGCACAAATCGAAGGGCTGGGTCGAAATGCTGAATATAACTTTATGCCAATTGCGTGATAGGGGCGCCCGGCACAG
>JAJFIL010000105.1 GCA_021774965.1 Alphaproteobacteria bacterium
AAAAGGACCAACTGGACGTCGCAGTTATCTGGTATCCGCGAATTTCAAACTTCACCGATGTTTCACCGCTTGCCGCCGACCCTGCAGTTTCCCTGCGCTACGTGTCCAATCCAGCGCAATTGGGAAATCCTGATTTGATCATCCTGCCGGGAAGCAAGAACACCCTGGACGATTTACGGTACATAAAGGACAACGGATTGGCGAAAGCCGTCTACACCCGGCACCAATCTGGGGCGATTGTGCTTGGGATCTGCGGCGGATTTCAAATTCTGGGGAAAACGGTAAAAGACCCCGAAAGCATGGAAAGCCGACTAACAGAAGTTTCAGGCCTCTCGCTTTTCGACATTGAGACCACCCTGATGACGGAAAAGACGACCCGGCAGGTTCAGCAGACCACGTTATCCGGCCCATTATTTCAAGGTGGATTTCCTGCGGAAGGATACCAAATCCACATGGGCGTCACCGAGTTTCATGCGGAGTACCTCCCATTATTAGATAATAAAAATGGAGATCACCCGTTCCACCTCGGCATCACAAACGAAAAGGGAACTCTTGTTGGAACTTATGTCCACGGTTTCCTTGACAATGAAGAGATACGAAATTCGTTTCTCAATCACGTTAGAGATATACGGAGTCTACCAATGCAACAGGAGAGATTTAATTACCAGGAATTTCGCCAACAGCATCTCAATCGACTGGCGCAACTGGTGAGTGATTCCATAGATATGAAACAAGTAAAAGAAATCGTCAATGGCACATGGTGAACTTTTTATCGGCACTCAGTTTTTTAACCATCATCCCCATGCCCGCAAAAGCGTTCAAGGTCGATGGCCGGCAAATCATGCACTTCCCGTTGGTAGGTCTTTTGATCGGAGCGCTCCTTTACGGGGTGGACACGCTTGGAGCACAGTTCGCGACCCAGGAAATTCGCGTGGTTGCAGACGCCCTGTTTCTGGCGGTTATCAGCGGAGCGTTGCATCTGGATGGGTTGGCGGACAGCGCCGATGGATTGTTTTCCCATCGCCCGAAAGAAAGAATTCTGGAGATCATGCAGGACTCCAGAATTGGGGTTATGGGGGCGCTGGCAATACTTTTTTGTCTGTTGTTAAAAATGACGGGATTTTCCGGATTGAACCAACCCGGTTACGAAATCTGGTTATTTGCGGCACCGGCATTGGCGCGGAGCGGCCAGGTCATAGGATTGGTGTTCATGGACTATGCCCGTCCAGAAGGCGGAAAATCACAAATTTTCTTTCAGAAAAAAAAATATCATTTACTGGGTTTCGCGATCATCCCTATCACCCTGCCCTTTTGGATCTCAATTGGAACGGGACTGCTGGTTTTATTTTTATTCATTACGGGAACCATTCTCCTGCTGTGGTTTTTCCAAAGAGGTATTGGCGGCATCACTGGAGACACATTGGGCGCACAGACCGAGTTGATGGAATCTTTCATTCTGATAACCGGCGCATTGACTGTCATGAATCCTTAAAAGGTTGATCTCATGTTGAACAAAACGATTCTTATCACCGGAGGTTGCAGGAGCGGTAAAAGCCGACAGGCTCTGTCCATCGCAGATAAATTTTCCGGGCGCAAAGTTTTTCTCGCTACCGCTGAGCCTCTGGATGCTGAAATGAAAGAACGCATTGCCAGGCATCAGCAGGAACGGGGCAAAGACTGGATCACCCAGGAGGAACCTCTCGATCCCGTTGTGGTTTTAAAAGAGGAAGGTAAACAGGCTGCAGTCATCGTCATGGACTGCCTGACCTTGTGGGTTTCCAATATGATGATGAAAAATATGGAACGGTCGGCCATCCTTGACAAACTGGAAACGCTCATTGATGCCTGTGTGCGCACCCATTGCACCGTCATTCTAATCACCAATGAGGTGGGTGCGGGAATCGTTCCCGGCAATGAACTGAGCCGTAACTTTCGCGATATTGCCGGAGATGCCAATCAAAAGGTCGCTTCCCGCTTCGATCAGGTCGTGCACATGGTTTCAGGAATTCCGGTGACCATTAAATCCGCTTCAAACGATGCCTTCGAGAAGCTTCACGATGAATCCGCTCATGAATTTTCTCCACAAAAAAAACAGGGCCTATACGAGGCGATTTACAAAAGAAGGGATATCCGCCATTTCAATTCCAGTCCCATCGACCCCACTGTGTTAGGAAGAGTTCTGGATGCCGCCCATCACGCCGGATCGGTTGGTTTCATGCAACCCTGGAATTTTTTAGTAATTAACGATCAAAAATTAAAAGAGAAAGTCGCCTATAATTTTAAAGAAGCCAGCGCCACAGCGGCGGTACAATTGTCTAAAGACCGACAACAACTTTACAAGTCCTTAAAGCTGGAGGGGATTTTAGATTCCCCCATCAACATTTGCGTCACCTGCGACAGTACCCGCTTCGGTCCCAACGTTCTGGGTCGGGACACCATCAAGGAAACGGACCTATTCAGCACATGCTGTGCCATTCAAAACTTGTGGCTGGCGGCACGCGCGGAAGGCCTGGCGGTGGGATGGGTCAGTATCTTGTCGCAGGAGCAACTGAAAAAGGATCTGGAAATTCCCGGCCACGTTTTCCCGGTGGCCTATTTATGCCTGGGCCATACGGATGAATTTTATAAAAAACCCATGCTCGAATCAGCGGGATGGGCCAACCGAACGCCACTTGAAAAGCTAATTTACTACAACACGTGGAAGGGAAACCCACAGGGTTTCTCCGTCCAAATTCCGACGCAATCATGAAAACTGTAAACAATAATAAGTCCCTAGACGCCAATCAGAATAAAACTTCAATAGCAGAAGATCGCTTTATGCGCGCGCCTCATGGGGGCAATCTGACGGCGGCAGCTTTGGAGACCGGATTGGAGCCACACGAGTTTCTCGATTTCAGCGTCAACATCAATCCTCTAGGACCTCCCGGCTGTGTGCAAGATATCTGTTCTCAATCAATCCGTTTTCTTGGGGAATATCCCGATCCGCATTACCGCAAATTAAAAAAATCCCTAGCGGATGCTGCTGGAGTTTCGACGGATTGGATCACGGTGGGCAATGGATCGACGGAACTAATTTATCTCCTGCCTAAAATACTGAGTCCGGGCAAGAAAGTGGTTATCGTGGCTCCCTGTTTCTCCGAGTATGAACGGGCATTTCAACAGGCAGGCGCTCCCGTGCTCCATTTTAATCTGGAGCCGTCCAACAAATTTTCCTTGCCCGTCGATAAATTCCTATTCCAAATCAGACAGTGTCCAAATTTGGGTGGCATCGTCATTGGGCATCCCAATAATCCAACAGGAAATCTACTGGAAGAGAATACCTTTCAGACGCTCAATAATTTTTGTGAGAGCCGAGGCATTTTTCTTATTGTCGATGAAACATTTATAGATTTTTCCACGTCAGATAAATCGTTCTTAAAATATACCGATACCAACAGCCATTTAATTTTAATCCGCTCAATGACCAAATTTTACTCGCTTCCCGGTCTTCGCTTGGGCTACGGAATCATGCATCCAAAGCGCGTTATACAAGTAGAAAACCATCAGCCTCCCTGGTCAATCAACGGTTTGGCGCAGGCAATGGGTTCGGCTCTATCCCAGGACACAAAGTTTTCGGCGCAATCCAAAAGTTACATCCAGCAGGAAAATGAATTCTTATATAAAAAATTAAAAGAAATAACTACCATTGAGGTGTTTCCCTCCGATGCAAATTTTATTTTATTCCGGTTGCATGAGGATATTAAACAGCAGGCGCAACACTTTTTTGAGACGCTCTTGTATCAAGGCATTATTTCAAGGAATTGCGGAAACTTTATAGGGCTGGACTCAAGTTTTTTTCGTGTCGCGATCAAGAATCGAAACGACAACCAGGTATTGCTATCCCGGATGCATGAATATTTCCAACTCAACGGGAATTGAGAGATCATGGAATTGTCTTATCAAATCCTTTTGGCATTTTGCATGGATCTCCTCATTGGCGACCCACGGGGATACCCGCACCCGGTCCGAATCATCGGCCATATTGCGCGCCACCTGGAAAAAATCACGCGGAAGATTTTTTCTGCTACCACGATAGCTGGAGCGGTGACAACGGGGACGGTGGTTTGCGGAACATTTATTTGCACCTGGGGTTTACTAACGGAGTTACGTAGCATTCACCCAATGGCGGAAACAGCCGCATCAATTTTTTTGATCTACACCTGTATCTCGGCACGAAGTTTATACGATGAGAGTCGGCCGGTATTTAGCCATTTAAAAAACGGACATACCAGCTTGGCGCGAACCAGCCTGGCAAGAATCGTCGGGCGGGACACAGAAAACTTAAATGACAAAGACATCTCCAGAGCCACCGTAGAAACCATTGCCGAAAGCACTGTTGATGGCATCATCGCACCATTATTTTATGCTTTTCTGGGAGGTGCGCCTTTGGCTCTGGCATACAAGGCGGTGAACACATTGGACTCCATGTTTGGATACAGAAACGATACGTATATAAATTTTGGGCGGATACCGGCGCGGCTGGATGACGCCGCGAACTGGATTCCTGCCCGATTAGGCGGACTGTTCATGGCAACCGCCGCGGTACTTTGTGGCTTTAACGGCAAGCGCTCGTGGCAAACGGTGAGACGCGATGGGGCCAAGCACTTAAGCCCCAATGCCGGAATCCCGGAAGCGGCAATGGCCGGGGCTTTGGGTATACAACTTGGGGGATCCAGTTTTTATGGAAAACATAAAGTAGAAAAACCGTATATCGGGGTCGCGGCAAACGAAATCAGCGCAATAGATATTATTCACAGCCACAAGATCATGTTTGCGTCTGCCATTTTAAGCCTGGCGGTTTTACTTTTATTCAGGAGTCTTATGGAAAGTATTTAAAACAATTTTAGTTAAAAAAAATAATCAAAATACGTTCCAGTTTAAGGGAAGCCCGGTGAAAAACCGGCACTGTCCCGCAACTGTGAAGGGAACGAAAACCGCATTATGCCACTTTCTTGCCGGAGAGGAAGGCGCGGTGAGTAGGCCGCCCAAAGTCAGGAGACCTGGCTGGGACGTAATTTAAAAATCCTTCGAGAGAAAGGAACACTCATGCAACGGCCATTTTTGCGCGTTTCGTCATTTATCTATCTATTACTAATTTTTTCAGGAATCGCAACAGTCCATGCGGCTGACGATACTGTGGATCTAAAAACTTTATCAGTGACAACAACAAGAACTTCCAGTCCTGTGGATGAAATATCTTCTTCCATCTCCATAATTACAGAGAAGGAGATAACGAAGAAGCAATATCCGAACGTACTCAGCGTCTTGAGAGATGAACTTGGCATGGAAGTGGTTCAATCGGGCCCTTTAGGCACAGCGACAAGTGTTTTCCTGCGGGGAGCCGGGTCAAACTCCACACTAGTGCTCATCGACGGGGTGCAAGTCAATGCAAACACAACGGGGGCTTTTAGTTTTTCCGACCTCACCACCGATAATATTGAGCAAATTGAAATCTTACGAGGACCGCAAAGCACCCTTTGGGGTTCGGATGCCGTCGGGGGCGTGATCAACATCATCACCAAGCGCGGAAAAGGGAAACCCACGCATTCGTTTGCATTTGAAGGAGGCAGTTTCGGCACTTTCAAAGAAAGCCTGAACAGCGGCGGGGATCTTGGGTTTCTAGATTACTCCGTATCTGTTTCGCGCACGGACAGTGAAGGTTTCTCCGCCGCCAATGAAAGCCGGGGAAACTCAGAAAACGATGGCTATGAGAATACCACCGTGTCCACCCGGCTGGGCCGGAATTTTATGGGTGATGGGCGAGTGGATTTCATCGGGCGCTTTACAAAAGCAATAGTAGAATTTGATGCGTTCGGTTTCGTCGATGGAAAAGGATTCAGCAAATCCGACTCCTACTACCTTTCCCTCCCTATTCAAAAGGCCATACTAGACCGTTGGGATCTTAAAATTAATCCCACTTTTGCGTATGATTTTTTGACAACCAATGACCCAGGCGGATTCACAAAGAAATCACACATTCTCAACCGCACCCATGGAGTGGACGTCCAGAATAATGTGGAACTGAACAAATACTTTTCCACAGCATTTGGGTTTGAATATGAAGCTCGAAACGGCGTCAACGAAGAAAGCAATTTGCGGAAAACGATTAAAAATAAGGGCTTCTACCTTCAACTCCAAGGCCGTTATGGCAAGCGGATCACTGGGACGGCGGGATTCCGGCATGATATCAATTCAATATTCGAAAACCCGACCACTAAAAAATTTGAAGCCGCCTACCGAATTCTTGAAACAAGTACAAGAATTCGAGGCGCTTACGCCACCGGTTTTCGCGCTCCCACCCTTAATGAGCTGTTTTTTCCCAACTTTGGAACGCCTTCACTGAAACCGGAAAAAAGTAAAAGTTGGGAGGCAGGTGTGGATCAAAATCTACTAGACGATAAAGTAAAAATCGGCGTCACCTATTTTCATGTGGATTTTGAAAACTTAATCCAAACTGTGGATTTGGGAGGATTTATTTTCCGGGCACAAAATGTTGCTGAAGCCACGACAAAAGGCGTGGAAACTTCCCTCAATATTATTTTACCGAAAAACTTTAGGCTTTCCTCCAACTACACCTGGCTGACTGCAAGAGATGAAGATGGAGGCCCCCTGATCCGCCGTGCTGAGCATAACTTTTCCGCTAACTTAACTCACATCTGGAAAGAAAAACTGGAAACGTTGGTTGGGGTGCGTACTCGGAGCAATACCCATTCAAACAGTACCGGAACTAACAGAACCGGTGGCTTCACAACGATGCGGGCCGCAGTCAGCTATAAGGTCAACAAACATTTAAAATTGACTGCTCGTGGGGAAAATCTTTTTGATAAAGAGTATGAAGAAAATTTTGGATTTGGAACTGCCGGTGTTTCTGGTTACGCCGGATTCACCTGGTACTTCAACCCCGCATCCAATAATTAGCAGGTTTGATTTATAAACAATCAAATGGAGACAAAATGACTTCTACAATTTCATTCAAACTGAAACTGCTATTAGGATTGATTTTTTTAATGATACTAACCCGTTATTCGCATTTGCGTCCCCTCGGTCTTCCGAGTGCGACGTTGGCCATTTTCTTCATTGCCGGCGTTTACCTTAGGAAATTTATTTTTCCTGCGGTGCTTATCGGATGCACGGGTCTCATTGATTATTTTTCCGTCCAGGGAGGGCCTGCCTGGTGTATCACGCCGGCCTATGGCTTTTTGATCCCGACTTATCTGGCATTGTGGTTCGGAGGAAAGAGGTTTCAAACCCTTGAAATCACCCAGTGGAACCAGGCCGCTTCAATGACCATCACTTTGGCGATCTGCACCACATTAGCTTTCATGATTTCCAATGGAAGCTTTTATGCACTATCAGGCCATGAGGTTTATGAAAACATGAATTTTACGGAATACGCACAAAGGCAAGCTTCCCGTTTTCCCGGCTATTTAATCAAACCTTTTGTTTATGTGAGTATCGCTTCGGCGTTTTTGTATAAAGGGTGGTTGAAGCAGTTTTTTAAATCAACCGGGGCAAAAGCCTCCATGGGAGCATCTGATTAATATGATTGTTCCTCAGCAAAATGTTAAAGGACTCATCATCGCCGGAACCTCGTCTGACATTGGAAAGACTTCGGTTTCCTTAGGCTTGATGCGTCTTTTGACTCGGAGAGGGTTCAACGTCAGCCCATTTAAAGTTGGCCCGGATTATATCGATCCGGGCCATCATTCCCG
>JAJFIL010000106.1 GCA_021774965.1 Alphaproteobacteria bacterium
TAGGCAAGGAACGCATAGCCCAGCATGTAAAAACAGCGCTGCCATAGGGGCATGGTCCCGTCTCCTGAGCTTGAGGTGGATTGATTATCGTCGGAGCCGGAAAAACCAGCATCCGCTGTGCCAGTGTCGGCGCTGCCAGCGTGATAGGCCGAACCATTTGATGAAGGCCCATCATTCGCGGCGCTTGGGGGTGTCATATCGGACATATCTGTTTTCCTCTCCTCAAAGCAGCCGCAGCGGTTCGCGCTCGGCCGTCCCTGACCTATGTGGGGATATTACCCGGAGTTTCAAGCTCTTAGCCCCTAAAGGCTCAATTGCTGCTTTGCCGGTCAAACAAGGGAACAAGCAGCAATCCCGCCAAAAAGCCCCCCACATGGGCCTCCCAGGCAATCTGGATGCTTTCCCCACCGACACCAAAGCCAATCAGGCCAAAGATCAGGTTAATGACCAGCCAGATCGCAACAAAGCCCAGTAATCTGCGGTCGCTCAAGGGTGCCAGGCGTGGCGCATTCTGCCCTACTCCCGCCATCCCGCCTCCAAATCGTGGCGCGAACATATAGCGGATGGCTGCCCCCATCATGCCGGAAACAGCCCCAGAGGCGCCGACGACCGGGACAGCCAGGTCCGGCTGCACCAGCCAATAGGTGCCCGCCCCTGCCATGGCTGAAAGGATGAACAAGGCTGCATACCGAACAGTTCCGATCATGCGCACCACCGGGGTCGCAAAGGCCATCAGCCACAGCACATTAAAGATCAGATGCGTCATGCCACCGTGAAGGCCCGCATGGGTGATCATGGTCAGAACGCCCCAGGCCGGGTCGCTGTTTGTGTATTGCAGGAACTCAGGCGGAAGACCTGAAAACCGCGCCGGAATGAAGGAGAAGTTCAACAGTGCGCTCAGCTGCAATTCTGCGGACAAAAGCACGAAGCCAACGTGAAGGGCGATCAGAATGCCTGCCGTCCAGGCCACCGCGGGCGGCAAATTGAAAATGGGCTCACGTTGGGGTGCAGGATCGAAATCGCGAGGACCATGAACAAAACCGTCCGGACCTTCGCTTCCTCTGTCATCTGATTGTCTCAATTGAGCCCCGCTTTATTCAATGCTGCTTCCACGAGCTCCAACCGATCATTTCCGAAATACATATCGTCCCCTTCGACGAACATGGTGGGTGAGCCAAAGCCGCCCCGCGCGATGAGATCATCCGTGTTCGCCCTTAACTGTGATTTGATCGCCTCGCTCTTGAGAGCTTCCCAGAACCCATCTCTCTCCAACCCCGCTTGTGCAGCCAGATTCTGGATTACATTTTGTTGGGAGATGTCTTGGCCTTCGCTCCAATAGGCCTCAAAAAGTCGGGTGCAAAACGCGGGTAGTTTTCCTTGCTCATCTGCAACAATAGCCCCCCGCATGGCATCGACAGATTTTACGGGAAACACGGAAGGCCAATTTATGGTTAAGCCATAGTAAGCGGCCCAATCGTTGAGATCCTTGAAATGATACTTTGCCTTGGCCGGAACCGGGTTAGCACGTTGTTCATAAACCGAGGCATTCACCGCGTTAAATACGCCCCCCACCAGGATGGGTTTCCAGGTGATCTCGGCCCCTGCGCGCGCGACCACACCCTCAACCCGAGAGAAGGCCAAATAGGTCCACGGACTGGAGCAGTCAAAGAAGAATTCCAGCTGAGCCACAATGTTAATCCTCATCGCAAAGGCGTTCCACTTTGGGAACCGTTAAGCAGGGAGAGCCGCTTCATTTTGACTGAAAAGTGGCCCGCCGTCCCCTCTTAGCACATCGATAACCATAATAGCCCGCAGAAAACGGCCAACACGGCGCTGGCATGGGGGTTGCACTTGTTGTTCTGAGAATAATACACCGTAGACGGACGAGCCATGACCTCGGTTAAGACCATAGATAGAGCAAAGATGATGCGGCGCGCATTTGCCCTCACCGCAACAGTGCTTCTCAGCATGCTCATCTTGCAGGGCACAGCCCACGCTCAAGACCCCAGCCAGGTCGATCATTATGATCAGCCCTACGGCGTTGGATACGGCGATGAGAACCGGCCCTTTTCTGCCTCAACGCGAGACGCTGATGGCAACCGAGTCATTATCAACGGACGTTTTGCAAGCTCCGGCAGCCACAGCAGCACCTCTGGCGTCGGCGGATATAACCTCACAGGACAGTGGGGCGTAAATGTTTCTTCATCGGCAATTGGTAATTCTCTCAATGTTGTGACGACGGGAAATAACAACACGGTCATCGTGGATTCCACTCAGATCAACAACGGGGACCAAGAGGCGAACGTTTTTCTCAATGGGGATATCGACCTTGACTAATTTGAACAGCAAAAGCCGCAAGTCCAAAGCACTGGTCGCAGCAACAGTTGCTTCAGCCTTGGCCCTTGGCGCTTGTGTGTCCCCGGTCGCCATGGAAGATGGGCGCTATACCCATCACATCGGCAACGCACCGGTGATCTCCAACGAGACACCTTACTCTGCCTCCCTCAGCTGCCTGGGCGCATTTGCGCGCACCAACATCGGCCTGACCCCGCGCATCGCCGTGGGCAATATTGCCGATTACACCGGTAAGGAAGAATTCGAAGGCGGTAGACGCGTCACGCAAGGCGCAGCCCTCATGGCCATGTCTGCGCTGGACCGCGGAGGCGTTCGCCTGCTCGAGCGTTTTGATACCTCTGTATCAGAGCTTGAGCTGCGCTATGCCAACAACCGCCTGATTGGCGAAGACACCGGCGACTGGCGCCGGGTTACCGCAGGCTCCATTCCGGGATCAGACTATTACCTCGTCGGCGGCATCACAGAATTGAACTACAACATCCGCTCCAATGGCGCAGAAGCCTCTGGCGGCGATCCTTCGCCAACCGATCCTATCGGCACCTTCGGCATCTCCATCTATGTGATGGACGTCGGCATTGACCTTCGTCTGGTGGATACCCGCAGCCTGGAAGTTGTGGACGTGATTTCCTATCAGAAGCAAATCATCGGGCGGGAAATCTCAGCCGGTGTGTTTGATTTCTTCAACGGCAACATCGTGGATGTCTCCGTCGGCGAACGCGCCCTTGAGCCTATCCAGCTTGCTGTGCGCGCCGTCATCGAGCGGGCCACGCTGGAAATGATCAGCCATCTCTACAATGCTGGCCCCGAAGTTTGCGCCGACATTATCGCTGAAAGCGGTGATCCAATCGGCGCGCCCAACGGTCGCCGTCAATGGGGCAATGATCAGATCGCAACCGAAGAACATCAGCGCCGGGACCCAGACCGCTGGCACGAGCGCCGTGACGACACAATCCGCGCCACGTTAAGAGGCCGCATGCACTAATCCCTTGGTGGGGAGTTCAGGAAGAGAAAGGGAGCCCGCGTGGCTCCCTTTTTTTGTGGGATTAGTTCACAACTTCAAACTCAGGGTTCGAAATCCACAGGGGAGCGGCAACAGGCCAGCAGAAATGCTCAAACTCCCCCATGTCATCTCCTCGGTGCTGTCGATAACACCCTTCAGCCAGGCCAAATCTACCGCGGACATGAATAACATCTCCCGGACGGATACCACTTTCTTCAAGAACCGCTGACGACAGATACAACTCAACTGACATCACATCAATCTGGTCAATCTCAAATCCTGCGGGAACAATTGCCGTTGTATCGTGGGATGATTGTGTGTCTTCCGCCATCAAAAACCCGATCGTGCAAACAACTGTCTCATTGTAATCGAGAGGTGAGGCATACAAATTTGCGATCGGCACCTCCAGACAATGAGTATCCGACACATCTCTCGAAGTAACGATCAAGTCGCTTGGAATGATCCAGATTGGACTGGGATTGTCGCACCGCTCAACAACGTCAGAGGCGGACTGCTGATCACCTTCCATATTCAGAATACAATCGAGGGAAACCGACATGTACCCCGTAATAAGGGCAGTGTCCCCTGAGCGAATATCGCGGAACCGGGCAATGGAGCTTTCAGATGAAATAGGAATGGCAAACTGAAAGAGTTCATCCATCGAAAGAGCAGCCGGAGCTAGATAGGGTTCTCCGTGTATATAGCGAATGATCCCTTCAAGGCAGATTTCTCGATCCGCGTAGTCGCTAGGAGAGGAATAGACCAATGCGATTGGAATGAAATTGCATTGGTCTAGTTTGCTTTCCTGCGAAACCACCCCATAAGAATTAGTCAGGGCGGCGGTCAGAATTGCTAGAAAAATACTTACTTTTTTTGGCATCAGAAGTATCGCTGACCTGTCCATTGGCCCCAGAAAATTACCGGGTCTGGCCTTCTATTTCCGCGTTCGCCCGGAATTTTTACAACAACTACACCCCAAGGCAATAATGCGTCATCATCATGATTTAGTGGTTGATCCGAACCGACACGGTTTCGCCTGTTGTTGTCAGCGGAACTGCCTCGACCAAATGGGTCACGATGATCTTCAGTTTCTTTTGGGTGGGAATGGCCATTGGCCGCATAAATTTCGGATGAACGCTTGCTAAAACTAAATGTGAAACTGTTCGGGCGACCAGTGCCTGCACTGTTTCCAGTTTTCAAGCGGGTCAAGCCCGTTGCAGTGTCGTATAGTGCGTAACAACCAAATTCGTCCCCCCTGAAATTATGTCGCCCTCTTTTCATATGATCAAAGACCATCCGAACAGTCTCAGCCCTCCCACGTGCCAACGCATCCTCTGAAGCATGTGGATTCTCTTCTTGTTGTTTCCCAAATGAGATTGGCTTGGAACCAAATTTCCCGCGTGAGCCATATTTACCGCCTGCGCTGCCCGGCTCCCCATAACGCCCAGGTTTGCGGCCGTATTTGCCAATTGGCTTGCCAAAGGCCTTTGAGAAAACCTCTTCCAGAGTATCGCCTTCAAATAACATCTTGCTCTCCTCGTTGCTGACGAGGGTTCAATCTATAATGGTATTATAACATGGGGATTACTTTCTGTACAGGCAAGGCAACGCCTGGGAAACGGCCCAATTGGTGAAGGATAGGTTTGACGCAAAAACGGCGAGCCCATCAAAGCCCGCCGCTAAATCTCGTTAATTCGTCTGCCTGAGGATCAATACCGGCGGTAGGACCCTACCCCGCCATCCATGCCAAGGGTGGTGCGGGCGCTGCTGGTTTGCATTTCCATGCCGCGCAGGACAACAATCTTTTCACCGGGGCCATGGCGACGCAAGAGACTGCGTTCGTTACAGGGGCGCCGTTCCTGTTGAGGGGCGCAGGTAATCTCGCCATCGGCGTAGCGCAGGGCTTCGCCAGCCTGACAGGTTTCTGTCCAGCCATCCTGGAAGCTGCGCTCGCCATTGACCATCTCACCCATGGTAACCTGCATGGAGGTGCCAATAACGCAGCGATAAATCTCGCCTTCGTATTCGTCAGACACCATCTCATCGGGAAACACTTGAGAGGCTGGGTGAACGCCGCCGGAAGCGTCCATGCAGACCGCGCGCAAAGGCACAAGACCGGCATGAGCCAGGCTGGTCTCTTCATGGGACATTTCCATGTAAACCGGTGTGCGATCTTCTACATAGTAATAGGTAGAGCCGCCGCGATAGTTGAGCGTTTGCTCTGAGTGGCTGCTGCGGTTGATCGTGATGTTTACAGTGGTGTTGTGCTCACCGCCACCACACCGACGACGACATCCGCGACTGCCATGATTGACATTGCTGACCATGCCGTTGATATCGATGTTCAGGTTCGGCAGGTTGATGGGAATATTGATCGCATTTGAATGACCCGACAGATTGATATTGTGGGTGGGCACATTCGGTGTGTGCGTCACATTGGTCTGTCCCAATTGAATACCGGGCAACACAGGTGTCGGAGAATGAACCACTTGGCGCGGGGCATAATTGATCGACGGCATCACGGGCGATGGATTATGCACGACGCCGATTGGATCATATTGAACCCCCGGCACAACCGGCGAAGGATTGTGCGTTACATTTTGCGGGTTCAGGTTGATCCCCGGCACCACAGGTGATGGATTGTGCGGATCATCCTGAGACGAATACTGAATGGAAGGCTGATTTGCTGTGGGCTGATGCTCCACCGGATTTTCCTGAAGCGTAACACCCGGAATAGGTAAAGGCTGAACCGCTGGATCCGATGCTGAAAAATTAACCCCAACACCGCCTGAATTCCCATGGGTGCCGCCACCTGAGGTATTGCCAACGCCTTGCGCAGCAGCCATGCCGGGGGCCACACAAAGGGCCAGCGCCAGCGCACCAGCGGCATATCGCAAATTCAATGTCATGGCGTGTACTCCCACCCTACCTTTTGGGCCTGCTTGAACATCTTAGAGGCGTTCTCTTGGGCAGCCACGTCTGATGTTAAACCTTCGTTAACTCGTCCAAACCCTTTGCAATCCCCTTGCCAACGCGGATTGTGCCGAAAAGGCGCGGAAAACCAGTTGGCACGCGATCTGCCTATGTCCTGTTGAACAACGTGATCGGCACAGCAAAGCCGACCCAGAATGAAACGATTTGACCCTTTTTGGGTTTGAAGCAGGAACAATCGCATGCGGAACCGTGGAACACGTGCACTTTATGAATACTGGCAAATCGCCAAGGCGGGCCAGGAAGTGCCGCAACGCAAGAGTATTGAACCTCGGGGTATTAAAGAGGTCCTGCCTTGGGTCTTTATCCTGGAAAGAATTGACCGCGAGCTGGCCCCCTTCCGCCTGGCAGGCACGGGGCTGTGCGATCAATATGGTGAAGAGCTTGGGGGGACCAACTTTCTTTCCCTATGGCTGGGCGATTGTCGCCGGACCATGCGCTCGCTTATCGATAATGTGGTGATGATGCCCGCTGCGGCATTCATTGAGTTCGAAGCCAAATCGCGCATCCATGGGCGGACCTCAGGCGAGATTGTCCTGCTGCCGCTTTGTGATGCGGAGGGGAACGTGCATCAGATTTTGGGGGGATGGTTTCCGGCTATTCCGCAAGACGCATCCATGGAAAAGCCAATGGTCCGCCACCGCATTACCAATATCCGTATCTTGAGCGATTTTGATTCTGAGTTTCTGGCCGGAGCTGGAGAAGTTCCCGCAAGGCCTCAGCTCCGTCTGGTTATCTCCAACGGCAAGGTGCTTGGCTCCTAGGCTGCGGCACTGGGATGGATATCCAACCCAACGGCTCCTTCCAGGATAGCCCCCTCAAGGTTCATCCCTTGCAGGTTGGCGCCGGAGAAATCACAGTTGCACAAGTTCGCTTCCATCAGTTTGGCACCGCGCAAGTCTGCCTGTCTGAATATGGATCCTGAAAGATCCGCCTCCCACAAATCCACATACCGAAGATCCGCTGAGACAAAGTTTGCCCCCCGAGCGCGCGCTGGCCATGACCGAACAGAGCCAGCAGCCACCGGTAGTGGAGACATGTCGGCGCCCTTGAGCTCGGCCTTGATCAGATTTGCCCCATCCAGGCACACGCCTTTCATGTCCGCCTCATAAAGACTTGCCCCGCGCAGATAAGTGTCTGCCAGGTTGGCCATCCACAAAGAGGCATGATCCAAATAAGCATTGACCAGAATGGCACCAGACAGGTTCGCTGCAGGCAAAACCGCGGAGGCAAGGTCGGAATTGGAAAGATCAACCCCTTCCAACATAGCCTGACGGCCCATCAGGCCCGCTGACTCCACCCACTTTGCATGATCTTCCAATACATATTTCAAAGTGCCGTCCAGGCTGGGCGCAAATCGGGCGCTGCTGAGATCGATCTTATCAACCCCATGGGCCTCAAGGTTTGCCCCGGTGAGATCGGCCCCATCCAGATTCGTATTTCCCAATTGAGCCCCGGCAAGAGAGGCCCCTTGCAGGGATGCATTCGTCAGGTTGGCGTCGGTTAGATCAGCACCGTTTAGAACTGCGCCGCGCAAATTGGCGTTCTGAAGCTGTGCGCCTTTAAGAGTTGCGGATTGAAAATTGGCAAAACTGAGATCTGCATTGGACCCGAATGCCCGGCTCAGCTTCGCGGCCTTGAAAATTGCCCCGCGCATGTTCACGTCAGTGATATCGGTGGGCGTCTTCCTCTGGTCGCGATAAGTGTAGTTGCCTGTGGCATCTCGAGCCAGGATCAAGCCCTCACGCAAGTCGGCATCTGTAAGATTTGCGCCAGAGAAGTTGGCCCCCTTAAGCGTGACCCCGCGCATATCAGAACGGGTCAAATCAGCATTGATCATGGAGGTGACGCTCAGGTCTGCCGCAAACAGGTTTGCGCATTTAAATGAGGCCGCATCACAGTTTGCTTTGCTCAGAACTGTGCCGACAAATTCTCCACCATCCAAAATCATACGGGAGAAATTGTGCCCGGCAAGGTCCCGGTGGCTGAGGTTAAGGCGTCGCCCGCCCTGAAGGGCGCGCATATAACGCATATGATCGCGAAACTGTCGTTTTAGCTCAAAAGCGGATAATTTCCCCGCACGCTTCCCCGCAATAACTTCCGAAAATAAATTCACCGCTGTCGCCGATCGCTAGTGTAACCAGCGTTCATTCAACGAGGAGGGAATTTATTCCGCCTAAAGAGTTTTCCGAAAACTTTAGACAAATTTGTCTGTTAAGGCTGTGGATGACCTGTATCACACACCCACAGCGGACGAGACCTCGTCTTCAATAACCTTGGTAAACTCAGGAACAGGTGCAGTTTTGCCTAAAATAAGATCAGACGCCTTCTCGGCAATCATGATTGTCGGGGCATTTGTGTTCCCGCCGATCAGGCTTGGCATGACAGAGGCGTCCACGACCCGAAGTCCCTGGATGCCGCGCACACGCAGCTGATCATCCACCACAGCCATCTCATCATTGGCCGTACCCATCTTGCAGGTCCCCACCGGGTGATAGATGGTCTCTGCTGATTTCCGCACAAATTCATCGATCTGCTCATCCGACTGAATATGCGCGCCGGGCTCAACCTCTGGCCCGCGATAAGGGTCAAAGGCTTTTTGTGCAAAGATATTCCGCGTGATCTTTACCCCTTCGCGCATGGCGACAAGGTCGCTTTCCGCTTCAAGATAGTTAGGATTGATCAGTGCATGCTCAAAGGGATCATTGGATTTAAGACCAATGGAGCCTTTGCTTTCCGGGCGTAGCAAGCAGACGTGACTGCAATAGCCATGACGATCCGGTTTCTTCCGCCCATGATCTTGCATCAACGCCGCAACGAAGTGCAGCTGCAGGTCCGGTATCTCCAGATCAGGACGGCTTTTTAGAAAGCCTCCGGCCTCAAGCCCGTTCTGACGCCCAATGCCCTTTCTGGCAAAAGTGTACTGCATCCCCGTCCACAGCATGTTGGTCAGCTTTGTCTGGGAGAACAGCGTTATGGGCTGAGTGCACTCTGTATGGACCATAGCGTCCAGGTGATCTTGCAAGTTCTGCCCCACGCCCGGAAGATCTGCCACCACCGGGATATCAAATTTCTTGAGATAGTCGCCATTGCCAATGCCTGACAACATAAGAACTTGCGGGCTGTTGATGGCGCCGCCGGACAGGATCACTTCCTTGGAGGCCCAGTCCTGAACCTTCGTGCCTTTGCGGATATATTCCACGCCCGCCGCGCGCTTGTCCTGAAACAGGATGCGCGTGGTCATGGCTTCTGTGACCACCGTCAGGTTTGATCTGTCGCGCACGGGTTTAAGGAAGGCATTGGCAACGCTTGCCCGTTGTCCATCGTTGATGGTCAGCTCATAAGGGCCGACGCCCTCTTGCTGATAGCCATTGAAATCTTCCGTATAGGGATAGCCTGCCTGGCGGCCAGCCTCGATGAAGGTGCGGAAAAGAGGCCCCGTGGATTCCCCGGGCGATACGGCAAGAGGCCCGTCCTCTCCATGGAAGTCATCCTCGCCGTTTTTGCGTTTTTCGGAACGTTTGAAATAGGGCAGCACATCGGAATAGCCCCACCCCTCAAGGCCCAATTGCCGCCAATGGTCATAGTCCCGCGCATGACCCCGGATATAGATCATGCCGTT
>JAJFIL010000107.1 GCA_021774965.1 Alphaproteobacteria bacterium
AAGGGGAAAGCCGGGCGGCCTGTGCTGCCACAAGCGGGGCATGCTGGGCCGTTGTAAGCTCCAGGTGGGATCAGTTCTTTTACGGACTTTACCCAAGCGATGAGACCTGGCGCATAAACCTCGCTTTCATCGGCCTTCTGATTGCCGTCACACCGTGGCTGGCACCGAACGCACCGTTCAAGCGGCCTTTGGTCATGTTCTCTTTTGCCTATCCGTTTATTGCAGCCTGGCTGCTCTATGGCGGGTTTGGGCTGGAGGAGGTTTACACAGGCCGCTGGGGTGGCTTCACGCTGACCCTTGTGATTGGCGTGACCGGCATCGTCGCCAGTTTACCTCTGGGCATTCTGCTGGCGCTGGGGCGGCAGTCCAGCCTGCCTGTGATCTCATGGCTTTCAATTGCCTTTATTGAGACCGTGCGCGGCGTGCCGTTGATCATGTTCCTCTTTATGGCCTCGAACATGCTCAATCTGTTTTTACCCCAAGGAGTTCAGTTTGATCTGCTGCTCCGGGCGCTCATTGCGGTGACATTGTTCTCAGCAGCCTACATGGCGGAAGTCGTGCGCGGCGGATTGCAAGCCATCCCCAAAGGTCAGATGGAAGCTGCTCAAGCCATGGGGCTGAGCTATTGGCAGGCCATGACATTTGTCATCCTGCCACAGGCTTTGCGCATCGTGATCCCCGGCATTGTGAACAGCTTTATCGCCTTGTTCAAAGACACGTCCCTGGTGGCCATCATCGGTCTGTTCGACTTGCTGAACATGGCCAAGGCCATTGTGACGGATACAACGTGGCAGGGCCTTTCCATTGAAGTTTACGTATTCGCCGCCTCAGTTTATTGGCTGGTGTGTTTTTCCATGTCGCGATATTCAATCTGGCTGGAAGGCCAATTGGATGGCGGCAAGAGAGATTGATGATGAGCGAGCAAGACAAACAAATTCCCGCCGTTTCCGTCCAAGGGGTTCATAAATGGTTCGGCCAGTTCCATGTGCTCAAGGACGTAAATCTTGAGGTGGCCCCGGCAGAGCGCATCGTTATTTGCGGGCCTTCCGGTTCCGGTAAATCAACATTGATCCGGTGCCTTAATCGCTTGGAACAACATCAACGCGGCAAAATTCTTATTGAAGGCGTGGAGCTGACTGAAGACGTCAAACGCATCGATGCCGTTCGCCGTGAAGTGGGCATGGTGTTCCAGCACTTCAATCTCTTTCCCCACATGACAGTTTTGGAAAACTGCACACTTGCCTTGATCCGTGTGCGCCGTATGCCAAAGGCCGAAGCAGAATCTGTGGGGATGGAGTTTCTGGAAAAGGTTCAGATACCAGAACAGGCAAGCAAATATCCGGGTCAGCTCTCAGGCGGACAGCAACAACGAGTGGCCATCGCCCGTGCATTGGCCATGCAACCGCGCCTGATGTTGTTTGATGAGCCAACCTCCGCGCTTGACCCGGAAATGATCAAGGAAGTTCTGGATGTGATGGTCAACCTGGCGGAAAGCGGCATGACCATGCTGGTGGTCACCCACGAAATGGGCTTTGCCAAGGAAGTTGCCGACCGCATGATCTTTATGGATGGTGGTGAGATCATCGAAGCGGCTCCGCCGTCAGAGTTCTTCACCAACCCCAAGAGTGACCGGACTAAACTGTTCCTCAGTCAAATTTTGGATCACTGAAGTAACTAACCCGTCTCGACTTCCGTATCATCGCGACTGCCCCATTCGGACCAGGAGCCGTCATAGATCGCGACGTCGGTTTTACCAGCAAGCTCCAGTCCAAGCATGACGATGCAGGCGGTAACGCCGCTGCCGCAAGACGCCACGGTTGGCTTTGCAAGATCACAGCCCGCGCCTTCGAATATGGCAACAAGTTCGTCTTTGGATTTGTAGGTTCTGTCTTCGTTGAGAAGAGACATGCACGGCACGTTCAAACTGCCGGGAATACGACCGTTACGCATGCCGGGGCGCGGCTCATCGCCTTCACCGCGAAAACGACTTGGTGGGCGGGCATCAACAATTTGCTCAGCGCCTGATGCGCTGGCGGCTTTGACTTGCTCTACATCGCGCACGAGGTTGCGATTGACGCGGGCGATGAAGTGTCGCTCGCGGGGGCGTGGAGCCAGGTCTTCGACCGGGCGGCCTTCGTTACGCCATTTCGGAAATCCGCCATCCAGTACCACAACGTCCTTGTGGCCCATGGCGCGGAACATCCACCATACGCGGGCAGCTGAGAACAAACCTTCGCTGTCATAGCAGACAATCTTGTTGCCACTGCCCAGACCTAGTTTGCGCACGCGGGAGGAAAATAGATCCGCGTTGGGCAACATGTGGGGGAGGGAACTATCGGGATCGGATATGGCACCGATATCAAAAAACACAGCGCCGGGAATATGCGCTGAGGCGTATTCCTGTTTCGCATCACGGCCTGAGCCGGGCATAAGCCAAGAGCCATCCACGATGCGAACATCGGGGGCATCCATATGTTTGGCTAACCATTCAGTGCTGACGAGCGGGGCGGCCTCACTCAAAGACATTCGGGATTTCTCGCTTTTTTATATTTTCATCAAGCCAGCGCGGAACCGGCAGTCCTTTGTCGCGCAAAAATGCTGGATTGAAAAGCTTACTTTGATAGCGAGTGCCCAAATCACAAAGCATCGTTACAATTGTGTGCCCTGGCCCCATTTCCCGGGCCATGCGAGCGGCCCCGGCAATATTGATGGCAGAAGAGGTGCCAAGGCACATGCCTTCATGCTCGATGAGGTCATAAATGTAAGGAAGCGCCTCCGCATCAGGGATCTGATAGGGCATGTCCACCGGCGCCCCTTCCAGATTGGCGGTGATCCGGCCCTGGCCAATGCCTTCAGTGATCGAATTGCCGCCGCCCTTGAGTTCGCCATTGGCGTAAAACCCATAAATGGCCGAGCCCATAGGGTCTGCAAGGCCAATTTTGATGTCTGAATTACGCTCTTTAAGGGCCATAGCGATGCCGGCCAAGGTCGCGCCTGAGCCTACTGAGCAGATAAAGCCGTCAACCTGACCGCCTGTTTGCTCCCAAATTTCCGGGCCCGTGCCCTCATAGTGGGCCTTTCTGTTGGCCACATTGTCGAACTGGTTGGCCCAGATCGCGCCTGCCGGGTTGGTGCGGTTGATCTCTTCAGCCAAACGACCTGAATATTTCACGTAATTATTGGGGTTTTTGTAGGGAACGGCGGGAACTTCGATCAGTTGGGCGCCTGCAAAGCGAACTGTGTCTTTCTTTTCCTGGCTTTGAGTGTCCGGCATGACAATGACGGTCTCATAGCCAAGGGCCGCGCCCACCATGGCCAGGCCGA
Organism: Alphaproteobacteria bacterium; assembly: GCA_021774965.1. Classification (GTDB taxonomy): domain Bacteria; phylum Pseudomonadota; class Alphaproteobacteria; order JAJFIK01; family JAJFIK01; genus JAJFIK01. Next base: position 3,325 of record JAJFIL010000107.1, read on the forward strand.
TGCCTGTATTGCCAGCGGTGCCTTCAACGATAGTGCCGCCGGGGCGGAGGGTGCCTTTCTCAATCGCATCTCGAACCATATAGAGCGCGGCGCGATCCTTGACCGATTGGCCCGGGTTCAGGAATTCCGCCTTGCCCAGTATTTCACATCCCGTTTCGTCAGATAATCGATTGAGGCGGACGAGGGGGGTGTTGCCGATAGTGCGCGTGATGTCGCTTTCGACAAATCGTTCCACATTACTGGAATGTAAATACATATTCGGATCTCCTTATATGCGTAAAATATAGGAGTAAGGAACTCAGATGACAAGAAGGATCTATTTCACCCAAGAACCCTGTAGTTCTTTGCGGTGTAGCGCCAACCATTGCAACAGCACAAAACTTGGGGCGGAGCGCAGGCGGCCATCGGTAAGACCGGCGTAGGCTTCATCAAAGGAGCAGACCATGGCCTTGATGTCTTCGTCCTCGCCGTCGAGGCCGTGAATGCCGCCCAAGCCTGAAAGGTCCGCTCGCCCCACATAGAGGGTGCAGTACTCAGCGAAGATGCCGGGGGAATTATACATCTCGCCAACTTTGCGAAGTTCTAGAACAAGACAATTTGCTTCTTCTACGGCCTCTCTGCGGGCGACATCTTCAGGGCTCTCGCCAGGCTCAATTCGTCCCGCCACGGTTTCGATTACCCACGGGTTATCCCCGCGGGGCAGGGGGCCGACGCGGAATTGCTCCACCATCAAGACTTCATCCCGCGCAGCATCATAGGGCAGCACCACAACGGCATCGCCTGATGCAAAGCACTCGCGAGTGATGATGGGCGACATGGTGCCGTCATAGCGCTTGTGACTGAGGTGATATTCATGGACTTTCGCATAGCCCTTGTAGGCTGCTCGGTCCTCTTTGATGTCAAAACCATAGTCAGCGGTGGTGATGGGCATGCGTTGATCAGTCACGAGTGCTTCCTTCCAAAGGTGATACCTTTGGATAGCGTGTGACGTAGCCCAATGTAACCTGTTAGTTTCGCTTCAAAGTGAGCTGGGTGACATCCACGGTTCCTGCGCTGAAGCCCGCTTCACAATAACCCAGATACATGTGCCACATGCGGCGGAAGCGTTCGTCAAAGCCCAGAAGCTCGATGTTGGGCCAGGCTTCCTGGAAACGATCGCGCCAGATGTGAAGCGTGTGAGCGTAATCTTTGCCAAAGTTGATGTTGTTCTTCCATTCCAGCCCAACGTTCTTGACCTGTGTAGCCAAAGCGCTGGGGGAGGGCAGCATGCCGCCGGGGAAGATGTAACGCTGAATGAAATCGGCGCTCTTGCGATAATCCTCAAACAGGTCATCGGCGATGGTAATGATCTGAAGCCCGGCCTGGCCGCCGGTTTTCAGCACATCATGAACTTTGTTAAAGAACGAAGGCCAGTATTCTTCGCCGACCGCTTCAAACATTTCAATGGATACCACGCGATCAAACTGACCTTCGATATCGCGGTAATCCTTGTACAGAATATCAACCTTATCGCTAAGGCCTTTGTCGGCCATGCGCTTTTGCGCAAAGTCAAGTTGTTCGCGTGAGATGGTCACGCCGGTGATGTGGCAGCCGATCTCTGTGGCAGCGAATTCTGCAAAGCCGCCCCAACCGCAGCCGATCTCGAGCACACTATGTTCCGGGCGCAAGTCAATCTGTTTGGCGAGCGAGCGATACTTGTTCCACTGAGCGTCTGAGAGCGACTGATCATCATCCGCAAAGCGTGCGGAGGAATAGGTCATCGTTGGGTCAAGCCATTGCCGATAGAACGCATTGCCCAAATCATAGTGGGCTTCGATGTTGCGCTTGGATCCGGATTTGGAGTTCCGATTAAGCAGATGCATGATCCGGCCGATAAGACGACCCCAACCTCGGCCCATAAAATACTCTCGTAAGTGTTCTGCGTTTTGGGCAACGACTTCCAGCATGATGGGAAGGTCCGGCGAGTCCCACAGACCATCCATGTAGGCTTCGCCCATCCCAGCGCCGCCGGCGGTCAGAAGTTTACTTGCGAATTTATAGTCTTTGACGATCAAGGTGCCGGATTTGCCGGGCACCTCACCTGCATAGTGGAGCGCCTGCCCATCGGGCAGAACAATCGTCAGCTCGCCCCAATAAATCTTGAGGGCGATGCGCAGGACGGCCTTGGCAAGCGGTGGCACATGGCGCAACTGATGAATGGTTTGGGGGGTCGCAACGATTGGGACAGCGCCCGGATCGCTGGGAACGACGGTGCCAGTTGATAGCTCGGTCATGGGTTTCCATCTCCGTTAAGGCTGGTGAACCACGTACTCCCTACATATGGGGAGATTTTGACCGGTTTCATTGCTCTGGGTCAATTGGTTGATTCGAGTTTCGATCAACCTAGAAGCCAATAGACGGCACGTTTCTGGTGTTTTCACCGTGCTGGTGCATAGGCACGATAGACCCATTCACCACGCTCAGCGCGAATTATCTCGTTTGCTTGTTCATTTCCGCGAATGTCTCCGGGAAATGATGAGTAAAGGTCCGCTCATATTGAGGCGGATAGTGAGCCGTGGCGCCAAGCTCGTGTGCCGCGTGCCAGGGCCAGCGGGGGTCATAGACCATGCCCCGCGCCAGAGCCACGGCATCGGCCTGACCGGTGCGGATGATCTCGTCTGCTTGTTTAGGCGCAACCACCACGCCCACCGTAAATATGGGGAGATTGGTTTCTTCGCGGATGCGCGCCGCTAGATTGACTTGAAAGCCGGGACCATAGCCTTCGATTTTTTGGTTAGGGGAGAGAAAGCCGCTTGAGACATCAAGATAGTCACAGCCGCGCGTTTTGAGGGCTTGGGCAAAATTAGCAGCGTCATCAAGTGTCCAGGCATTGTCCTCCAGGCCGTGATCTGTGCCCGATATTCTAGCGCCAAGGGGGCGGCTTTCCGGCCAGATAGCTCGGACGGCTTCAAAGACATCCAACGGGAAACGCATACGGTTTTCAAGGCTTCCGCCATAGCTGTCGCTTCGCTGATTGCTCACAGAAGACAGGAAGGAATGGAGAAGATAGCCATGGGCGTAGTGAATCTCGATTGTGTCAAAGCCAGCGCGCGCAGCACGGGTCGCACTTTCAACAAAGGCGTTTTTGATGCGCCTCAGATCTTCATGAGTGGCCTCGCGCGGGCAGGGGTAGTTCTCATCGAAACGGAGCGGGGAAGGTGCGCATCCCGGCCAACCTCCATCTTCCGGTAAAAGCGTTTCACCCAGCTCGGGTGCTCTGGACTTTTCGCATGGACTAACTTGGCTTCCCTTGCGGCCGGAGTGGAACAGCTGCACACCAATCCTTGTCTGACTATGTTCCCGCACGAACGCGATGATCCGCTTGACGGCAGCTTCCTGTTCATCTGTATACAAACACAAATCTCCTTTTGAAATTCGGCCCCGGGCCTCTACCGCAGTGCCCTCCATGAAGATCAAACCTGGGTTGGAAACGGCGAATTGTCCGATATGCATAGTGTGCCAATCGCCCGCACAGCCGTCCTTTGCGCTGTATTGGCACATGGGCGAGACAACAATTCGGTTTTGAAGCTCAATGGATTTCAGCTTTAGTGGATCGAACAAGCCAGGCGACATTTCCAATACTCCTTGGGTTTGAATCTATGTCCTAGGTGGTGGCTGGAAGAGAGGCGCCGGACTGTGCCGCGGTTTCTGATCCCATGCGGTATTTCTCACCCTTAAACCATCGGAAGATATCGACAATGTCGAAGGCGAGACATATTCCGACGAACCCCAACAAAACCAACGTGTACTGATAAAGTGCAGGTGCCGAGTGCAATGATAATTGTGGTCCGGCCATGTCTGTTGAGAGGCGCAATACCAAATAAGCAACAAGTGGAACCCAGGGTATGAGGTGTGCCAGTCCAAGGAGGCGTGTAAACCCTCGTTGAGCCGTTACAATGGCAATGATCCAGGGTGCCGATGCGGTATATGCAGCGATGGCGACTACGGCAAGTGGATCAGGCCAGAAGATAAATGCGGCAAGAAAGGCCCCATTCACACCAAACAACCAAATCTTGATCCATAGTTTTAGGGCCATCCATGACTTCAAAGCAGCCTGAAAGGTTGTGAGCTTTGCCGGCAGGCGGTCACCGTCATCCGCATCGTTTTCACTGCGGTTAAGAATGAGAATTTGGGATATGCCGAGGTAACCGACCAAACATGCAATAGCGAGAGAGGCCATAACCCCTTCGGGTGAGACAATTACGACGTCCATGATGACAAGGGCTAGGGTGAGTGATGCCCAGCTCAAATCGCCTGCTGAGAAATAATAGATCTCGATCGCTGAGGGTTTCTTGCGGCCTGAGGCCAGAGCCAGATGCAGTCCATTGAACAAGAGGGCAAAACCTACAACGCGGATGATCCAGACTGCCTCGGTTCCCAGAAAGGCTGCCGTTGCTACTGGCGCGATGATAAATAGGGCTCCGAAGATCAAACAAGATAGCGAATTCAGACGAAGGATTGTGCTGAGGCGTTTCATTGGCTAAAACCTTTGTCGTAAAGTTTGTTGACAAGAAGCTAGGTCTGAAAATGAATGATGTCAATATAGTTGACAATAATGACATTGCGCCCGACACAGAACTGCCTCTCGGGCAGTTGCTCACGAATGCTCAGCAATGGGTTCACCTGAGCCTTCAACACCTGATGGCGAAGCGAGGACATGGCTCGCTGACCCCGGCCCACCTTACATTCTTGTCGAATTTGGATTGTGGGGTCACACACGCCTCCGAGGTTGCCCGGCGGACAGGAGTATCGCGCCAGGCAGTTTATCGGATGACAAATGAGCTAAAGGCCCTGGATGTGTTGGCCCTGGAAGACGATCCGGACCGCAAGAATCAAAAGGTCATCCGCATGACACCTCACGGCATATCGGTGATTGGGGATGCGAGGCAATGTTTGCAGGAAGTCGAGGAAGAGCTAGAAAGCCGCCTGGGCAAGACAGATTTTGACCAACTCCTGGCGATACTTCGCAAGGAATGGGACGCGCCGCTTAACGAGGGATGAGGCTCCTTGCGCGAGTGGCTCCCCGAGCTGGACTCGAACCAGCGACAAAGCGGTTAACAGCCGCTTGCTCTACCAACTGAGCTACCGGGGAACAGGTACTCGCGTGCAAGAGGGCTGCCTATAGCAAAGACGAATAGAGGTTTCCAGCCCTTTTTCGTTTTCCCGCTATTTTTCAGCGAACAATGTAAAGCTAGGAGCATTTCTCATAAAAAATGGGCCACTCCGAAGAGTGGCCCAGAAGGTGTTGGGTAAATGGTGGGGTGTCTTCAAGGGAAGACATGCAAAGGTTCGTTCATGGGAATTAACGAATAGTTAACGGCCGGAATTAATATCGGCCCTATTGTAGAAGGTTGCGGAAAGGTTCGTAAATATTGGGGGAGAATGGAGGCCACGGCCGGAATCGAACCGGCGTTCACGGCTTTGCAGGCCGCTGCGTAACCACTCCGCCACGTGGCCTCAAGTCTCAGCTTCAAAATTGCCAGGGCGGGCTGGCTGTCCCTGACCCAGGCGGGTCAAGGGCGCTTCCTATAGCAGAGTGTTTCTGGCACCACAATGCGCTGATTTGTATGAATACAAGTGTTTGTGGATGGGCTTTGAGATGCGTATACACTCCCCAAACCCGCCGAAGTGATTCTGTACCTAAATGGGGCAAGCAATGGACGATCTCAGCAAAGCGCGCGAGAACATGGTCGAAAGCCAGGTCAGGCCGAACGATGTAACGGATCTGCGGATCCAACACGCCATGCGGACCATTCCGCGGGAATTGTTTATCCCGAAATCTCTGAGCTCATTGGCCTATTCAGAAGAGCCCCTTGAGGTGGCCCCAGGTCGGGTGGCGCTGGAGCCGCGTACGCTTGCCAAGTTGATCCACGCGGCAAACATCAAATCAACAGATCTTGTCCTACTGGTGGGGACGGGGACGGGCTACACCGCCGCGATTCTTTCCTATCTGGCTGCAGCTGTTGTAACCTTGGAGGAAGATGCATCCCTTTCAGAAACCGCCAATGCAAACTTTGCCCGTCTGGGTATTGATACGGTGGCCACTGTGACGGGTTCCCTGAAAGATGGCCATGATGCGCAAGCGCCCTATGACGTCATTATTATCAATGGCGGGGCAGAAGAAATCCCGGTGGCTTTGACGAATCAGCTGGCCACGGATGGGCGGTTGATCTCTATCGTGTCGGATCGGCCTGTTGATCAGGCTGGCATCGCCATGGGCAAAGCACGCCTGTATGAGCACAAGTCAGGTGGGGTCTCCTCCCGGTTCCTGTTTGATGCATCGGCGCAAGTTCTTCCGGGTTTTGAAAAAGCCCATAATTTTGCTCTCTAGTCCTTAGAATCACTGCACATTCAGGAATCTAATCAAAAGAGTTCGCGATGCCGCGTCTCTAACAAAAAGGTTACGAGGTTTTGTCTCGTGCGAGAAAAAACCCTGTGGCAGGTTACGGAAAATGGGATTGGCGTGCTGTCTGAAGATGGCGCGAAACAAGCGGGGTAGTTTGCGATGAATGGTTTGCGTCTTGGGCGGTTTTTATCGGGAGCGGCCACACCATTGTTGGTGACTGGCGTGATCGTGGCGGGTCTTGCCTCATCGCCAGCCTTTGCGGTCTCCACACTTGAAGAGGCGCTAACCCAGGCCTATCAGACCAATCCGACATTGCTGGCAGAACGCGCGCGGCTTCGCGCGACCGACGAAAATGTGGCGCAGGCTGTTTCCAGCTGGCGCCCTTCGGTGACGGCGACGGGGACAGTCAGCGGTGTAGAAACACGGGTTGATCCCGGCCATGATGGCAATCCCTTCACGAACACGACCACCGCCAATACCGATCCCATGTCCGGCAGTTTGACCGCCAGCCAGAATATCTTCAGCGGTTTTCGTAGCATCAATCAGTATCGTCAGGCCGAAGCCGGTGTTCGTGCCGGGCGCGCCAATCTCCATTCTGTGGAACAAGGTGTGCTTCTGGAAGGTGTCACCGCTTATCTCGATGTCAATCGCGACGTGGCTGTGGTGCGGTTGCGTGAAAACAATGTCTCGGTTCTTGCCCGGCAGTTAGAGGCCTCCCAGGATCGCTTTGACCTGGGTGACAGCACACGGACAGATGTTGCTCAATCAGAAGCGCGGCACAGCCGGGCCCGTTCCAATCTAACAGTATCTGAGGCTCAACTGACGGCCAGCCGTGCGGCATTTGCCCGGGTGATCGGATCGGAAGCCAATAGCCTTCAGGATGCGCCGGCGCTGCCTAATGTTCCGACGAACGAAGCAGATGCCATGGCCCAGGCCCTGGCGAGAAATCCAGCGCTGCAGGCCGCCATTGAGGCAGAAACAGCATCTCGCCGGGCGGTAGATATCGCCGTGGGGGCTTTGCTGCCATCGGTCCGGGTAGATGGGACTCTGTCGCACAACGAAGACCGCTTCCGCTCTACCGGGCAAACCGACAGCATGAGCGTCTCCGGTGTGGTGAGCATTCCGCTTTATCAATCCGGCGCTGAATATTCAGCCATCCGCCAAGCGCGTCAGTTGAACAGTGCTGATCGCATCCGCATTGCTGAGACCGAGCGCCTGATCCGGGAATCAGTGGCGAATGCATGGGAAGGGCTCCGGTCCACCCAGTCGGTGATTGAATCCAGCGAAGAACAAGTGCGCGCAAACGAGATCGCCTTTGAAGGTGTTCAACAGGAAGCTCAAGTGGGCTCCCGCACCACATTGGATGTGCTGGATGCCGAACAGGAGCTGCTTGATTCCCGTGTGGCCCTGGTACGGGCAAAGCGCGATGAGCACGTGGCCGCCTATTCCTTGCTGGCTGCAACGGGCTCTCTGACAGCTCAGGACCTAGGACTTCCCGTTCAGGTCTATGATGCCACACGCCATTATCGCTCAGTACGGTGGCTGCCAATTGGTTGGGGCATGGGAAACTAGGTCAAATTTGAGCTAAAAAGGCAGGAATTTTCTGCTTTTTGGGCCTGCTTGCCTACTGGCAATCGGTTTGAACCTGCCTTACGATCATGGTCGATTCTATTTGCGTTCCCTAAACCCCGAGGGGCCCTATGTCCGATACTGATGCCGCCCAAGAACCTACCATGGAAGAAATTCTGGCCTCCATTCGCCGAATTATTTCCGAGGATGAAGAAGAAGGCGGGGAAGAAACTGAGGCTGTAGCCGAAGAGCCTGCGCCGGAACCTGAGCCAGAACCGATTCCTGAGCCGGAGCCCGAGCCCGAGCCGGTGCCGGAACCTGAAGAGGTGCTGGAGCTTACCGAGGTTGCGCCAGAGCCTGAACCCGAACCGGAGCCTGAGCCAGAGGTCTTTGAAGAAGATGATCTGGTCCTGGTGGACCGGGAAGAGCCTGCGCCTATCGCGGAACCCATTGCGGAGGCCGTTGAAGAAGAACTGATGAGCCCGGGTGCAGAATCTCAGGTCACGACAGTGATCGGGGCCTTATCGCGCACCATGGCCATCCGGGAGCTTGAAGATGCACAGACCGTTGAGGGTCTGGTGCGGGAGCTTCTGCGCCCCATGCTGCAAGGCTGGCTGGATGAAAACCTTCCGCCTTTGGTAGAGCGCATTGTTGAGCGCGAGATACAACGAGTAAGCCAGCGTCGGTAGGGAGAAACCAGTCCCACCAGGCGCTAAATATCTGGTTAGAAGGCCCGGGCTCCAATTATTGGACCCCGGGCCTTTTGCCTTTGGCTCTTGAGCAAAATGCACGCACGGGCTAGGGGATCAGGTCAATATGATTGAGTGACGGTAGAGAGATGCTTGAGAAGACCTATAACGCCTCCGAAGTTGAGCCTCGGCTCTATGCGGCATGGGAAGCCAGCGGGGCCTTCAAGCCCGGTCAGCACCCCGATGCGGATCCTTATTGCATTGTCATTCCACCACCGAATGTGACCGGCAGCCTTCACATGGGTCACGCCTTGAACAACACCCTGCAAGATGTGCTGGTGCGCTTTGAGCGCATGCGCGGCAAGGACGTGCTGTGGCAGCCCGGCATGGATCACGCAGGTATCGCCACGCAAATGGTGGTGGAGCGTCAGATCGCTGCCGAGGGCGGCAACATGACCCGCCGCGACATGGGCCGGGAAGCATTCGTGGAACGCGTCTGGTCCTGGAAAGAGACAAGTGGCGGCACCATCTTTAATCAGCTCCGCCGCCTTGGAGCATCATGCGATTGGAGCCGCGAGCGTTTCACCATGGATGAAGGCCTTTCCGAGGCCGTGCTCAAAGTCTTCGTGCAGCTTCACAAGGAAGGTCTGATCTACAAGGACAAGCGCCTTGTGAACTGGGACCCGAAACTTCAGACCGCCATCTCTGATCTTGAAGTTGTGAGCCGTGAGCAAAATGGCCACCTTTGGCATTTCAAATATCCAATAGAAGGCGAAGAAGGACGGTTCATTACCGTTGCCACCACGCGTCCGGAAACCATGTTGGGAGATACTGGCGTTGCGGTTCACCCGGATGATGATCGGTACAAAGATTTAGTTGGAAAATTTGTAATCCTGCCCATCGTCGGGCGACGTATTCCTATTGTCGCTGATGAATATGCTGATCCTGAGAAGGGCTCCGGCGCGGTGAAAATAACCCCGGCACACGATTTCAATGACTTTGAAGTTGGCAAGCGTTGCGGATTGGAGAGGGTCAATATCTTCGATGACCGCGCCATCACCAATGAAAATTGCCCCGAAGGTTGGCAAGGCCTTTCCCGCGAAAAAGCACGCAAGCTGATCATTGCCGAATTTGAGAAAATGGAACTGCTGGCAGAGATCGAAGAGACCACACATGAGGTCCCTTATGGGGACCGCTCCGATGTGGTGGTCGAGCCTTGGCTGACAGATCAATGGTATGTGGATGCGAAAACTCTTGCTCAACCGGCTTTGAAAGCAGTGCGCGACGGCACCACAAAGTTTGTGCCGAAAAATTGGGAGAAGACATACTTCAACTGGCTTGATGACATTCAGCCCTGGTGTATCTCCCGGCAGCTTTGGTGGGGTCATCAAATCCCGGCATGGTATGGCGAAGACGGAGAAATTTTTGTCGCGTTGAGCGAAGCCGAAGCCCTTGCCGCAGCAGAGAAACATTACGGCAAGGCTGTCGAGCTTACCCGTGACGAAGACGTGCTGGACACGTGGTTCTCATCGGCCCTGTGGCCGTTCTCGACCCTTGGCTGGCCCGCCGACACGGCAGAGCTGAAGAAATTTTACAAGACCGACGTTCTGGTAACTGGCTTTGACATCATCTTTTTCTGGGTCGCCCGGATGATGATGATGGGTCTTCATTTTATGAAAGACGAAAACGGCGAGCCTGAAGTGCCCTTCCATACGGTCTACATCCACGCTCTGGTGCGCGACGAGCATGGCGCTAAGATGTCCAAGTCCAAGGGCAACAGTGTCGACCCTCTGGAAATTGTGGATGAGTTCGGCGCTGACGCTTTGCGCTTTACGCTTACTGCAATGGCTGCACCGGGTAGGGACGTTAAACTCTCCAAACCCCGCATTGAAGGTTATCGCAATTTCGGCACCAAACTGTGGAACGCCGCTCGCTTTTGCGAGATGAATGAGTGTGCGTATGCGGAAGACTTTGACCCCGCCACCGTCGCACTCCCCACAAACAAATGGATCATTGGCGAGTGCCAGCGCACCATTGCCGCTGTTGTGGAGGGCATCGAAAGTTATCGCTTTAATGATGCTGCGGGGGCAGCCTATAAGTTTGTCTGGAACGTGTTCTGTGATTGGTTCCTTGAGTTTTCAAAACCTGCCTTCAATGGCAATGATGAAAAGGCCAAGACAGAGACCCGCGCCACTGCGGCCTGGGTGCGCGACCAGATATTACGTCTGTTGCATCCCTTCATGCCGTTCCTGACCGAAGAGCTTTGGGCGCGGTCCGCTGCTCCGGGTTCTCCGCGCGCCAACATGTTGATCACGGAAGCTTGGCCCACAGCAAACTTCGGTCTGGCGGATGTGGACGCGGACGCTGAAATGGAATGGATCATCCGCCTGATCGGCGAGGTTCGTTCTGTGCGCTCAGAGATGAATGTGCCGGGGGGGGCAAAAATTCCACTCCTCATCAAAGGTGTGGATGATGTGATCAAGTCCCGGCTCGACACCCACGAGGATCTCCTCAAAACCTTGGGCCGGTTTGAGCGTATTGATTTAACCAACGACATCCCCAAGGGGGCGGTGCAGATCGTGCTTGACGATGTGTTGGCCCTGTTGCCCATCGCCGATGTGATCGACCTGGAACAGGAAAGTGCACGCCTTACCAAGGAAATGGCCAAGGCTCAAGGTGAGATCAAAAAGCTCAACGGCAAGCTGGGGAACGAGCAGTTCCTTGCCAAAGCTCCCGAAGCTGTGATCACGGAACAAAAGGCGCGCCTGGCAGAACAAGAGAGCCTGGTGGGCAAGCTCACGGATGCTCTTAACCGTCTTAAGGACCTTGGCTGAGCCACTTTGCGCATTGCACAGCGATTTGCTAAGCTTCGACGGGGCATTGTTGAGGGAAGTTTTATGCGTTTGATCCGAATTGCTTTGATGGCGCTGGGCTTGTTGGTCTTGGCCGTGCCTGCCGCCGCGAACATGGCCGAGGCACAACGCGCCTATGCCAATGCCGAATTTGAACAGGCTTTGCGCATCTGGCGGGATGAAGCCAACAACGGCAACGCCGATGCAGCCTGGTACGCAGGCAATATGTATATCGATGGTCTTGGGGTTTCCCGCCCGGATCTGGATCTTGCAATCAACTATTATGAAATGGCAGTGGAGCAGGACCACATTGAAGCTCAGGTCAGCCTGGGTCTGCTCTATGCGCAAGGGCGCGGGGTGGATCAAGATTATCATCATGCCATGGCGCTTCTTTATGAGGCAGGGCTAGCAGGGCATGCCGTTGCCCAGGTTGAGCTTGGCAACTACTTCCTTGATGGGGTCGAAGGCCTGGTGGAACAAAGCCCCGGTCATGCTTTTGAATGGTATGGGCTGGCCGCACTACAGGGCGTTGTCTACGCGCAGATGCGCTTGGGGCAGATGAACTTTTCCGGTATCGGCGCACCTCAAAATCAAGAAGAGGGTCTCATGTGGATCGCCATTGCCCGCGAAGTGGCTGCGACCCAGCAAGAGCCTTATTGGTCTTATCGGGTCTTTCCTCTTGATGCGCCTATGCAAGGTGCTCGGGAAGATGCCAGCTTGCGCGATGCGGTCCTGCGCCTGCACGGAGACTATACCGCGTTGATGACGCCAGTCGCCGCCGCAAGAGCAGAGCAAGCGGCTGTCGATTGGATCGCCGCACATTCCAACTAGCTGGCAAAACTAAAAATCAAGCTCAATCCAGACCGGCACGTGATCGGAAGGCCGTTCCCAGCCTCGGGTGTGTTTGTCGATGCCGCAGGCTTTGAGCTTGTCTGCTGCCTGACATGATAGCATCAAATGATCGATGCGAATGCCATGGTCTTTCTGCCAGGCCCCGCGCTGGTAATCCCAGAACGTATATAAATGCGGTGCGGCATGAGTGTTGCGTACGGCGTCGGTAAAGCCCAGATTTGCAAAGCTCTGAAAAGCCGCGCGGGTCTGCGGCAGGAACAACGCATCCTCGGCCCAGAGCTTGTCGTTATAGCAATCATCCGCAGACTGAATAACATTGTAGTCACCGGCCAGAACCAAAGGTTCCTCATAGGTGAGTAACTCCTCGGCACGGGCTTGAAGGCGTTGCATCCAACCTAATTTGTAATCATATTTGGGACCAGGGGCCGGGTTGCCGTTAGGCAAATAGATTGAGGCCACTCGCACTACGCCACCGTCTACGGAAACAACCGCCTCAAGGTATCGCGCCTGCTCGTCCGTCTCATCACCTTCAAGGCCACGAGTGATATCCTCCAGCGGGAGTTTGGAAAGCATGGCAACACCGTTATAGGTCTTCTGCCCATGGGTTACGACTTGATAGCCCATGTCCTCAAAGCGCTCGCGGGGGAAGGCGTCATCCACGCATTTCAGCTCTTGCAGGCACAGGATATCGGGGGCGGCTTCTTCGAGATAGCGGGCCACATGATCGCCGCGGGCCTTGATGGAATTGACATTCCAGGTAACGATTTTCACGGGGTGTGATCCTTGGTTGTTTGGATGAGTGAGTTAGCACGAAACTGTGGGTGGGACCCACTACTATCAGCTTGCGTCATCCCGGGACTTGATCTTCCCGACTGTTGACGCACCCCGGCTTGACCGGGGTGCCCATGCCAGCCGCGAAATGGATCCCCCGGTCAAGCCCACTACTGTCCGGTTTAGATTTTGTAGACAGGTCGCATGGCTTGGATTCTACTGGTTTTGCAAGAAACTGGTTGAATCTAGACTCCGATTGGAGACCAAGCCATGCGGTATCAAGCTACGATCTTTGAGACCCTTTTGAAA
>JAJFIL010000108.1 GCA_021774965.1 Alphaproteobacteria bacterium
AAGGCGCGCTGGGGCATCGAGTTGTTCTTCAAATGGATCAAGCAAAACCTCAAGATCAAACGCTTTCTCGGCACCTCTCTGAATGCCGTCAAGATCCAGATTGCCACTGCCCTCATCGCCTACATGCTCATCCGGTTGGCCCGGCAAAAGGCGCCTGCCTCCCTCTCCATGCAGGTCCTCGCACGGCTCATCCGGGTCAATCTGCTCCACAGAAAACCAATGGAAAAGCTCTTCGAGCCCCCGCCGCGACGAAAACAAAACCCCGCCCAAGCCGCCCAGCTGGAATGGAGGTTCGCATGAAAAAAGTTAAACCGGACAGTAGTGGGCTTGTCCATGGAATCTACCGCGCGGTCAGCGATTGAGATGGGTCGTGGGGAGTGCAGTAAGTGAGCCGCCTACCATCCCACCGCACGACAGTTCGGTAGATCCCAGCAATGAATACTGGGATGACCAGGTTTTTAAATCAGTGTGCAGACTTTGGCAATGAATACTGGGATGACAACAACGTTGTCTTCTAAAACCCTATCATCCGCCTGCGCAAGTATGCACCCGCATGTAGCCAGCGGTTGACCGCGCGGCTGGCTGCTTTTGCGGGGTTCAGATGTTCCGGCGTGAGCGAAGGCGTTGGGTCGCTCTCAATATAAGTCAGCTCGTCCAGCCAGGCGGTGTTCTTCTCATAGGAAAAATCGATCAGGTCATTGTCGATGGAGCCATGGATTTTGATTTGCTGCTTCACGCGGCCGATGTGGTCTTTCCAATTGGCCAAACGCGAAGCTTCGACCGCACGGGCACCATTGAGGGCGTCCACTTCTACCTGGCTGCCTGCATCCTTGCCGCTATAGTCGGAGAACTTTGCACTGCGCACCAAAAAGCCCATGGCCTTGCCCAAGCTGGCTTGAACGTCGTCAGGGTTTTTGACCAGGTCCTCGTATCGCACCACATGAAATCGCGGATGATCCTTGAGGGCATGAGCGACGGCGGCATGTTCGCGCCAGACCCGCAAGTTGGTAAAATATTTGTCTGGCGCTGAATAGTGCTTTGAAGAGATCACGTCGCGCGGGTCCCGCATCATGCAGATGAAATGCAGGCTGGGGTCGCGATCCAGCACGTGCGGCGCCAGCAAAGTATCGTTAGGGTTCTTGGTGCAGATGAATCCTTCGCGCGGCACGCGCGCCCACAGGCGCACTTCGCCAACGGGCGCCGTGATGCCTGAATAAGATGCGACCATTAATGACTGCATTAATGTGGTGCCGCTGCGCGGTGCGCCGGTGATATGTATACGGATCATCTAGCGTCTTCAGGGTTGGGGTTGCTCAAGTCGGGGCTTTGCGCCAATGGCGAGGCACCTCTGGAATAGTTCATAACATCAGGACCCACCGCGCCGCCTGAAATAATAAAGCTCATGGCGTCATCCATTTCCCAGTCGGTCATGGTCAGTTGGCTCATGGGCACGATCTCAAGATATCCGTTTGTGGGGTTTGGCGTGGTGGGCACAAAGACCGCTGCCAGTTCCTCACCAGTGTCGATGTCCTTCATGGTGCGCGTGACAATGCCAATGGTCTTCATCTCTGGCGAGGGAAAGTCGATGAGCACGATCTGTTGACCGGAATCCGATTGTTGAGACAGCGCATCGATCAGCTTGCGTACGGAGCCATAGACGGTGGAGATAAGCGGAATGCGGGCCAGAATGCGCTCCGCAAAATGCAGG
This sequence comes from Alphaproteobacteria bacterium, assembly GCA_021774965.1. GTDB lineage: Bacteria > Pseudomonadota > Alphaproteobacteria > JAJFIK01 > JAJFIK01 > JAJFIK01. The sequence goes on from JAJFIL010000108.1 coordinate 1,709, forward strand.
AGACGTTTTCCGAAAACATTCCGCGTGATGGCACCCAACGCAAGGATACCAAACACCACGATGACTATGGCGATCACCGCCTGGACCAGAGAATTAAGCAGCAAGTCTGAAACCATGGGCGCAACGGGCTCCAACAGGCCTGCAAGACCCCGCACCGAAGGTGCCCCCATGTCGATCAGGACCCCGACGAGAAAATCAATCACCAGCCAGGTCGCCGCGATGGGCAAAATGGCCAAAACGCCTGCGATGAAGTTTTCCTGGAAATGAGATTTCTTTTCTTCAGCCATTTATCAATCCTCAAAACTCATATCCAAATAACTCAATCTCACGGGTAAAGGCCTGGGCGATGAGGTCCCGATCTGCATCACTGTAGTATTCATGATAGCCGGGTTGGGTTTTTTTAAGGCCATCATCCTCTGGCGGCCTATGGCCTGCCTTTGCCTTGGGCAGCTCGATCTGGTCAGTAATGCCCACCTTGGCAAGGGCCGTATTCAGATCTTCGGCCAGATGCTCATAGCGCCCGACAAAATCCACTGCCAGCGCCCCATCAATTGTGTAGAGCCCCACATCGGAACGAAACTCGCCGCGCGCGAGAAACTGGTCCCAGGTCATGGGCGGCTCCTTGCCCCGATTGTCCCAGTGAAAGCGAGAGACCATCTTGTCCCAGGGGTTCCGCTCAAAACAAAACTTGAAATAGCTGTCCCAGGTCGCCCGCCCGAGGCGATTGCGGACCTGAACCGCGCTCATGTGATTAAAGTATTTCCGTCCGCGCCAGGCATCCCGGATTGTGCGGGTGCGGTCTGTTCCCGCAACGAAAAGCTCCGGCAGGGGGTTAAAAGGTCCCGAAAAGTTCCGCGCCGCGCCTGCTTTGCCGCGCAAGGGCTCATCCTTGGGGGAAATGGGGGTGACGATATCGCCGGGCCCGCACAGCCCGGCAAGGCCAGCCTCAATGCTGGTGCCTGCCGTTTTGCGGGTCTTCAGGAATATGAATTTGTACTCATGGCAGACAATCATGGGGCCTTATGGCAGGAATCGGGATGTCTTGCCACTTCTCCGGCCCGAAAGACTTGCAAGCCTTGGCGCAAGGCATTACCTCTCAGCCCCTTGAATTTGCTTTGAGTTTAAAAGGATCTGCCAGCTATGGCGCGCATACTCATTACATCGGGCCTGCCCTACATCAATGGTATCAAGCATCTGGGCAATATCGTGGGCTCCATGTTACCAGCAGATGTCTATGCTAGGTTTGAGCGCGCTCGGGGGAACGAGGTTCTCTATATCTGCGGCACCGATGACCATGGCACCCCTGCTGAGTTGGCCGCAGCAGCCGTCGGCCAGGATGTGGCTGAGTTCTGCGATGCGCAATATGATATCCAGACCCACCTTGCCGATGAATTCGGCCTTTCCTGGGATCACTTTGGCCGCACGTCTCGGAAGCCGACCCATGAGCTGACCCAGCACCTTGCCGACAAGCTTGCCGACAATGGCCTCATTGAAGAGCGCACAGAAGAACAAGTCTATTCCATTGATGATGGTCGCTATCTTCCGGATCGCTACATCATTGGGACTTGCCCCCATTGCGGTCATGAGAATGCGCGCGGGGACCAGTGTGAGAACTGCACCAAGGTATTGGACCCGGTTGATTTGATCGACGCACGTTCTGCCATCTCAGGCTCTACCAATCTGGAAGTGCGCGAGACCAAGCACCTTTATTTGCGTCAATCCAAGATGGTGCCCGAGCTGCGCAAGTGGATCGCAAGCCAGACCAGCTGGCCGCATCTTGTCTCCTCCATTGCCAACAAGTGGCTGGACGAAGGTCTGCAGGATCGCGGCATTACGCGGGATCTGAAATGGGGCATTCCTGTTGCCCATGATGGCCGCTGGGAAGACTACAAGGGTAAAGTCTTTTACGTGTGGTTTGATGCGCCAATTGGATATATCGGCGCCACACGCGAATGGTCCGAGAAGAATGCAGAGGGTGGCACCAACACCGATACGGGCTGGGAGCGCTGGTGGCGTACGGACAAAGGCGCTGACGATGTCAAATATGTCCAGTTCATGGGCAAGGACAATGTGCCGTTTCACACGGTAGGATTTCCCGCCACCTTGATGGGCTCGGGCGAGCCCTGGAAGCTGGTGGACACCATTAAGGGCTTTAACTGGCTCAATTATTACGGCGGCAAGTTCTCCACCAGCCAGCAACGCGGCGTGTTCATGGATCAGGCGCTGGATATTCTACCTGCTGATTACTGGCGCTATTATCTCACAGCCAATTCACCGGAAGGGTCCGATGCGTCTTTCACCTGGGAGCACTTTGCGTCCACCGTGAACAAGGATCTGGCCGATGTGTTGGGCAACTTCGTCAATCGCATCATGAAGTTCACTGCCTCTAAGTTTGGCGAAAAAGTTCCTGAAGGTGGGGAGTGGGGTCCGGATGAAGATGCCCTTGCCGCTGAGCTGGAGCCGCGCATCAAGGCCTATGAAGGCTATATGGAAGCACTGGAGTTCCGCAAAGCCACAGCAGAATTACGGGCCGTCTGGGCCGCGGGCAATGAGTATCTGACCAAAATCGCGCCCTGGACCGCCTTTAAGACGGACCCGGAAAAGGCTGCTTTTGGCTGTCGTATGGGCCTTAATCTCATACATTTGTTTGCCCACTTGTCTGAGCCCATTATCCCGGCCACCGCGCGGAAGATGCACGAAGCCCTCTTACCGGCCCCGGACGTCTTGCCTTGGCCGGGCGGTAACCTTAAAGACATGTTCCAGCGCATTGAGCCGGGGCTTGCCTTTAATATACCCGACGTTTTGTTCCAGAAGATCACCGACGATCAGATTGCCGAATGGCGAACTCGTTTTGGCGGTGAAGAGTAGATGATTTAATGCTGATCTGATGGGTCAGCGCTGATTTTGATTTGATAGGAGTAACCGACCCATGCAACTCGATTGCCGGATGCTGAAGCCGCAGGATGCTGAGATGTTTCGTCCCTTGCGCATGGCTGCCTTGCAGGAAGCACCGCTTGATTTTGAATCCACCTTTGAGGCGGAATCGAGAATGCTCATCCCGGAACTCCAGAAACTGATGCAACAACATGCCATCATTGGTGGGTTCGTAAATGGTCAGCTCAAGGCCTTTGCCATAATTGATGCTGTTCGCTTGCCTCGCCTGGCGCACCGCAGCCGTATCAGTTCGGTTTATGTTGCTGCCGAATTGCGCGGCTCGGGCGCTGCTGAATCCATGTTCAAATGGATGCTGAACGAGTTTGCTCGCTTTTTCACGCTTTTCCGTCTTGGCGTTCGGGCCGACAATGAGCGCGCCATTGGCTTCTTTAAGAAGATGGGCTTTCAGGAAATCGGCGTTGAACCTCGCGCGCTTTACCTGGGCGAAAAGGACGGCGAAAAGCACTACGTGGACGAATTACAGATGTATTTCGTGACGCCAAAGTAGTTGCCGTTTCGACGGGAGGCACTGACTTAAAGGGTCATCGTCCCGGCATGTGTCGTCGAAGTCTGCACATGGACTATAGAGGACCGTCATCCCAGCATTCATTGCACTACTGTCCGGTTTAGATTTTGTAGACAGGTCGCATGGCTTGGATTCTACTGGTTTTGCAAGAAACTGGTTGAATCTAGACTCCGATTGGAGACCAAGCCATGCGGTATCAAGCTACGATCTTTGAGACCCTTTTGAAA
>JAJFIL010000109.1 GCA_021774965.1 Alphaproteobacteria bacterium
ATGCAGCGCGGGTCGGAAGCGATGAACCCGGCGCTTCCCACCAGGTCCACATTCAAGGGGACCAGATAGACATCTTTCCCATCGACGAATTGCGGCGTGAAAACTCGAGTGGCCAAAAGCTGTTCCCAGAACATCATGACATTGGAGTCCGGCGCCAAGGCCTCCAGCGCGCCGCCCATTCTGATCCTGGTGTCCAGAAAGTATCGGCCCGTTTCGGTCTGGCTTGCGGTGTGGATGCTGCAATTGGAAATATTGCTGGGTGTCCAGTCGTCGCAACTGACCCAGGCACCGCCGCGGGTGCCACCCCAGGTGCCGGTGCGCGTATGGACAGCGTCTTCGCCCACCCCCTCCGGTCTTCCAAAGTCGAAGGGGCTCCAGTCGCAAGAGGCAAGAACCAGGCTCGCCAGAATGATCCAGAGAAGTCTCATGGCGGGCAGTCTGGCTTAATCTTCTTTACGAGGTCTTCAGATGAGCAGACATCCGGACTGGTTGGCTTGGCTGACCGGAAATCCCCGCTTTTCCCAACAAATGCCCATTTCGGGGGCAAACGGTGGATAAGCCGGGGGATAGAGAGATATCCCCGTCCGCGGGATGACGAGGATAAGGTTCATCCTGGAGCGCCCGAGTTTTGCTCTGCGGCCCGATCTCAAGATGGAATTTGGAGGTAAACTTCCACGACAATTTTTGGACAATTTGAAGTCAAAATTTGTTCACGAGTTTTACCTCGGATTTGTCCTGATTGGTCCAAGAACCGCCCCAGTTAGTTGATTAGGGCACATACCATGCTCCCCATTAGTGTGTTACCCTCTCGTCTCGCTCCAATCACATCCCGGGGTGGGGCCGCCCCTTGCTATCTCGCCAGCACTCCTATAGAACCCCGCTCCTGAGCCGTTTTGCGGTCGTCTGGCGGGTTCGTCGTGTTTGATGAGCCCTGCGCTGGAGGTTGTTCGTACCTCCTTCCGTTCGGACGAGCCGTCGCAGATTTGGGCAAAATCCCAAGACTGTGCCGCGAAGCGAAATACTAACAAGCAATAATGAGGGCCAAATATGCCACTCTACGAACACGTGTTCATTGCCCGGCAAGATGTGTCGGCGCAACAGGTCGAACAGATGACCGACGTCTTTAAAGGCGTTCTCGAAGAAAATGGCGGCAAAGTCGTCATGGTCGAAAACTGGGGGATCCGTTCCCTCGCCTACAAAATCAAGAAGAACCGCAAGGGCCACTATGTGCGCCTGAACATTGATTCTGAACATCCGGCTGTTGCCGAGATGGAACGTCAGATGGGCTTGCACGATGACGTGCTCCGCATCCTGACGGTTCGCGTCGATGAGCACGACATGGAGCCTGCTGCCATTCTGTCCAACCGTGGTGGTCGTGATGACCGCGGCGGTCGCGGTGGCTTTGGCGGTCGTGATGATCGGGGCCCACGCCGCGATGATCGTGGCCCACGCCGTGATGACCGTGGCCCGCGCCGCGATTTCAATCGCGATGACAAACCACGTGATGACAAACCAGCTCCAGCACGCGCTGAATAATAAGGAGGCTTAACTCATGAGTGACAATATTCCTCAAGTACCAGTACGGCGTCCTTTCTTCCGGCGCCGGAAGACTTGTCCGTTCTCGTCACCAGGTGCGCCGAAGATCGACTACAAGGACATCAAGCTGCTGCAACGCTTTGTCTCCGAACGAGGCAAAATCGTTCCTAGCCGGATCACCGCCGTATCGGCCAAGTACCAACGCAAACTCGCCCAAGCTATCAAGCGGGCGCGTTACCTGGGCCTTCTGCCGTACAAGGTCGACTAAGCCTGAAAGGGCACATGAAGGTTCGCCTTCGAAAACCAGGAAACCATTTGCGATGAACTCCCCTTGGGTCATGGGCATCTCTGCCGGAGCACTGAGCGTGCTGATCTTTCTGATCAGCGCGAGCGGTTCCGTGCTGACTGCACCCTTGATCTATGCCAGCCCCCTGCCCTTGGTGGTGGCCGGTCTGGGATGGGGATGGACATCATCTTTGACGGGCGCTGTTCTCGCCATCGGCCTTGCTGGCCTGATGACCGGGGCACTGGGCGCTGCGGTCTATGCGTTAAGTGCTGCGGTGGGGCCGGTTTGGCTTTCACGGCAGGCTCTTATGGGCAACGGCTCTGGGGGCGATGCGCCTTCGGGCCAATTGCTGGTCTGGGCAACAGCCTTGGCCGCATTGCTCTTTGGGTTATGCGCTATTTGGTTTTCTCAATACGAAGGTGGTCTTCAAGGCCAACTGGAAATTGCCGTTACCGCTGTCCCTCTTGATCTCGAAGGCATCATTGGCCGGTTCGAGGCAAGTGGAGTGGAAATCTCTCGCGAGCAATTCATCTCTGTGTTCTCAGCCATGATCCCTGCCGCGATGGCGCTGATCTGGGTCATGGCTCTGTTGGCAAACCTGCTTGTCGGGCAAACCATCGTCGAACGACTGGGACGGGCCCAACGGGGCCGCTTTGAAATTGCTAAGCTGGAATTGCCCAAGGGCCTGGGATTGATACTGCTGGTGCTTGCTGCCGCAGCATTCTTTTCTGGAAACGTTGGGTTTATCGCCAGCACGCTGGCAGCTGTTTTTATCCTTCCGTTTTTCCTGACAGGGCTCATCACCGTGCATGTGATGACCAATGTCTGGGCAAATCGGGATGCGGAAAAAGCAGCTGGCTTTAGAGGCTTGCGCAAAGGTCTTCTGGTTGGATTTTACATCATGCTTTTGGTCTGGGGCCTGCTGCCGTTACTGGTATGCGCCCTTGGCTTTATCGATCAATGGAGGGGGCTGCGGCGCAATGCGCTGGCTGTCGCCCCTCATCAAGGAGAGTAATTATGGATATCATCCTGCTCGAACGTGTCGAGAAACTGGGCCAGATGGGTGATCTGGTTCAGGTCAAGGACGGCTACGCTCGCAACTTCCTTTTGCCAAAAGGCAAAGGCATGCGCGCAACGGCTGCTAACAAGAAGAAGTTCGAAACCCAAAAGGTCGAGCTTGAAGCGCGCAATCTTGAGCGCAAGTCTGAAGCCGATTCAGTTTCCGGCAAAATGGACGGCACCAGCATCGTTCTGATCCGTCAGTCTGGCGAAAGTGGCCAGCTTTATGGTTCGGTCAGCGCCCGCGACATCGCGGATGCCCTAACCGAACAGGGCTTCCACCTTGACAAGGGCCAAGTGGTTCTGGGTCATCCCGTCAAGACGTTGGGTCTGTTTGAACAGAAGATTCAATTGCACCCTGAAGTTTCTGCCACGGTGACCATCAACGTCGCCCGTTCCGAAGAAGAAGCGGAACGTCAGGCGGCTGGTGAAAACATTCTCGCCACCGATGAAGAGCGCGAAGCTGCCCTCGATATCGACGAAGTGTTTGAAGAAGACCTGGTCGCTGAAATTGCCGAAGATATTGCGGCAACCGAAGCTGGCGAAGCTGCTGCTGATGCCAAGGCTGAAGAAGATCTTGAGCGCCAAAAGGAAGCACATGCCAAGGCCGCTGCTGAGAAGGCTGCTGCTGAAGCTGCCGCACAGGCAGAGGCCGAAGCAGCTGAGGCTGCAGGCGAAGAGACCCCTGACGAAGGCTAGTCTCCTTCTCTACTTACGAGACAAGAGGCGGTGCTTTCGGGCGCCGCCTTTTTTCGTTTGCGCGGGTACATTTACGCGTTCATTTGTGCGCGGAGCATCTTCTCCACAGAGTTATTGTTTCTCGGGATAACTCTTTTTACGAATCAGCTCATAATCTGAGATTCGCAATTGATTCAAAAACTGATTCGGAATTCAATCAGACAATGGAAGCCGAAGACATTTTACGCCAGCCAATGGCCCCCGACAATGACACCGTCAGCGCTGTGCGCGGCGGGCTGTCCAATATTGAAGCCGAGCAAATGGTGCTGGGCGCCATCCTCATCAATAACGAAGCGTTCTACCGCGCCGATGAGGTTTTGCAGCCCGAAGATTTTTCCGAAGGCCTTCATGAACGCATCTATCGCACGGCGGGTCGTTTGATCGAACAAGGCCATGTCGCCTCCCCGATCTCCCTTGCCCCTTATTTTGAGCGTGATGCCGCAATCATAGAGATCGGCGGCACCGACTACCTTGCCCGCATGGCGGCCTGGGCAACCTCCATGTCCCTGGTCTCAGATTATGCGCGTCTGGTCCATACCCTGGCCATGCGCCGGGGGCTCATTGATGTGGGCCAGGAACTGGTGGACGCCTCCGTCCATGCGAAGGTGGACGACAAGCCTGAAGACCTGATCACGGAGGCGGAAAAGAGCCTCTATTCGCTTGCTGAGACCGGCAAGAAACAAAGCGGCTTCGTGCCTTTCCACTCGGCGCTGGAGCTTGCCCGTCAGATGGCGGAGAACGCCTACAAGCGCGACGGCCACCTCTCAGGCCTCGCCACCAAGCTGCGCGATCTGGACGTCAAACTTGGCGGTCTTCAACAGTCTGACTTGATCGTCCTGGCCGGACGTCCCGGCAAGGGGAAAACCTCGCTGGCCACCAACATCGACTATAACGTGGCGGCCCAGAACAAGCCTGATCCTGGCGACGAGATTGTAAATAATAATTAAGAAT
>JAJFIL010000110.1 GCA_021774965.1 Alphaproteobacteria bacterium
CGGGTCACGCTGCGGATGAACGGGCCGATCTCCGTGCCCTCCGCGCCGGCATTCATGATTACCGCACCGCCTAAAGAACCGGGGATGCCTACCAGATGTTCTATTCCAGTTAGAGAATATTTGGCGGCATACTTTGCGAGATAAGACAGTTTCACCCCAGCGCCAACGCGCAATACAACCTTATCTTTCTTTGCGGCAGATTGCTCGAACACTGGAGCGCCGATTGACCGAAAACTATTTTTAAGAGAAATAACGATTCCCCGGATTCCGTTGTCAGGAGCGAGGAGATTGGTGCCTTCGCCGAGAACGAATATCGGAATGTCTCCGTGTAGTTTGAACAGGGTTTGTACGTCAGCAATATCTTCAGGAAGAACGAAGAAATCCGCAGGCCCACCGATTCGGATGGAGGTGTGATTTAAAAGCAGTTCATCGCGTTTCACTTCACCTTTAATTTTGGTCAACCAGGGAAAAGGATTGGTCATGATATGTCTCTGCCGTAGTTTGCGTCCCAGGACGGTTTTAGGTAAATCCAGCCGGGTTCGAAGGGGAAATTTTTGCCCCACACCGGAATGGGTAATGTTTATCAATCTCCGTTTCCACGATTCACTCAACATATTAATTTACCCTCGTTGGATGTTTTATTGTGTTCAATTGGAAATATTTTCAAGTAAAACGCGGTTCAGTTCCCAAACGTCTCCAGCCCCCAGAGTGATCACCACATCTCCGGGGTTGAGCAGGCGAAGCAATGCAGGAACGACCGCGCTGCGATTTTCGATAAACTCTACATGTTTATGGCCAAACTCCTTGGCTCCATCAGCAATCAGTTGTGCGTGCACGCCGGGGATCGGAGCCTCTCCCGCCGGATAGATATCCAACACAATCAGGTGGTCTGCATCGTTGAAGGCCGAGCAAAATTGTTGCAACTGCGATTGTGTGCGGGAATAGCGATGCGGCTGAAATACGGCAATCAATTTCTGGTCGGGCCAAACCTCTTTCGCTGTTTTAAGCGTTGCCTGAAGCTCCACCGGGTGATGGCCGTAATCATCCACCAGCGTCAGGGAATCCGATTGATGCACGATCTCAAACCGGCGTTGAACGCCAGTGAAGGTCTTTAACGCTTCGGCGATGTCTGCAAACTCCATATTCAATTCCATACCCACAGCGACCGCCGCCAGGGTATTCAAAACGTTGTGACGTCCCAGTGCTCCTGAATTGATTCTTCCCAATTCTTTGCCTTGGTGATAAACCGTGAAAAAACTTTGCAATCCCTCGACTGAAATATTTCTCGCCGTGTAGTCCGCCTGGGTTGTCAACCCATAGGTGATGTAGCGCTTCTCGATCCTGGGGATCAGAGACTGAATATTGGGGTCATCCAGGCAGAGAATAGACGCGCCGAAAAACGGTACCTTATTGATGAAGGTCAAAAATGCGTTTTTGATATTTTTAAGAGTTTTGAAATGATCCATATGTTCTTCATCGAGCGTCGTGACCACTGCAAAGGTGGGAGACAACTTGAGGAAGGAACCGTCACTTTCGTCTGCTTCCGCGACCAGAAATTCACTGCGTCCCAGTTTTGCCAGTCCGCTTAAACTTTTGATCCTGCCACCAATCACCACAGTCGGGTCGAGGTTGCCGCCAGCCAAAACGGTGGCGACCAGAGATGTGGTCGTGGTTTTGCCATGCGTGCCGGCGATGGCGATGCCGTACTTCATGCGCATCAGCTCCGCCAGCATCTCCGCCCGTGGAATGACCGGAATGGCTTTCTCTCTTGCGGCGAGCACTTCAACGTTATCCGCTTGAATGGCGCTGGAGGCGACCACCACCTGGGCGTCTTCGACGTTTTCGGATTTGTGGCCGAGCATAATCTTTGCGCCTATTTTTTCCAGATGATCGGTGACATGGGTCTTGCCCATGTCGGACCCTGTGACCTCAAATTCGAGGTTGATCAGGACTTCAGCAATTCCGCTCATGCCAGAACCTCCGATCCCGATAAAATGGATGCGTTTGGTTTTTCCTAAAAACATGACAACTCATTTTTTTCCACCGTCGCTTTTCTCTTCTCGTTGCCTTCGGGGGTTAACTTCATTAGAGTCAGGCACAGTTGCAGAGCTTTTTCCGTTGCGTCCCGTTTTCCCAGTGCGTAGCAATTGCTTTCCATTTCCAGTCGCTTTTCCGGTTGCTCATAGGCTCGTAAAATGGATTGCGCCAGCCGTTCACCGGATACATCTTTATCAAGAACGACCTCTCCAGCGTTTGCCGCTTCGAGCACCCGCGCATTGACCTCCTGATGGTTATGGGTTGCATGCGGGTAGGGGATGAGAACCGCCATTTTTCCGCAGGCGGTGATTTCCCCCAACGTGGATGCCCCGGCGCGGCAGATAATAAGCGAAGCCTTGCTATATTGTTCAGCCATGTCGTGGATAAAAGCCCGAACGTCCGCCGACATATTTTTTTCAGCGTATTGATTTTTCACCCGCTCGCAATCGCTCTCTCCGGTTTGATGGGTGATGTGAAACCGATCTTTCTTGTTAGCCAGGAAGTCGATGGCATCCACCATCCCCCGGTTGATGGAATGTGCGCCTTGACTGCCTCCCAGTACCAGGATGTTGAACTTATCCGAGGGCAGGGGAGTTGACTTTTCCCGGGTAGCGCAAAACTCTTCCCGGATTAAATTGCCGGTTACAACGACTTTATTTTCGGGGAAATATTTTTTTGCTTCTGCAAATGACACGGCGATTTTGTCGGCTATTTTCCCAAGGTATTTGTTGGTGATTCCGGGAATCGCGTTTTGCTCCTGAATCAAGATGGGAATCCGCAACACCCATGCCGATAAAACCAGAGGACCGGAAACGTAACCGCCAACGCCGACCACCAGACCCGGCCTCTTTCGGAGCAGGAAAGCCAGCGACTGCAGGGTACCGGCAGGAATCTTGATCCAGGCAAGCAATCGGTTGAACCCTTTTTTACCCAGAAGCCCACCTGAGTGAATGGTTTTCAAGGGCCACCCTTCACGCGGAAGGATTTTCGATTCGATTCCCTGTTGAGTTCCCACGAAAGTTATATCCATAGCGTCGTCATAATTTTTAAGCGCCGTTGCCAGTGCGATTCCAGGGTACAAGTGCCCCCCGGTTCCGCCGCCAGCTATGACCACTCGGTTTTGCATGGAGCGCTCATGAACGTCGGGCCGTTTGGTCCGAAATGTTTAACAAAATTCCCACACACAGCATGGAAATCACCATAGACGACCCGCCCATGCTGATGAACGGCAGGGTCAAACCTTTAGTTGGCAACAGCCCTGTGGCAACGCCCATATTGATGAATGCCTGAAATCCGATCAGCAGCGTGATGCCAATGGCCAGATGAGTGCCAAAAGCATCCTTG
>JAJFIL010000012.1 GCA_021774965.1 Alphaproteobacteria bacterium
CGCGATTTAGGGTCTCTAGAATCGCCAAAGCCCTTGCATCCCCCACGCCCTCGCGATCCGTGCCGATACATTCCGGCATATAGTGGCGCTGAAAAGCGGCTATCACTTTGGGAAGGTCATTGCCTTCCACGTTATAACCAAACTGAGAGAGGGCCGCCGTCAGTTCATCAAGACTGTCGAGCGCTGCGGGCTCCACGTCCACCTCCGGCCAGAGACCAATGCCCTTTGCTGCCAGATCCTTCCACGGAAACAGCTCGCCCGGATCTTCTTTGCGCGCAGGAGCCACATCCGAGTGACCCAGCACATGAGCTGGCGGAATATCATGATCGCTGAGGATCTCCCGACACAATCGAATGACCGCACCTATTTGTGCCTTGGGAAAGGCGCGATAGCCAAATTCATGACCCGGGTTGACGATCTCAACCCCGATGGAACGAGAATTTGTGTCGGTCTCCCCGCTCCAACTTGATGCCCCCGCATGCCAGGCGCGCTTGTCATCTCCCACCATCCAGGTGATGGTGCCGTCTTCGTCCACACAATAATGCGCAGCGACTTTCGCTGCCGGGTCGCACATGCGCACGATGGCTTCTGTCCCGGTGGGCATTCCGGTGTAGTGGAGCAGCAGCATGTCGATTTCGAACTTGCGCTCGTCGAAATTGGGGGAGAGGCGTTTTATGAGTTTCATCAGTGTGTGACTTCCACATCGCGCAAGGTTTCTGCCGGACGGCGCAGGGTGATGATCAAAACGCCTGCGGTGGTGACCACCGCACCAACAATCATCTGCCAGGTGAGGATATCGCCCAGCAGCCATACGCTCAAGCCAATTGCTATTATAGGCGCCAAAAGCGTGAGCGGCGCAATCAGGCTGACCTCATAGCGCTGGAATAAAAAGAACATGCCCGCGTGCGCAAACAGATTTGAGATGAGCGCCGCAAACAACACCGCGCCCCAGCCAACCCAGCTGGCTGTGGTCAGGGCACCAATTGGATCTGGATCGAAGAAAAGCGTCAAAATTAACAGGGGCGGGAACGAGATGGTCACGATCCACGCCTGCATCTCGAAGACCTTCACACCTTTTATGAGCCGCATGAAGACCGAGGCAACAGCCCCGGAGGCGGCAGCAAAGACCCCAAACATCATGCCAAAAAGATACCCGAACACTGCCGGATCAAAGGTGATAAACATGACCCCGCCGAAAGCCAGCAGCATACCGGTCCAGCGTCGCCATCCTACCGCTTCGCCCAGAAACACCATGCCCAGTACGGTGGTGAAAGGAACCCCCAGCTCGCTGGCAATCACCACGGCGGAAACATTGTCGGTGACATAGATACCGCCATAGAACAGCGCGAACTGAAGCCCGCCGCCACAGAGGGAGATAATGAATATCTCCCGCATACGGCCCTTGTGGATTTTGAGAAAGGGAAAAAGGATCGCGGCCAGGATCGCAAACCTGAGCGTGGTAAACAGGAGCGGCGGAAAATCCTCAAAGCCAAACTTGGAGGTGATGATCGCAAGCGCGAAAATCAGATTGATCAGCACAAGGAGCAGAAAATGTGCTGGTTTCAAAGACATGGGGTTGCGAGGGCTTTCAGGGTTAGCGGTATGGCTTGAGTTGATTGGGGCACAGCTTAGCACTAAGCGCAACATCAGTTTCTTCAAAACAAGGCACGTCATTCCGGGGCCTTACGTCAGTAAGGAACCCGGAATCTCGAGGTTCCGGGTTCGGACCATTCGGTCCGCCCCGGAACGACTATATCTGCTCGATCTCTTCCCCTACGGCACTTGCCTGACGGGAGGCTACAAAGGCGACCCCGGCCAGGGTTACAATGCCGCCCATGATGATCCTCGAAGTTAGCCCTTCGCCCAATAAGGTGACGGCGAAAAACACCCCAAAGACCGGTGCCATCAGGGTCAGGGGCCCCACAAGAGATACTTCATAGCGCTGGACCAGATAGTACATGCCCGCATGGCCAAAGATGCTGGCCGCAATGGCTGAATAGGCGATGGCCCCCCAGGCCCACAAAGGTGCGTTCATGGCCACAGCCACCTGATCGGCCTCGACGACAAAGGAGAGCAGCAGCAACACCGGCGCGCTGGTCCAGGCGATCCACGCCTGAAGCTGCATGGAACCTACATCCTTCATCTGGCGCATGATGATCATAGCCACCGCCATGGAGAACGCGCCCATGACCAAAAGAAGGACGCCGTCCAAATGAGAGAAGACCCGGGGATCGAAACTGATGATGGCAATGCCAGCAAAGGCCAACCCGATCCCGGTCCATCGCTTCCAACCCACAATCTCTCCCAGAAAGAGAATCGAGAGAAAAGTCGCGAAGGGCACATTCAGCTGCACCACCAGAGCGGCAACAGAGGCATCGGTGATGGAAACACCCGTGAACATAAGCGCAAAGTGCAAGGAGCCAGCGGTCACCGCCACGGCTAGCACTCGCCCCATCTGTCCTTTGGTGATGCGCAAGAATGGAACCAACAATGCTGCGACCAAAACAAACCGAAGCGCGGTGAACATAAGCGGCGGGAACACGCCAACGCCAATCTTGGCGATCACGAAATTCATACCCCAGACCAAAGTAATGGCCAGCATAAAGAGGAGGTGTTGCGGGCTCACTTTATGCCGCGCGCTTTGGCTATGCGGTCATAGGCATCGTTGATGGTAGCGATCTTGTCGGTGGCCACTTCGATGAATTCTTCCGGCACTCCTCGCGCCATCATGGCGTCCGGGTGATGTTCCTTGACCAGCTGGCGATAAGCCCGCTTGATTTCATCATCACTGGCATCGTGGGAAAGACCCAGGATCACATAAGGGTCCGCAGCGTCAGGGCCTAGATGGCTGGCCTTGATGCGATCATATTGATGCTGGGCAAAGCCAAACAGCTCCGCCACACGGCGCAGAAAATCTTCTTCGGCGGGATGAAACACCCCATCGGCCATGGCGATATGAAACAGCCCGTCCAGAAGATCTTCCAGCACAGCGGGGCGGTCCCGAAACAGGCGCGCGATCTGGGCAGCATAGGCGTCATAGCCCGCCACATCCTGACGCGCGAGATCAAAGATGCGCCCTACATTCTTGGCTTCGTGCTCGGGCACATGAAAGATGCGTTTGAAGGCATCAACCTCAGAGCGGGTGACCTGGCCATCGGCCTTGGCCATCTTCGCAGAGAGCGCAATCACCCCCATGGTAAAGGCGATGGAGGCTTCAGGACCCTTCGCAATGCGATCGCTGGCGACTTCCACCGGTTTGTCAACCAGCGCATGGCCAGCGGCAAGCCCGATCAACGCGCCAATGGGACCGCCCAAAGCAGCCCCAATACCAACGCCCGCAATTTTTCCCCAGATCGACATATACTGCTCTAGATAAGGTATGGTTCGCCAAAATGCGAGCTTCCTCATTAAAGATCACGACAAATGGACCGTTTAATGGCAAGAGAGCCCCATGACTGATGCCAAATGGGATTTCTGGATCGACCGGGGCGGCACCTTTACGGACATTGTGGCGCGATGCCCCGGCGGCACCCTGAAGACCCACAAGCTGCTGTCTGAAAACCCCGGTCACTATGCAGATGCCGCAACGCAAGGCATCCGAGATCTGTTGGGGCTCGAAAGCGGCGCAGCGATCCCGCCCGGCCTCATCGGCGCGGTAAAAATGGGCACCACGGTGGCCACCAATGCCCTCTTGGAACGGATGGGGGCTCGCACCGTTCTGCTGACCACAAAGGGTTTTAAAGATCAGCTGGCCATCGGTTATCAAAACCGCCCGCGCTTGTTTGATCTGGACATCAAGAGGCCTGAGCAGCTCTACGAATGCGTCATCGAGATTGATGAGCGGGTCAGCGCCACTGGAGAGGTGCTTCGCGCGCCCGACCTCACAAGTACGCGCTCGGCGCTTCAGGCGGCCAAGGATGTTGGCATTGAAGCCGCGGCCATCTGTTTTCTTCACGGCTATCGTTTTTTCGATCATGAAACTCAAGTGGCAGAGTTGGCCCGTGAGATTGGGTTTGGCCAGGTCTCTGTCAGCCATGAAGTCAGCCCCCTGATGAAATACGTGGGGCGCGGGGATACCACGGTGGCGGATGCCTACCTCTCCCCCATCCTGCGGCGCTATATCGATCTGGTAGCGGATGATCTGGAAGGCGGTGACGCCTCCCCTGCACTTTATTTTATGCAGTCCAATGGCGGGCTCACCCGCGCGGATCTCTTCCAGGGCAAGGATGCCATTCTCTCCGGTCCTGCTGGCGGTGTGGTGGGCATGGTGAAAACCTGCGCTGCGGCAGGCCATGAACAAGTCATCGGCTTTGATATGGGGGGCACGTCTACCGATGTCTCTCATTATAATGGAGAGCTTGAACGCACGTTCGCCAGCGAGGTCGCAGGCGTTCGCATTCGCGCGCCCATGTTATCCATTCATACGGTGGCAGCGGGCGGCGGCTCCATCGTCTCGTTTGATGGCGCGCGCCTTCGGGTAGGACCACAGTCGGCGGGCGCTGATCCGGGACCAGCGTGCTATCGCAAAGGCGGCCCGCTGACGGTAACCGACGCCAATCTGGTGACGGGCCGCATCGTGCCGGATTATTTCCCCGCCGTGTTTGGCAAAAACGCTGATCAGGCTCTTGATGCGGCTACGGCGACTTCCAAATTCGAAGAGCTGGCCGGGCGCTTGGGCAAAGCAACTGCCGAAGAAGCTGCTGATGGCTGTTTGGAAATTGCCGTAGAAAACATGGCTCAGGCCATCAAGAAAATCTCTACCGCCCGCGGCTATGACGTCTCCCGTTATACCCTTGCCTGTTTCGGGGGAGCTGGCGCGCAGTGTGCAGCGCGTGTGGCGGATAAGTTAGGCATGACACAGATCCTGATCCATCCCTTTGCCAGTCTTCTGTCGGCTTACGGCATGGGCCTTGCCGATATTCGTGCCCTTCGAGAACAAGCGATAGAAGCACCGCTCAACCCCGCCACCCTCACCCAGATGAGCCGCGCTATTGGGAACCTGACGCGCGAGACCATTTCAGAAGTAAAGCGCCAAGGCGTGCCGGTGCGGGATATCCTTGCCCAGGCGCGCGCTCATATCAGATACGAGGGCTCGGACACGGCATTGCTTCTGAACGTTGGGCCTAAAGAGACACTTGATGCGCGTTTTCATGCTGCCCACGCGGGTCAGTTTGGTTTTGCAGAAGAAAGCCGCGCTCTCGTTGTTGAAGCCGTATCAGTGGAAGCCGTCGGCGAGGCTCACTCTAGCAGGCAAGAAGAGCTGCCGCCCCGCACCTCAGGCACCCTCACATCCCAGGCAGACGTTGAGATCTATGCCGATGGCAAATGGTGCTCTGCGCCCACGTATTTGCGGGCGGAGATGACCCGGGGGGATATAGTCTCCGGCCCCGCCCTGATCATTGAACCCCACTCCACCATCGTTATCGAGCCCGGCTGGCAGGCGGAGATCACCGAGCTGGGACACACACGCCTCACTCGCGTGGTGCCGCTTCCCTCCCGCCGGGATGTGGGCACTGGCGTCGACCCCATCATGCTTGAGGTCTTCAACAATCTCTTTATGTCCATCGCCGAGCAGATGGGGGTGACGCTGGAGAAAACCTCCTCCTCCGTCAACATCAAGGAGCGTCTGGATTTCTCCTGTGCTGTATTTGATGCAGATGGAGGATTGGTGGCCAATGCCCCGCACATGCCCGTGCATCTGGGCTCCATGGGCGATAGCGTCCGCGCCATCAAGCAGGCCCACGCGGCCACCATGAAGCCCGGCGATGTGTTCGTGCTGAACGATCCTTACAGAGGCGGAACGCACCTGCCGGACATCACGGTTGTGACGCCCGTGTTTGATGAGACAACAGAGGCGCTCTTGTTTTATGTGGCCTCCCGCGGGCATCATGCGGATATCGGCGGCATTCAGCCTGGCTCCATGCCGCCGCATTCCAAGACGCTGGACGAAGAAGGCGCCTTGTTGGACGCGATGGTGCTGGTGCGCGATGGAACATTCCGCGAAGAAGAAATTCGCAGCGCCCTCAATGCGGGTCCTTATCCTTCGCGCAATCCGGATCAGAACATTGCTGACCTTAAGGCCCAGGTTGCCTCTTGCGAAAAGGGCGTATCGGAGCTTCGCCGCATGGTCGTGCTTTTCGGGCTTGAGACCGTGCACGCCTATATGGGTCATGTGCAGGCCAATGCCGAAGAGGCTGTGCGGCAGGTGATCAGTGCCCTGAAGGATGGGCAGTTCACCTATCCCATGGACGATGGCAGCCAGATCAAAGTCGCCATCTCTGTGGACAGAGAAGCGCGCACGGCGACGATCGATTTCACCGGCACCGCTGCGCAGGTGCCCAGCAACTACAATGCGCCCTTGCCGGTGGTGCGAGCAGCTACGCTTTATGTGTTCCGCTGCCTTGTGGATGATGACATCCCGCTCAACGCAGGTTGTTTGATCCCGCTGGAGCTGATTGTGCCCGAGGGCTGCATGCTCAACCCCGCAGCTCCTGCCGCCGTTGTCGCGGGCAATGTGGAGACCAGCCAGGCTGTAGTGGATTGTCTGTTCGGCGCATTGGGGGCGGTGGCCGCCTCTCAAGGGACCATGAACAACCTCACTTTTGGCAATGATCACGTTCAGTACTATGAGACCATCTGCGGCGGCGCAGGCGCAGGACCGGGGTTTAACGGCACCGATGCCATTCACACCCACATGACCAACTCGCGGCTGACCGATCCTGAAGTGCTGGAATGGCGCTTCCCGGTTCGCGTTGAGGAATTTTCCATCCGTAAGAGCTCCGGTGGTGCAGGCAAATTCAAAGGCGGTGACGGGGTAACCCGCCGGCTAACGTTCCTTGAAGATATGGAGGCGGCGATCCTGTCCGGCCACCGCATTGTTCCGCCCTTTGGCCTTGAGGGAGCCCAACCCGGCCAGGTCGGGCGCACCTTTATCACCCGGAAAGATGGCTCGATCCATGAGATGAGCCATGCGGACAAGGCGAACATGGAATCTGGTGATACACTTTGTATCGAAACACCGGGCGGCGGTGGTTACGGCGCGCCAATTGAGGGAGAAGACCAATGACCACTGTTCTCATCACTGGTGCCAATCGGGGCATAGGCTTGGAGTTTGTGCGCCAATACGCCATTGCAGGGGCAAGCATCCTCGCCTGCTGCCGAAACCCAAGCGCTGCAAAAGATCTGAATGCCTTGGCGGAAGAGTTTGATACGATTCAGATCCACGCCCTTGATGTAGCGTCCGATGCAAGCGTTCATGCGCTAAGGGAAAACCTCGGCGCAACGCCTATTGATATTCTCATCAACAATGCGGGCGTCATGGGCGGCAAACACCAGGGTCTTCACGACATCAGCTTTGACGCCTGGTCCGACTGTTTCAACACCAACACCTTCGGGCCTTTTAGAATGATCGCCGCCTTTGCCAACAATGTCGCTGCCAGCGAGGAAAAGAAGGTCGCGACGATCTCCAGCTACATGGGCTCCATCGGGCGCAAGGGCAAAGGCGCTTACATCTATCGCAGCGCCAAGGCCGCCGCGAACATGATCACCACCCTGGCAGCAACGGAGTTGGCAGACAAAGGCGTCATCGCCGTGCCCATGCATCCCGGCTGGGTGCAGACGGACATGGGCGGCTCCGGCGCGGACATCACCCCACAGGAAAGCACCAGCGGCTTGCGCAAAGTGATCGCGGGGCTGACGCCGGAAAGCTCCGGACGCTTCTGGAATTACGATGGTGCTGAGTTGGAGTGGTAGGGAATTTACTTCGTCATTCCGGGGCTCCGCATGGCGGAGAACCCGGAATCTGGAGCAGCGAGATTCCGGGTACGGCTAACGCCGTCCCGGAATGACCGACTAAGAAACCGTGACCTAACTAAGCCGCTGACTTGGCCGAACTCCCCCGAGCATAGTTGAGCACGGGCGCAAGCCATTTCTCGGCCTCATCCATGCTCATACCTTTGCGGTTCGCATAGTCCGCGACCTGGTCCTGCTCGACCTTGCCGGTGCCGAAATAAGCCGCTTCCGGATGAGAAAAATAAATGCCTGACACGCTGGAGCCCGGCGTCATGGCAAAGCTTTCTGTCAGATGCACACCCAGCTTTTCATCTGCCCCCAGAATATCCCACAGAATGCCTTTTTCCGTATGATCCGGGCAGGCAGGATAACCAGGCGCAGGGCGGATGCCGTGATAGGCGTCCGCGATCAGCTGCTCATTGGTCAGATCTTCATCCGGCACGTAGCCCCACAGTTCCTTGCGCACGCGCTGGTGCATGCGTTCGGCAAAAGCCTCGGCGAAACGATCTGCCAGGGCTTTGAACATGATGGCGGAATAATCATCGTGGGCAGCTTCAAACTCGGCGACAATATCTTCCTCGCCCGCTGTCACCACAAAGCCGCCTACATAGTCAGCCACGCCGCTTTCCTTTGGTGCAAGATAATCTGCCAGCGCCAAGTTTGGACGTGGCCCCTCGCGGAACATTTGCTGACGGATGGAATGCATTACGTGAGCAACTTCACCCCGCGTGCCATCGGAATAGATTTCCCAATCATCGCCAATTGAATTGGCCGGGAAGAACCCAACTACCGCCCGAGGGCTTAGAAGCTTTTCTTCAATGATGCGCTTCAGCATGGCTTGCGCATCATCAAACAGCGATTGCGCCGCCTCGCCCACTTTTTCATCTTCAAGGATGCGCGGGTATTTCCCAACCAATTCCCAAGTCGAAAAGAACGGCGTCCAGTCGATGTATTTGGCAAGCTCAGCAAGGTCATAGTCTTCAAAGACCCGTGTGCCGAGGAAAGTCGGCTTTGTCGGTGTGTGTGCGTCCCAGTCTAATTGAAGCTTGTTGGCCCGCGCCGCAGAAATGCTCTGGCGTTTCTTCTTGTTGTTCGCATTCCAGTGACGGGTTGCCATGTCCTCGTACTCAGCACGCACTTCGGATGCATACTTTGCTGAATTGTCATTGGACAAAAGCGTCGTCGCCACCCCCACTGCGCGGGAGGCATCGGGCACATAGACCGTCTGCCCCGCTTCATAGCCAGGATTGATCTTTACCGCTGTATGGACTTTGGACGTGGTCGCCCCACCAATGAGAAGCGGCAGGTTCAAGCCTTGCCGCTCCATCTCAGTTGCCACATGGACCATTTCTTCAAGGCTTGGCGTGATGAGACCCGACAGCCCGATCACATCCACCTTCTCATCCCGCGCAGTCTCTAGGATTTTCTGGCTGGGCACCATGACGCCCAGATCAATGATCTCGAAGCCATTACATTGCAACACGATACCGACAATGTTCTTGCCGATGTCGTGCACATCGCCTTTCACGGTGGCGAGCAGGATCTTGCCCGCACTCTGGGGCTTGCCGTCTTTCTCCGCGTCCATAAACGGCGTTAAGTGCGCCACGGCCTGTTTCATCACGCGGGCGGATTTGACCACTTGGGGCAGGAACATCTTGCCTTCGCCAAATAGGTCGCCGACCACGTTCATGCCGTCCATCAAGGGTCCTTCGATGACAAACAGAGGGCGCCCGAGTTTCAACCGCGCTTCTTCGGCATCCTCAACAATGTAATCAGCAATACCGCGTACCAGCGCATGACGAATGCGTGTCTCCACGGGAGCTTCCCGCCAACTCAAATCTTCCTTGATCTGAACACCCTTCTCGCCTTTGAACTTTTCGGCCACATCCAAAAGCCGCTCGGTCGCATCGTCGCGGCGATTGAGCATGACGTCTTCCACCGCATCGCGTAGCTCAGCATCGATGTCTTCATAGACCGCGAGCTGGCCTGCATTGACGATGCCCATATCCATGCCTGCTTTGATGGCATGATAGAGAAAGACCGAATGCATGGCCTCGCGCACGATGTTGTTGCCGCGGAACGAGAATGAGATGTTGGACACCCCACCGGAGACCATGGCATGGGGCAGTTTTTCCTTGATGGCCTTTGTGGCTTCAATGAAAGCGTTGCCATAATCATTGTGTTCTTCAATGCCGGTCGCCACAGCAAAGATGTTGGGATCAAAAATAATATCTTCGGGGGCGAAACCGATGCCCTCGGTCAGTAAGCGATAGGACCGTTCGCAATAGGCAAACTTTTGCTCGGCAGTTTCGGCCTGGCCTTGTTCATTAAAGGCCATGACCACGACGGCGGCACCATAGCGCTTGATCTTCCGCGCCTGTTCCAGGAAGGGTTCCTCGCCTTCCTTCAGGCTGATGGAATTCACGATGGCCTTGCCTTGCACGCATTTAAGACCTGCTTCGATGACCGACCATTTGGAGCTGTCGATCATGATGGGCACGCGCGCAATATCGGGCTCTGCCGCAATGAGATTGAGGAATGTGACCATGGCTTGTTCGGAATCGAGCATGCCTTCGTCCATGTTCACATCAATGACTTGCGCGCCGTTTTCGACCTGCTGTCGTGCTACCACCAGCGCGCCTTCATAGTCGCCCTCGGTGATCAGACGGCGGAACTTGGCCGAGCCGGTGACATTGGTGCGTTCACCAATGTTGATAAAGGTTGCTTGTGCTTGTTGATCGCTCATGGGCTATGCCGTCGCTGTAAAGGGCTCAAGGCCGGACAGCCTCAGCTCATGGGTGGAGGTCGCAATGCTGCGCGGTGTGATACCTGCAACGGCTTCGGCAATGGCCTTGATATGCGCAGGGGTGGTGCCGCAACAGCCCCCGACAATATTCACAAGCCCGTCGCGGGCCCATTCGGCCACGAATTCTGCGGTCTGTTCTGGTGTCACATCATATTCGCCCATCTCATTGGGCAGGCCTGCATTGGGGAAAGCCACCACAAGCGTGTCTGCCTGGCGGGCAATGTCTGCCAAGGCCGGACGTAATTCGCGCGCGCCAAAGGAGCAATTGACGCCCACGGCAAATGGTTGCGCGTGGCGCACCGAATACCAGAACGCTTCCATGGTCTGGCCAGATAGATTGCGCCCAGACAAATCCGTGATAGTGCCCGAGATCATGATGGGGATCTCAAAGCCCAACTCGTCGCCCAATTCCATAAGCCCAAAGAGCGCCGCTTTTGCGTTCAGCGTATCGAAAATCGTTTCCACACAGAGGATATCGCAACCCCCTTCCAAAAGCGCACGTCCCTGCACCGCATAGGCGGTGGCCAGCTCATCAAAACTGATGTTGCGGAAGCCGGGGTTATTCACATCTGGTGACAAAGACGCTGTGCGGTTTGTCGGCCCCAGCGAGCCCATAACATAGCGCGGCCTATCCGGGGTTTTTGCCGTCATCGCATCTGCTGCCGCGCGCGCAATCTCAGCCGAGACCCGGTTGATCTCCGGCACCAGGTGTTCTGTGGCATAGTCAGCTTGGCTTATGGTCGTGCCATTGAACGTATTGGTCTCAATAATGTCAGCGCCGGCTTCAAGAAAGCCATCGTGGATTTCGCGGATGATCTCAGGCTTGGTCAGCGCCAGAATATCGTTGTTGCCCTTGAGATCGTGGCTATGATCTTTGAGGCGCTCCCCCCGAAAGTCTGCTTCGGTAAGGCCATAGGTCTGCACCATGGTGCCGCCCGCCCCGTCCATAACGACGATGCGCTTGAGCGCGTCCTCATGCAGGGTTTCCATCCGAGCTTTTCGTGTGGCCGGATCAATCATCATTTCTTCCTCAGCTCGCCTTCTTGACGGTTTGCGCATTTGCTTCCTGCGCAGCGCCTGGGTTTGTCTTGGGGCGCAAGCCCAACAAATGGCAGACCGCATACGAAAGGCCTGCCCGGTTTAGCGTGTAAAAATGAAAATCTTGCACACCGCCGACAGCAAGGTTCTCCACCAGTTCAGCCGCCACCGTGGCCGCAACAAGTCGTCGTGTGTCGGCATCATTTTCCAGGCCCTCGAACTTGTCATGCAAGTTTGCGGGAATATCAGTGTCGCAAGAACTCGCAATGCGCTCAAGACTGGTGAAATTCAAAATGGGCATGATCCCCGGCACGATGGGAATAGTGATCCCCGCCGCGCGCACATGATCAAGAAACCGGAAATAAGTATCCCCCTCGAAGAAAAACTGCGTGATCGCCCGCGTGGCGCCTGCATCGATCTTTGCTTTGAGCAGATCAATATCCAGATGCCAGTCGGCGCTCTCGGGATGTTTCTCCGGATAACAGCCGACGGAAACTTCGAAATCACCTATTGCTTTGAGCCCAGCCGTTAATTCCGCAGCGTTGAAATAGCCATCTTCCGGTGCCTGGTAAGCGGTGCCCATGCCGCCGGGCGGATCGCCGCGCAAAGCCACGATATGGCGTATGCCCGCGTCCCAATAATCCTGCGCTACAGCGTCGACTTCGGCGCGGCTTGCATCCACGCAGGTTAAGTGCGCTGCGGGCCGCAGTGAGGTTTCCGTGGCAATGCGCTTGACCGTTCTGTGGGTGCGCTCCCGCGTGGAGCCACCCGCACCATAGGTTACCGACACGAACTCTGGTGCCAGAGGGGCAAGCCGCTCTACTGAACGCCAGAGGGTTTCTTCCATCTCCGGTGTCTTGGGGGGAAAGAATTCAAATGAGACGCTGATGTCACTCATGCTGCTCTCCCTCGGTTTGTAGTGCTCTTGGATATCTTTTTACCAACGCGCTTTTCCTCTCCCGGTCGGGCCAACAGCCAGATGGAGACGGTAAGTTTGGCGTCTGCGTCGCTTTTGCCCGGGGGCAATAGACGTGTACGGATTATCTCCAGGCCGGAGCCTGCTGCCCATGCTGCGATTTCATCGTCCGCAAAGCCCAGGCGGCGGTGCTGGTGCTCATTGCGCAGAAATTCCAGCTCATGCGGTGCGAAATCCACAATCATCAAGCGCCCGCCAGGTGCAAGGATGCGCGCTGCCTCGCGCACCGCGCTTGCCGGGTCATCCAGATAGTGCAGCACCTGATGCACGGTTACGAGATCTGTGCTTTCCGCCTCAAAGGGCAGCGCAAACAAATCCCCCTGGCGCACTTGGCAATGAGAAAGCCCCGCTTCATCCAGGGCTGCGCGGGCAAGGGTCAACATATCGAGGTTTAGGTCGATGCCCACGCCCCGTTCAATCCGCGGGCCAAAAAGCTCCAGCACGCGACCTGTGCCTGTGCCGATGTCGACCAGCTGATCAAAATCGCCGGGACCTAGAAGCTCCAGCATGGCGCGCTCAACGTCCTGCTCGGGCAAATGCAAGGATCGGATGCGGCTCCAGTTCGCAGCATTGGCTTTGAAATAGGCCGCTGCCGTCTCCGCGCGCGCGGCGCGCACATCGTCCAGGCGTTCCAGATCACGGGCAAAAGCCGGATCATCTTGAGGCACAAATTCAATGAGGGTCTTGCTGAGATCTGCCAGACGCTGACGGCCTGCATCCACGACGCGGGCGGGGTCAGCCAGGCGATAGAAAACCCAGGAGCCTTCGCGAAAACGATCAATGAGCCCAGCTTCAGTAAGCAGCTTTAGATGGCGCGAGACCCGCGGCTGGCTCTGGCCCATCACTTGGGTGAGCTCGCTGACGGTCAATTCGCTGTGGCCCAGGATTGCCAGGAGGCGGATACGAGATGGCTCCGCCGCTGCGCGCAAGGCACTTAAAACCGCTTCCATTGTTATTACCTACGACCTCAACCAACAGATTGGATATAAACATATCTTTATATTCTTATCTGACAAGTGCTAATTTCTTGTTACACCCGGCACAGAAACGGCATCTATTGATGGCAAAGGGGCAACAGACGCCTGAAAGGTGTAGGCACTGCACTCGGTGCCGCTAGAGCGCTGGAAGCCTTCGTGGTAAGTATAGAGGCAGGGTAACTTGGTTAACTAGGCGGGGGTTGAGCTTCAACCAGGTGTGATTTCGGGCACATCTAATTCAATTGAAGCGAGATTTCTTAGCGGAAGCTCTGCAAAAGACAGAATTTCGTAACTAGATAGCGTTAAACAGGGTGTGGTGTTGGATAGGGGTCGATAACGTTGAATACCCAATTTTCGCAGGGAATGATTGAGTTGTGCCGGGTGGGTGCGCGCCTTTTGGGCTGTGCGGCGCTGGCCACGACTCTCATGGCTGCTCCTGCAAGTGCCCAAGAAACAAATGACGTCAATGATCCGCTGGAAGAGATCAATCGCGTTTTCTTTGAAATCAACAATATTGCCGACAAGGCCGTCATGGTTCCTGTCGCAACTCTTTATTTCACCGTGGTCCCCAGACCTGCACGGCGCGGCATTCGGAATTTTGTTCGCAATCTGAACAGCCCCGTGATTCTGGCCAATGACATTATGCAAGGTGAAGGACGGCGCGCGGGCACGACCCTGACACGCTTTGTCATCAACTCGACCCTTGGTGTGGGCGGCATTTTCGATCCCGCCTCCAATATGGGATATGAGCGTCACTTTGAAGATTTCGGCCAAACCCTTGCAGTTCATGGCATGAGCGAAGGCCCCTATCTGTTCCTACCCGTCTTGGGTCCCTCTCCGCCCCGCGACCTTGCCGGCCGGGTTGTGGATGCTGTGATCGATCCCATTAACTGGGTCGGGGGCGATGACTTTCAGTATTTCAAATATGGCCGTGCCGCGATTCGCGTTGTGGACCTACGGGGCCAAAACCTGGATACGCTGGACGAAATTGAGCGAACTTCCATTGATTATTACGCCGCCGTGCGCAGCCTTTACCGGCAATCACGCGATGGTGCGATTCGCAATGGCGAATTTGACTTTGAAGATCTGCCTGATTTGGCCGATGATTTCGAAGACGACTTCTAGTTTGCCGGTAGCTTGCGGGCCCCAAGGCCTGTAACCCCACCAAACCTGCGGTAATCATAAGGAAAATCGTGCCTTTATTTGTGCATCTTTTGGATGCATGTTTCGCACCACACGTTCTGTTAATGTTATTGCATTTTTCAGCTGTAGGGATTTTTTGTGATGTCCATTCTCAATAAGGCACTTATAGGGGCGCTAACCGCGGTTGTTGCATTTGGCACATTGGCCGGTCAGGCCATTGCACGCGACAGTGATGGAGAAGTTTTTGTCCAGAACCTCGCCAACGAAGCCACCATGGTTTTGAGCGATGGATCGCTGAGCCCCGATCAGGTTGCCAATCAATTTCAAACTGTCATCACAGAGAACACAGCTTTGCGCCAATTTGGACGCAGTGCGCTTGGGCCTTACAGCCGCGTTGTCACCGACGACGAATTTGATCAGTACATTGAGTTGCTGGAGCAATATGCCGCCAGCGTCATTCGCTCGCGCTTTGATGAATACTCAGGCGAGCAGATCCAGGTAAAGGACTCATCAGTCGATGACCGGGAAAACTACTCCTGGGTATCGGTGAATAGCGATGTGATGTCCCAGGGCGGCGAATACATTGCCGGTGTGCAGTGGACTCTCATCCGCCGCGATGGCGCCTACCGGGTCTATGATATCACCTTGCAAGCGCCCGCCGAAGAGGGGACCTTCTCGCTTCTGCAAACCCAGCG
Source organism: Alphaproteobacteria bacterium (assembly GCA_021774965.1). Taxonomy (GTDB): domain Bacteria; phylum Pseudomonadota; class Alphaproteobacteria; order JAJFIK01; family JAJFIK01; genus JAJFIK01. Next base: position 15,427 of record JAJFIL010000012.1, read on the forward strand.
CGAAGAATTTGGCTCCATTATCGCAAATAATGGCGATAGCGTTGGCCCCCTGCTGGGCTATTTACGAGATCGCATTCGCGAAGCCGGCATGGCCCCGGCCAACTAGAGCCGGTCTCTAGTCTCGAGAGAAGCGCTTGAACTTGATGCGGTGAGGCTGATCAGCTTCAGCGCCCAAGCGACGCTTCTTGTCTTCCTCATAAGCTTCATAATTCCCTTCGAACCACTCCACGTGACTGTCCCCTTCAAAGGCCAGAATGTGCGTGGCGATGCGATCCAGGAACCAGCGATCGTGAGAAATGATCACCGCACAGCCCGCAAAATCATCCAGCGCATCTTCCAGTGCCCGCAAGGTATCCACGTCCAGATCATTGGTCGGTTCATCGAGCAGCAGCACATTGACGCCAGATTTTAACATCTTGGCCAGATGAACCCGATTGCGTTCGCCGCCTGAAAGCTGACCCACCTTCTTTTGCTGATCGCCGCCCTTGAAGTTAAAAGCGCCCACATAAGCCCGTGACGGCATGGTGCGCTTGCCCAACTCGATAATATCCAGACCGTCGGAGATTTCCTCCCACACGTTCTTGTTGGGGTCCATGTCATCACGCGACTGATCTACATAGCCCAGAACCGCAGTGTCCCCTACGCGCATGGTGCCCTTGTCCGGGGTTTCCTGATCGGTCAGCATACGGAATAATGTTGTCTTACCCGCGCCATTAGGACCGATGACACCAACGATGCCGCCAGGGGGCAGCTTGAAGGACAAATCATCAATCAACAGGTCGTCGCCAAAACCCTTGGAAAGGCCTTCGGCTTCAATCACCACATCGCCCAGACGGGGTCCTGCCGGAATAACGATTTGCGCCGCATTGACCCGTGCGCCCGTATCCTTGTTGAGCAGTTCATCATAGGACTTAAGGCGCGCCTTGGATTTGGCCTGACGTGCCTTGGGACTAGATTGAACCCATTCCAACTCATGCTTGAGCTCACGTTGGCGCGCCGCATCCTCGCGGCCTTCCTGCACCAGACGTTTTTGTTTTTGGTCCAGCCAGGACGTGTAGTTGCCTTCGTACGGAATGCCGCGACCATGATCGATTTCCAAAATCCAGCCTGTAACATTGTCCAGGAAGTAACGGTCGTGGGTAATCACCATCACGGCGCCAGTGTAGTCTTCCAGAAACTTCTCCAGCCACGCGACGCTTTCCGCATCAAGGTGGTTGGTGGGCTCATCGAGCAATAAAAGGTCTGGCTTTGCCAACAACAGCTTGCACAAGGCTACGCGGCGGCGCTCCCCACCTGAAAGCTTTGTGACATCTGCATCGCCAGGAGGACAGCGCAGCGCGTCCATGGCCATCTCGACTTTGCTGTCCAGATCCCAGGCATCCACTGCATCGATCTTTTCCTGAAGCGTGGACATCTCTTCCATCAGCTCGTCAGAATAATCTTCGGCAACTTTCATGGAGACGTCGTTGAAGGCGTCCAGCAGCGCTTTAGTCTCGGCCACCCCTTCCATGACATTGTCGAGCACATTCTTGTCCTCGGTCAGTTCTGGCTCCTGCGCCAAATAGCCAACTTTGGCACCCTTGGCGACCCAGCCTTCCCCGTTGTATTCCTTGTCGACGCCAGCCATGATACGCAGCAGCGTGGATTTACCGGAGCCGTTGACCCCTACCACACCGATTTTGGCGTCGGGATAGAAACTCAGATTGATATCATCAAGCACCTTCTTGCCGCCCACATAGGTCTTGGTCAGGTGTTCCATATGATAGATGAATTCGTACTTGGCCATGGGGATGCTTTCTGGGTCTGGATGAGGAGAGGTTTGGCGGGCTTTATAGCAGGACTGGAAATCCGCGCAATCCGTGAGTTTCCGGCAAAAATCACGGCCCAATTTGCTCAACATTACAAGAGTTTTACTTGGGGGGGCCTTTCCGATGGGCTAGTCTCGCCCCCGGAGAAATGGAGCGGGGCTCCATTATCACAAAAAGAGAATTCAAAAAGCTAGGGGGAAAGACCAATGCAAAGGCTGGTCTTATTGATCATTGTGGCTGCAGTTATCGCTGCGGCCTATTTTTATGGGCCGCAATTTTTGGGCGGCGACACGCAATCTGGCTCCGGCGACATGACGGCCGAAGACACAATGCCCGCTGATACCATGGCAGATGACACCATGGCATCAGACATGGACGAAGCAGTCGAAACCGCGTTGATCGAGCGCCGCGTCTTGTTTGGCAATCCGGTCCGGGCTCAAGGGCGCATCAGCCCCGATGGCACCATGATGAGTTTCCTTGCGCCTCTAGATGGCGTGATGAACATCTGGGTCGCTCCTGTGGGTAACTTTGATGCGGCCCGCCCGATCTCCAACGATCAAAGCCGCGGCATTCGCCAACACTTCTGGGTCCCCAATGGCGCATACATTGCCTACTTGCAAGACACGGGCGGCAATGAAAACTGGCATGTTCACGTGGTCGATATCGCAACTGGCGAAGACCGCGACCTAACCCCTGTGCCGGAAGGCGCGCGCGCCACCGTCATGGGCGGCAGCTACAGCCACCCCGACACGCTGGTGATCGGCACCAATGAGCGGAACCCGCAGCTGTTTGATGCGTTCCACTTGAACGTTGTCACTGGCGAGATGGTGCTTGTGGAAGAGAACCCAGGCTTTGTGGGGTATGACTTTGATGAAGACTTGAATGCCCGCCTGGCCACACAACAAACTGCCAGTGGCGGCTTTGCTGTGCTTAAGCGCGTTGATGGTGAATGGGTGCCCTTTTTTGAAGTACCTCAGTCAGATTCTCTGACATCTTCGACACTTTCATTCACTGCCGATGGCACGGGCGTTTACACCCTCTCCAGCGTGGATCGTGATACCGCAGCTTTGTTCCTGGTGGATATGGAAAGCGGGGCGCAAACTCTTATTGCCGAGAATGATCTGGCCGATATTGGTGGCACTTTGAGTGATCCGCTTACCAACGAAGTCCTGGCGGTGAATTTCGACTACACCCGTTCTGAATGGGAAGTGTTGTCGGATGATGTTTCCGCAGCGTTTGATGCTTTGAGCGTTAGCCTTGAAGGGGACGCTAGCATCGTCAGCCAATCTCGTGACAATCGCTTTTGGATGGTGGCGGAAAATGCGGCGAACAAGCCAATTCACTACCACTTGCTGGACCGGGAAACGAACTCCCTTCAGCATATGTTTTCAACCCGGCCCGAGCTGGATGAAGCACCTTTGGTAGAAATGTTCCCGGCAGTTATTGAGGCCCGGGATGGGTTGAACCTTGTTTCCTATCTCACCTTGCCTGCCGGATCCGATGCGGATGGCGATGGTGTGCCGGAAGAGGCGCTGCCTATGGTGCTGTATGTCCACGGTGGCCCCTGGGCTCGGGATAGCTATGGTTACAACACCACGCACCAGTGGCTCGCCAATCGCGGCTATGCGGTTTTGTCGGTGAATTACCGCGGCTCATCGGGCTTTGGGAAAAACTTCATTGAGGCAGCAACGTTCGAGTTTGCCGGTGCCATGCATGATGACTTGATCGATGCGGTGAACTGGGCCGTGGCAAGCGGCATCGCCCAAGAAGATCAAATCGCAATCATGGGCGGCTCTTACGGCGGCTACGCCACATTGGTGGGCGTAACGTTCACCCCAACCACCTTTGCTTGCGGCGTAGACATTGTGGGTCCATCCAACCTGATCACACTGATCGAGAGCTTCCCGGCCTATTGGGCACCGTTCCTGGAAGCAACCTGGTATTCCCGCGTTGGGGACCCGCGCACCGAAGAAGGTCGGGCCAGGCTGGAAGCAGCCTCCCCTCTTTCTCGCGCCGATGACATTGTGCGGCCACTGCTGATTGGTCAGGGTGGGAATGATCCACGTGTGACCAAGCTTGAAAGCGACCAGTTGTCAGAAACCATGGTCGCCAACGGCCAGCAGGTGACGTATGTGAACTTCACGGATGAAGGCCACGGCTTTGCCCGGCCTGAAAACCGTGACAGCTTCTATGGCATCACCGAAGGCTTCCTGACCACCTGTCTGGGCGGTCGTGCACAGGAATTTGGTGATTTCGAAGGCTCGTCCACGGAAATTCTGGCAGGCGTTGAGCACGTGCCAGGCCTTGCTGAAGCTCTGGAAGGCTTTGAGCCAAACCACCAGCAGTAAGACTTAGCGAGAGACCTTTCGCTGAAACAATAACGGCCTCCGGGGGGAATCCCTCGGGGGCCTTTTTGATTGATCTGGTGTCGCGCCTAGTCGATTGAGATAATGATTTTTCCCTGCGACCTGCCCGTCATGCTGCGCTCAAAGGCTTGCTGCACTTGATCGAGGGGATAAGTTGAATCGATAACGGCTTTGATTTTTCCTACCTCAATCAGCTCTGCAATCTCTGCCAATTGAGCGCCATTTTCCTTCATGAATAAATAGTCGTACCTGACGCCATGTTTTGCGGCCTGCTTTTGTTTCTTCCGGTTTGATAGAGCACCAACCAGCCGGACCATAAGCCCGGCGCCATAGTATTTCATGGTTTCAACATCAGGGATACCTTGGATGGACACGAGCACCCCTCCAGGTTTGAGAACCTGATAGGAGGCCTCTTGCACATCATCCCCCAGCGTATCCAGTACGATGTCGAAATCGCTCAGCTCATCTTCAATCTTCTGGGTGTGATAATCGATAATAACATCCGCCCCAAGATCATTCAGCAGGTCAATCCGCTTTGCGCTTGCGGTGGCGGCAACGAAGGCGCCACAAGCCTTGGCAAATTGTATGGCAAAGGTGCCGACGCCCCCTGCGCCTGCATGAATGAGAACCTTTGAGTCAGGCTTCATGCCGCCCTTTTCCTTTAAGGCCTGCAGCACCGTCAGCCCGACCAGAGGGATGGAGGCCGCTTCCTCAAAACTCATATTGCTCGGCTTTTTTGCCACCAGGTCCACCGGTATTGAGAAATATTCGGCATAGGTGCCCGTATCGGCTTTCCGGCAACGGAAATAAACCTCGTCTCCAACGCCAAGCCCCGTGACGCCTTTACCCAGCTCCTCAATGATACCCGCCCCATCATTACCCAGCAGGATGGGAAACGGTGGCTTGACGAGAGGTTTGAGATCGCCCTTCACCGTTTTCCAATCGATGGGGTTGACGCTTGCAGCCTTCATCTTGATCAGCACGCAGCCGCGCGCTGCTTTCGGTTTTGGCTGCTCGCCAATCTTGACCTTGCTCGCTGAGCCGTAAGACTCGATATATGCAGCCTTCAAAATACTCTCCTCAACATGAATTTGTTTTTATAGCCTCAGGAAGGAGGCCTTATCTCTATGCCGCGAACGTATCGGAAATGATCCGCTCCAGCCACTGCTTGTCTACGGCATCGAAGGATTTAAAGCTGGTGCTGTCCACATCAAAAACCGCGATCAGCTCGCCATTCCCGTCCAGCACCGGCACGACAATCTCTGAATTTGTGTTGGCATCACAGGCAATGTGATCGGAAAAGGCGTGCACGTCATCGACGACCTGAGTTTCCCGCGTTGCCGCCGCCGCCCCGCAAACCCCGCGGCCAAAAGCGATGCGCAAGCAGCCAAGGGTGCCTTGATAGGGACCCACTACAAGCTCATCGGGCTTATCTGCGTCCACCACATAAAATCCGGTCCAGTAGTAAGCTTCAAACCGTTCGGACAAAAGACACGCCACCGTCGCCATCTGCGCGGTCACGTTAGGCTCGCCGTCAAGAACAGCCGCGATCTCTTTTGCGACTTCGGCATATGTTTCGGTTTTTGGTGTCATGGGCATTCCTGTTGGGAGAGACTTACTACAGCAGCAACAACGTCATCTCTCGCAACAATATCCATAGGGCCGTAAGTTGAGTTTTCGCCCAAACCATGGCCTAAACCTGAAAACACCACAATATTTTCTGGCGGAACGTCAACTTGAGAGGCTTGTAGAGCTGCGAGTTGGCGCTCGTGAGGGGTCTGGGAATCGCGATCACCAAAAAAAAGCCGTATTGCCCCGTCAAAGCCAGTCAACCTGTCGATCACCGGACGCTCATCGATAAACCACTGCTGCCACCACTCGTAACTGCCACCCGGCACACCTCCGGAGGAGTATAGCTCGCGCGGATTATGTCCCAAGGCTCTTGCACGCCTATACTCATGGAATGCACGGTGGTAGTCTTGGAGTGCATCAAGTATCTCTTCTGTCCAATACCCGCCATCACCGAGGAATGCTTCAACACTCCCGACACCACTAATTCTGCTGCTGAGGTATGCATCACGGATTTCTTGATCTGTTATCCGGCCATCTCCATCAATATCCATTTGCCGGAGGGCATCAACGTTCCGCTCTGTCCCCTGCCAATGCAGTACATCTTTGGGACTTTCTAAAACAGGGGTAAGTCCAATAAGGGCAGCTGGCTGAATCAGCCCCTCCTCAATCGCTCGAGCAGACGCCAGAAATCCTTCTGAATGCCCAAGGACAATGAGGCAACTCCCTCCCGTGTCCTGGCCAGCCCCATAGGCTGTCGCGACGTCCTGTGCGAATGACAAGGACGTCTGGGTGATCAGTATGTCAGGGTCCAAACAGTCAGCATAGCTAGCTCCCTCCACGCCCCCGCGGGGACTGCAAAGCACTCCCCTTTTGGCAAAGCGCACAGTTGTGAGCCCTGCCCTGTTCATTGCTTGAGAAAGATCACGGAACAAAAAGTCCCTTTCAGTTCCAGACCTTCCAAAATAGGCATCTTCGTCGAACGGACCTGTACCGGGCACAAGCAAGACAGTCCCCCGATGCACTTGGTCGATTGGGGCATTGATTACCACGCGAATTTCTGTGCCATCGGCAGAGGGCACTTGCAGGACCTGGTCTTCATCGGAACCCGCTGCCGGGCTCACCGCAAAGAGATAGACAGCAGAACTAAACGCAAAACTCCGGGCTTTCAGAAAAATATTGTTAGGGTTCATCACGACTAAATTACCTCCTTTTACAAAGCGCATCGGGTGGTAAGTGTATCTCAAAATGAAAACAACGTGTGGGTGAATTTACTTTCTCCCCGCGTAGGCCCGGAGGGACTCGAACCCCCGACCAGACCGTTATGAGCGGTCGGCTCTAACCAGCTGAGCTACAGGCCCAACGCAGGAAGGGCCGCACTCTAGCTAAACCGCGCGTGGGGTCAATAACTCCCTGCTGCCCTGCCCGTTCATGCCTGCCACAGTCAGGCCCAAATGTGGGATAATGCTATTCTCAATTGGGGTTTTGTCAAATCTGGAGGGTTTCGAAATGCGCAATGCTGCCTTTGTATTTCTCATCGCCGCCGCTACTGCTGCGGGCACATTTTCCATGGTTTCCGCCCCCGTGGCGGCGGAGGATATGCCGCGGACGATTTCCGTTTCCGGCATGGGCGAGGTATCCGCCCGCCCCGATCAAGCCACCATCTCGCTCGGCGTGATCACCCAAGCTCGCAACGCGCAGGATGCCTTGGCCGCAAATTCAACAGCCATGCAGGCGGTGTTCGACCAGATGGGGGCGCTCGACATTGCCGAAGAAGACATAGCCACCTCGAATTTCTCCATCAACCCGCAATACACCCCTTACCGTCAGGGCGACACCGAGCCGCGCCGCATTGTGGCCTATCAGGTCTCCAATATGGTGAGGGTGTTGTTCAGGGATCTGGATAACCTTGGCCCCGGAATAGACGCAGTGGTGTCCTCCGGTGCAAATCAGTTCCAGGGCATATCATTCTCCATTTCTGAAACAGATAAACTGCAGGAAGATGCAAGGGAGCTTGCCGTGGCAGACGCCCGTGCTCGTGCCACAACGCTTGCAACCGAGGCCGGTGTGACTTTGGGACGTGTGCTGATCATCAACGAAGGCGGCTTCTCAAGCCCACAGCCTGTCTATGCCATGCGCGCAGAAATGACGTTCGACAGCGCACCACCACCGCCCATCACCAGCGGCCAGCAAACGATTACGTCATCTGTTTCGATGGTGTTTGAGATTGAGTGAGGCCTAGCTCACTCCCGCGTCAACCCAACAAGAGCACTCTGAGTGAAGTCAGGAGCGGCGTTTGAGCCTGTTCAAAATGGCATCCCGGTTGCGGTGGGCCAATTTGGCCAGACCGTAAACACTTATAAGCACCCAACAGCTTTCAATCAGAAACGAGGCGATATTGAAGTTTCGTGTGAGCGACAGAATTATCATCCCGGAACCAAATATATTCAGAAGCAGGTATCTAAGGTCATCGAATTTTACTGTTTCCAGCTGAAGGAGCAGGTAGGCAAATAATACCAAACAAACGCCAAGAATCCCTATTCCGTCGTGCATCCCAATCGCCATCTAGCCGTCAAACTCCTCAAACTTCTTCATGTACATTCTACCAATACCAGTTACGTAGTTTGTATGTTTTGCATCCATGGCAATATAGTAATTCAGATCATCTTGCGGCAGCCACTCAATTGCCACTCGCTCATCATCTTCAACATTGTATACAACAACCTCTGTGTAGAAACTATAGTTGCTACCTGGGATAAGATAAAAGCGAACCTGACCTTTGGTGTAAGAATGAAGAGCCGCATATTGACTGACTACATCATACGATGATGCCACGTCTGGCAGGTAGTATACGTATTTATGCCCCTGGTTCAGGTTGGCCTTTACAGATTGAAATATCTCGCCGTCTGCGGACAGGTCGTTTGATAAATCTTGTGTGAAGACCCATGTTTCACGCGAATTGAACTCCACGGAACGCACATATCGTTCGTTTACAATCCAACCCATGTGTTGTGCGTTGATGAAATCCTGCATGTCGACAATTTTGGATTCAATTTCAACCTCGCGACCTACTCTGAAGAATATGGCGCTCACCAGCATGGTAAGAATAAAAAGCACCATAACCGAGGCACCTGCCGCTGAAAGGGCTATCGGATCGCCCTTATTCAGAATGGCCTCAATAGGAAAATAGACGACTATCACCCCACCGTAATAAGCAGCGATGATAAATGGGTTTTGAAAAAAACCTTTCACCCAAACCCACCGAGTGGATTTGGATCGCTCCCCTGGGTTTTGCATATTCAATCCCTTGCTCTTGCCAATTCGGGGTAAAAACTAACATATATTCCCAGGTTAAGAAGCGACCCCCTACCCCTCAATGAAATCCTTTGGCAGGGGCAGCGGTAGTTTGTCTTCGCTGGTAACGCCCTTAACGCGGCGCAGGAACGAGGCGGTCACATATTCAGGGTGCGTATGAACATAGAAGGAGCCATCTTCCGCTGCGGCGAACACCATGCCGGAGACCTCTTCCGGTGTCATGCCTTCTTCCTGGAGCCAGTTGTGAAAGACCTCTCCGCGATGGCCGAGGGAGCCTTCTTCTTCCACCGGTACGCCGTCGGGGCGGTTACGGGTGGACTTCACAATCTCTGTGGCGATGGGGCCGGGGCACAGCAAAATGGCCTGCAGTTTTGGGGCCTCCATTTGGAGGTCGTAATAGAGCCCCTCCATAAATCGCGCCACGGCGTGCTTGGAAATATTGTAGGGAGAGGTGGTCCCGGTGTTCAGCCCCATGATGGAGGATGTGGATACGATCGCGCCTTCTTCGCCGGCTTCAATCATGCGCGGCACGAACGCCTGCACCCCGTAGCGGACCCCTTTCCAGTTCACGCCCATGACCCAGTCCCACTCCGCATCATCCGTTGACCAGGCGGTCCCGCCTTTGGCACCAGCAACGCCTGCGTTATTGGCCAGAAAATGCACATTGCCGAAGCGTTCAAATGCTGCATCGGCGAGGGCGAACACTGCATCCTTGGAGGAGGTATCGGTGACGACGGAGAGAACCTCTGCACCTTTGTCTCTCAGTGCCGCTTCCACATCGGCCAGCCTGGGCGCTTCGATATCGGCCAGCACCACGTTCATGCCGCGGTTTGCTGCCTCATGGGCCAGCGCTTCGCCAATGCCGCTTGCGGCTCCGGTGATGACGGCGGTTTTGCCTTTGAAGTCTTGCATGAAAAAAGCTCCCCTCTTGGTTTTGAGGGGAGCTTATCAAGGATGCCGAAGTTGTCGAGAAAACTTAGCAGATTTCTCAACACGTTCTAATTATCGAGGAAACTCCGCAGTTTCCGTGAGCGGCTTGGGTGTTTCAGCTTCCGCAAGGCCTTGGCTTCGATCTGGCGAATACGTTCCCGCGTCACGGAGAATTGCTGACCCACTTCTTCCAAAGTGTGATCCGTATTCATACCAATGCCAAAGCGCATGCGCAAAACCCGCTCTTCCCGTGGGGTAAGGGACGCCAGAACCCGTGTGGTGGTTTCGCGAAGATTGGACTGGATCGCCGCATCAATAGGCAGGATCGCATTCTTGTCTTCAATGAAATCGCCCAGGTGGCTGTCTTCTTCGTCGCCAATTGGCGTTTCCAGAGAGATCGGCTCCCGCGCGATCTTCATCACCTTGCGCACTTTTTCCAACGGCATGGCGAGTTTTTCGGCCAGCTCTTCCGGCGTGGGCTCGCGACCGATTTCGTGCAGCATCTGGCGCGAGGTCCGCACCAGTTTGTTGATGGTCTCGATCATGTGCACCGGAATACGGATGGTGCGCGCCTGGTCTGCGATCGAACGCGTGATCGCCTGACGGATCCACCACGTAGCGTAGGTCGAGAACTTGTAACCACGGCGGTATTCAAATTTGTCCACCGCCTTCATCAGGCCGATGTTGCCTTCCTGGATGAGGTCGAGGAACTGCAGACCACGGTTTGTGTATTTCTTGGCAATGGAAATCACCAGACGCAAGTTTGCCTCGACCATTTCCTTCTTGGCGATGCGCGCTTCGCGTTCGCCTTTTTGCACCGTTGATACGATGCGGCGGTATTCCACGACTTCAAGGCCGGTCTGTTGGCTGACCATTTGAACTTCGCCGCGAATTTCCTTCACGCCGTCGCGTTCGTCGTGAACGAACTCTTTCCAGCCTTTGCCCTTCAGGCGGCCCACGCGGCGCGCCCAACCTGGGTCAAGCTCATTGCCGATATATTGCTCAAGATACTCCGTACGGGAAACACCGTGACGTTCGGCTAGGCGCAACATGCGCCCTTCCAGACCCACCAGACGACGATTGATGCCGTAAAGCTGATCCACCAGCGCTTCGATACGATTATTATTGAGGTGAAGGCCCTTCACCAGATCAACAATTTCCTGACGCAGTTTCACATAGCGCTTTTCCTGCGCCGGGGTCAGGCTTTCGTTCTTGAGAGCGGCTTCCACAAGCGCGTCCTGCAGCTTGCGCAGTTTCTTGTAATCTCCGGCGATGGAGTCAAAGCTTTCAAGTACGGCAGGCTTCAGCGTCGCTTCCATGGCGGCGAGAGAGAGATTTGTTTCATCCCCATCATCGTCGTCATCAGATTTGACCTTCGGCGTGCCGTCTGCGTTCTTCTCTTCTTCTTTTTTCTCGCCCTCTTTGCCTTCGACAACCGGCGGCTTGCTGGCCTCGGTCAAAGTCGCAGGGGGCGTACCGCCATTGGCGGTGATCACACGGGCAGCTTGCGCCGATTGCGCAGCGCGGCTGGCCTGGCCTTCCGGCGTGGCCCCATAGGTGGCGTCGAGATCGATAATATCGCGCAGCAGGATCTTGCCGTCATAAAGTTCGTCCCGCCACACGATGATGGCTTCAAAGGTCAGCGGACTTTCGCACAAGGCACCGATCATAGTCTCGCGACCGGCCTCGATGCGCTTGGCAATGGCTATCTCGCCTTCGCGGGAAAGCAATTCCACCGTGCCCATTTCGCGCAAATACATGCGCACCGGATCGTCCGTGCGATCCAGGGTAGAGCCGGAGGAAGCCGTCGTGGTCGCGGCTGTAGATTTCTTGGTGGTGACCTCTTTGCTTTCGCTCTCGTCGGGCTCTTCATCAATCACATTGATGCCTTGCTCGGACAATTGCGCCAGCGTGTCTTCAATCTGCTCTGGGGATACCTGATCAGACGGCAGCACGCGGTTCAGCTCTTCCAGCGTTACGAACCCGCGTTTCTTGGCCGACTTGAGCAGCTTTTTAACCTCGGCATTATCAAGATCAAGAAGCGGCGCATCACCAGCGTCATCTCCCTTGTCCTTGGCTGAGCCCTTGGCCGCAGCGGTCGCATTCTTGTTCGCCGCCTTTACCGCAGCCTTGGCCGTCTTGGGCTTTGCAGGCGCCTTGGCAGAGGCCTTCTTAGCTGTAGCCTTCTTGGCAGTGGCTTTTGTTGCAACCTTTGGCTTTGCAGCAGTTTTGGTCGCGGCCTTGGTTGTTGTCTTAGCGGCAACTTTCTTCGGCGCGGCCTTTTTTGCAGGCGCTTTCTTTGCTGCAGCTTTCTTCACCGCAGCTTTCTTCACAGCGGGGGCAGCCTTCTTGGTCACTTTTTTGGCGACAGCCTTTGGCTTGGCTGCAGTCTTGGGAGCAGCCTTCTTTACCGCCGTTTTGACCTTTGCGGCCTTTACGGTTGGCTTTGCCTTCACACGTGACTTTGCAGCTGACTTTGCATTTGAGGCGGGTTTCGCCTTGGCAGCAGCCTTGGAGGATTTTTTGGTGATTGCTTCTGAAACGCTGGCCATAGCCTTCGCTTATCCCATTCTTAAAAGGCAGCTAACATGGATACGCCCCTTGCGCGTCCAGCAGCCCGCCTGTTCAATCTCATATCTCTAAAGGGGGTAACGACCCTTCCTGCTCACTTGTTGGCCACTTATCTGCCGGTCAGGCATCAAGCACGGCCTATCAACAATGTCCCGACCCACACGTGTGAGCCTGCCCCCGCTAAAGGGCATCAGGCGCAAGAGCCGCTTCACCGCGTTCGTGCTTCGCCAAGAGGCTTTGTACATTCCGAAGACGCTCAAGATTGTCCTCTGTACGCTCATTAACAAATGCACGTTCCGCGTTTTGCAGATCCTGCAGCAGGGCGGTCGCTAAGTTGTGACGCGCCAGGACTTCGAGCCAATGCTCCTCGGCCATTTTAGGTTCCGCGCCAATCTGGGCGAAGGCCAAGCATTTTAATACGTCCTGGGCCGCCAACTGGTCAGCGATATCCCCAATTCCCCGTCTGTTCAAGTGGCCTTTTAACCCCTCGCTGTCAAGGCCTGGATGGGTGCTAAGGGCCTCAAATAGGGCAGTTTTTAGTGTTCTGAGCTCTGGATCGTGGATTTCACACGCTGCGAAGGCCTCAATATGGGTTTCGAGTATCCCCGGATGGTTAACCAAACTATAAAGCAAGACCTGCTCGCGATGCCGTCCGCCAAGGGTGGAATGACCCTGTTTCAGAGGGTGATTGGAGCTGGCCACGCCTGAATTTCGTGCCCCTTGCGCCAAAGTGGATCGTTTCAGAGCATCGCTGGCACCGGAGACAAGGCCCGACTTCCGGCTCTTCTGCCAGCCTTGCTGCTGCCCCCTGCCCTGACCTGCGCCTCTGCCCTGATGAGGCTGATTGCCGCGGATCTCTTGATGAAATCTTTCCTTGAGCGCTTTTGAGAAGAAAAACCGGCTGCGATTTTCCTCAATCATGTTGGTGAGGCGGTCAATTTCCGCATCAAACTGGGCGCGGCCCTCTGGTGTTTCCAGAGAATTTGAAGAGGCGACCGACTGCCAGATCATGTCCGACAGGCTGGAGGCTGACGCCAGCGCATCCTTCACCGCCGCCTTGCCGCCAGATCTGAGCAGATCATCCGGGTCTTGGCCTTGGGGCAGCATGACAAATTTAAGCGAGTGGCCGGTCTGAAGTGTGGGCAGGGCCAGCTCCAGCACACGGCCCGCCGCCCGTTTGCCTGCTTCATCTCCGTCAAAGCAGATCAAGGGCTCCGGTGCCAACCGCCACAACTCTGAAAGATGATCCGGGGTCATGGCCGTGCCCATAGGTGCCACCACATGAGGCAGGCCTGCA
>JAJFIL010000111.1 GCA_021774965.1 Alphaproteobacteria bacterium
GGTTCGGTCAGACCAAAGGCAATCTTGTGGGTACCCGCCAACATGCCTTCCAGGTATTCGGCCTTCTGCGCCTCGGTGCCAAAATCCCGCAGCATAAGGATTTGTGGAAAGTTGCCGACGATGGAGCTTTCGTTCTGCAAATCATTGTGCAGCCCCAGACCTTTTGTCGCCAGGTGCTCGCGAATGATGGCCATGGCCAGGCTTCCGATCTCCTCGCCGCCATATTCCTTCGGTAATGCCAGACGCAGGAAACCTGCTGCATCGGCGCGGCGGCGCATCTCCCGCAAGAGGTCTTCCCATTCTTCCCGGGGCAGGCCCTGATTGTCCCAATCTGTGCGGGCATGCTCGCGGCGATGGTCAAAGAAACGGATATTGTCGTCTTGCTGCTCAAGCGGCTTAATCTCAGCCTCGATGAAGGCATCAATCTCGTTGAGTTTTTGCGTGATCGCTTCGGGAATTTCAAAGTCCATGGGGTCGTCCTATCGAATTTGGGAAGTTAGTTCCCGTAAAGATGCATCACCATATTGCGGCGTTGGCGATGGGCGCGGTGTTCAAAAAAATAAATCCCCTGCCAGGTACCCAGCACCAGCCGGGCATCAATCAAGGGGATAGAAAGAGAAGTTTGGGTCAGCGCGCTTCGAATATGCGCAGGCATATCGTCTTCCCCTTCGGTGGAGTGGCGATAAAGGCTCTCATCCCAGGGGCTAAGCTTTTCAAAGAAAGTTTGCAGGTCCCGTTGCACATCCGGGTCCGCGTTTTCCTGAATCATCAAGCTGGCGGAGGTGTGTTGCACAAACAGGGTCAGCAGGCCCTCTTCCATACCCTGATCCTGCACCCAGCTTGTCACATCAACCGTGATGTCCGTCAGGCCGGGCCCATTGGTCTCCATACGGAAGGTTGTATTGACTTGCTTCATGTGCCCATCCTCACGCTATCATTGCGGGAGCATGGGAGATGGTCTCCCAGAACTCCGGGTCATGGCCAAAGAATATACGCGCTCCGCGATTTTGAAACTCTTTGACCTTGGTAAAGCTCGCCAGCATTTCTTGTTTGTTATGGGCATGGCGCGGCAGATGCATATTTTCGAGAGAACGGCGCAGATCGCAAGCATCCCCCGCCAGCAGGGCATCACCGCTTTCAAGTCTCACCAAGACCGACTGATGCCCCGGCGTATGGCCATAGGTAGGAATGCACACCACCGAGCCATCTCCGAAAATGTCATGTTCCCCGTCAATCAGTTTCATGTCCTGACCCAGGTCATAGTCCTGTTTGTAGAATCCATTGAGGGCGGCAAGGTCGGGATCAAGCCCGGCTTCCCATTCGGGGCGCTGCAAAAGGATAGGCGAGTTGGGGATCGCATCATTACCCCCCGCATGATCAAAATGCAGATGCGAGTTAATCAGCATGTCAATGTCGTCCACGCCCAGATCAATCCGGTTCAGGCGCGCCTCAATATCCTCACCGGGCTGAAACTCCACATTGTAGTATTCCGCAGCGCTGCCAAGACGCGCCTTTGCATCCGTTTGAACTGATTTATGCATACCGCTATCGAAAAGAAGGCGACCCTTTGGGTGGTCGATCAGATAGGCGGGCACGGGAATGCGGATCATCCCCGCCTCCCCCTCAAGAATATCTCCCAGGGGCATGGTCAGCCAGCCGCACGTCATGGCGTAAAGCTTGAGCATCATGTATCGCCCTCTTTCATGCGAGCAAGGCCTTCTTCGATGGGCACAAGCGGCGCGTAGCCCAGCTCGGACTTTGCCTTGGCGATATTGATGGTGCAGTCCCGCGCCATGATGTCGGCGGCAAAGCGTGTGATCATGGGCTCAAAACTTGAGCCAAACAGGCGCGATGCTTTCTCCAACGTGAAAGCCAGTGCACCGACGAGCCAAGCGGGAGCGTGTTTGTCGGGCAACTCAAGCCCATCGGCGCCCGCTATACCGCTAACAATATGACGCATGGTGACGATCTCATCATCGGTGATGAAATAGGCCTCACCGTCGCGGCCTTTTGTCAGGCCCAGCCGAATGCCCTCCACCACATTGTCGATATGGGAGGTTGAGGTTTTTGCCGTCCCACCATTGATCCACATAAAGCCGCCACTCTTCACGAGCTTGCGCAGTTCCGGCAACATGGTCTGATCTCCGGGGCCCCAAACAAATCGAGGTCGGATTACCACGGTCTCGAACACGCCGGGCTCGTTTGCGTCCCGCACCGCTTGTTCAGCAAAGGCCTTGGTGCGCGAGTAAGGATAGGGTGCGTTGAAAGCGAGCGGTGCGGTCTCATCAATGTCGCGCATGTGCTGGCCATGGAACAGACACGCCTCCGTTCCGATATGGACAAAGCGTTTGACCCCTGCCGCTTTGGCCGCCGCTAAAAGCTGTTTGGTGGCGGCAACATTCATGTCCCAATAGATCTTCCAGGGCCCCCACGCTTCGACATAGGCAGCGGAATGGATGATGGCTTCTACACCACACAAATGTTCTTCCCTAACGTCACCCAACGAGCAGCGCACAGGCGCGCCACCGACGGCTTTAATCTTGGCGTCCGCCGCTTCGGAGCGGGACATACACAGGAACTCATGGTCACGTTTCAATTGAGCAACAGTGGCCCCGCCGACAAAGCCCGATGCACCCGTAATGAATATTTTCATGGAGAGGTTTTCCTTGTTCACCAGGCTGAGGCGGGAGTAATCTATAGCTCTAACCGAATGCCAGCCTACCCGCCGCACCGCCCCTCGCAAAGGATTAAAGACCATGCCCCGCGATGATGCCCTCCGCACGCCTGAGACCCGCTTTGAGAACCTTCCCAACTATGATTTCGCGCCAAATTATGTGGATGACCTGCCCGGTTATGAAGGCCTGCGTATGCACTATCTGGATGAGGGACCACGCGACGCAGAAGTCACTTTCCTGTGCCTGCACGGGGAGCCAAGCTGGGCCTATCTCTACCGCAAGATGATCCCTATTTTGACCGCTGCCGGTCATCGTTGCGTGGCACCTGATTTCTTTGGCTTTGGTCGGTCCGACAAACCAAAGGACGATGCGACCTATACCTATCATTTCCATCGCAATGCCCTGAAAGCATTCTTTGAACGGATGGACTTGCAGAACGTCTGCACCATCAATCAAGATTGGGGCGGCTTGCTGGGCTTGACCTTGCCCATGGATTATCCTGACCGCATCACGCGGATGATTGTGGCCAACACATTTCTGCCCACGGGCCAGGGAGCTTCGGAAGGCTTTACCGCGTGGAAAAACTTTGTCGCCACCAACCCGAAATTTGATGTGGGCGATCTCATGCAACGCAGCACCTCCATCATGACGAATGCCGAGGCCACCGCCTATGGCGCGCCCTTCCCAGATCCATCCTATATGGGCGGAGTGCGGCGCTTTCCTGCACTGGTGATGGTGGAGCCAGGCATGGAAGGTATCGATGTCTCCAAACGCGCCATTGAGTTCTTCCAGAACCAATGGGCGGGGGAATGTTTTATGGCCGTTGGCATGCAGGATCCCGTGTTGGGCAAGGATACCATGGCCGTCCTGAACAAGATGATCAAAGGCTGTTCTGATCTTTATGAAATCGCAGAAGGCGGGCATTTCGTTCAGGAATGGGCCGATGAGCTGACCCCCGCCGCCCTCGAATATTTTAAACTGAGTTAGATCGAATGACTGATATCCCTGAAGGCTATGCGCCGGTCTGGAACGAGGGCTTTAACGCCTATGTGGGCCCATTCTATGGCCGCCCGCGCGACGATGGCTCTGTGCATTTCTTTGTAGATGTGCGCGACGATCATATGAACGGCGCGGGCATGGTCCACGGCGGCATGATGATGGCTTTTGCCGATGCAGTGTTGGGCACCGCCGTCAGCATCTCCGTGGACAATGCACCGTGCGCGACCATGACGTTGAATACGGATTTCGTCGCCGCAGGTCAGAACGGTATCCGCCTTGAAGGGGAAGCTGAAATCACCCGGGCCACCCGGTCGGTGGTGTTTGTGTCAGGTCGCATCTATCAGGGTGACAAGACATTGCTCACCGCGTCGGGCATCTGGAAGATCCTAGGTGCGTCATGACTGAAAGCGTGAATGCTGATCCCAATATGGTGGCGGTCCCTCCTGCGCGGAAAGTGGCGGCCCCCGAGGGCTATACCGAAACACCTCTGTGGGATCCGTTCGAGGCTTTCATGGGGCCATTATTCGATAAGCGCATCACCAATGAGGCCGGGGAAGAAGAGCTGTGGATGGCTTTCCGTGTCGATGACCGGCATCTGAACACCCGCGATGTGGCCCACGGCGGCATGATGGCCACGTTCGGTGATGCGGTTCTGGGATCGGTCGCTTGGAACGCCACAGGCCGGGAGCCGTGCGTGACCCTCAGCATGCAGATGAACTTCCTCAAAAGCGCCAAGACCGGCGATCTGGTGGAATGCCGTGCCAGTCTCACTCGCCAGACCCGATCCGTGCTGTTCGTGGCCGGGGAGTTCTTCGTCGGCGACGATATCGTCATGACGGCCACGTCGCTTTGGAAAATCCTGGGTAAATAACCCACGGGCGCGTGGGGGCGCGGAAGGGTGGGCCCGGCGTTTGTTTCAAGCTCTCAGCAAGAACCTTAAACCTGCCACCCCCGCCCCTCGCTTCGCTCCGGACCTCCCCCATCCACAAGGGGGAGGTGTAGAGATTGCCCCTGAGCAATTGTCTATCGTCCCCTCCCCCCAGCGTGGGAGAGGGCCAAGAGAAGACAATGGCAGAGGGGGGATGCCGAACGCAGGCCATCTTGCTCCCCGCCGGTGCGGGTATCCCTAAGGAATCGTTAGGAAACTCGGCCTATCGTGCCGCCATGGGACACGCGCAACTCATTTTTGGGACCGTTCAGCTGGGTCAGGCCTATGGGGCCGCCAACCGGATTGGCATGCCGTCTGAGGATGCCGCCCACCGCCTCATCCACCGGGCCCTTGATATGGGGGTGACCACGTTCGATACCGCGCGGGCCTATGGCCTGGCCGAGGAACGCCTGGGGGCGGCGCTTGAGGAATCAGTCGCCAAATTCGCCCATGTAGTGACGAAAATCAGCCCGAACCCTGATGAGGCCATCTCGAGCATCGCCACATCCCTGGATAACCTGCGCGGGCCCACGCTGGACACGCTCATGCTTCATCGCGCCGAACATATTGATGTGGCCGCGATCTGGGATGATCTGCGCGCGCGCCATGAGGCGGGCTCCATCAAATCTCTTGGCGTATCTATTCAAACGCCTCATGAATTACTCCGTGTTCTGAAAGATCACGACGTCACCCACGTGCAGATGCCCTGCAATATTCTGGACTGGCGCTGGCGCAGCGGTGAAGTGCGCACGACCTTGGCGCAGCGCCCAGATGTAACTGTTCATGTGCGCAGCGCATATTTGCAAGGGCTTCTGGCAGCCGGGCTGCAAGCCAACTGGCCGCAAGTGGATGGGGTCTGCCCGGAAACTGTGGTTTCTGCGCTTGAGCACCTAACCCATGAATTTGGTCGCCAATCGCCTGCGGATCTGTGTCTTGCCTATTTGCGGGCACAAGATTGGATCGACGGCATCGTGGTGGGCATGGAAAGCGAAGAGCAGCTGGAATCCAACGTGCGTTTGTTTGCCAAGGCACCTCTCACGCTTGACCAATGCGCCACCGCAGAAGATATCCTGCCAAAGCTTCCAGAGCAGTTTCTGAACCCCGCCCTGTGGCCAAAGTCACAACCTGTGTCTGAGCGGTTCTCCAACGCGATTGCCCGATGAGCGGCGCCGCGGAACTTTTCTCCCTTAAAGGACGCAACGCCTTTGTCACCGGTGCCAGTGGTCATCTGGGCCGCACCATGTCGCGCGCGCTTGGCAGCGCAGGCGCACATCTCATTCTCAATGGACGCAATGAGGCCAAGCTCAAGGCATTTGCCGAAGAGCTGAGCGCAGAAAATATCTCAAGCGAGATTGCAGCTTTCGACATCATGGATGAGGAGGCGGTGGCGGCGCTCTTTGCCAAGATGGACAGCGATGCCCGGCCCCTGCACGTGATCATCAACAACGCCTATACCGGTCGAGCGGCACCCTGGAGTGAGGCCACGCCGGATGATTTCGCAACGGCCTTCCAATCGGGTGTCACCGCCGCGTTCAATATCACCAAGGCAGCCCATCCCAGCCTCAGCCGGGCGGATGGTGTTGCAAGTGTGATCAACATCGCCAGCATGTATGGGCACATTGCTCCTGACCCCAAAATTTATGGGGATACCGGGCTGAACTCTCCGCCCCATTACAATGCGGCCAAGGGCGGATTGATCCAGCTGACCCGCCATCTTGCCACTCATCTGGCACCAGATGGCATTCGCGTGAATGCCATTTCCCCGGGGCCTTTCCCAACGGAAGGCATCCAGGCCGAGCAACCCGACTTTATGGAGCGCCTGGCGGCCAAGACCGCTTTGGGGCGCATCGGTGCGCCTGGCGAGCTGGCGGGACCTGCATTGTTTTTGGCTTCAGACGCCTCCAGTTTCGTGACCGGCATCAATTTACCCGTCGATGGAGGATGGAGCACTTGGTAAGCGACCTCTAAAGCTGTACCAATTGGGGGAAACTCAGCATCAAACCCTTGCGAGGAGAGACCCATGATCAAACTGTATCACGCCTATCCCACCCGTTCGCTTCGTGTCCGTTGGCTCATGGAGGAGCTGGGCCTGGAGTATGACATCGAGCGCATCGCGTTTTCCAAGGGCGAACACAAGAGCCCTGAGTATCTTGCCATCCACCCTCTGGGCCGCTTGCCGGCCATGACCGATGGCGACGTGAAGATGTTTGAAAGCGGTGCCATGCTGGAATACATCATGGACAAACATGGCGACGGCGGTTTGCGCCCCAAAGGCGGCACGGCTGCATCTGCTGAATATCTGCAGTGGTTCCATTTCGGTGAAAGCACGTTTCAGCCTTACCTTTCCATCATCGCTCGGCACAGTGTTATCCTTCCAGAGGAAGATCGCATCCTGGCTGCCGCAGCAGATGCCCAAGGCGGAGTTACAGATTGTCTCGCCCTTCTGAATGCACACCTTGAGGGCAAGGAATTTATCGCAGGCGACAGTTTCAGCGCGGCAGACATCATGACAGCTTATCCGCTGGTTCTAGCCAATCTCTTTGGTATTCTGCCTTCGGATGATTATCCAAATGTTGTGAAATACTATGCTGGGATTTCCGCACGGGCCGCATTCCAGGCCGCAACAGCGGACTAAGCCAGACAAACAGGGACGCAAATGTCAGATACCCCCCCACACAAGCCTGTGCCGAAAAAACCGGCAGCAAAAAAGGCGCGTGGGGGGGATGCGAAATCCTCTCAAACACGAAGAGCTGGCGATGGAAAAACTGCGGAGCAAGATTTCCCGGATCGCCTGTTAGAACTCCTGCCCAATCTCGTGCTCTTTAACGGGATTGCACAAAAGGAGCTGCCAAAAATCCTCAAGGATTTTGAATGGGTCAAAGTGCCCGGCGGCACGACCTTGATGCGGCGCGGCGATGAAGGCCAGAACCTTTATATCATTACTGCGGGCTCCATCGGCATGTGGCTGGAACGCATCCCCGGTGAAGAACAGCTCGTAGCCCAATTCGTGCCCGGCCAGACGGTTGGTGAACTGGCTATTTTGTCTGGAGAAAAGCGCGTCGGCACCCTGATCACCTTGCGGGATACCGAACTTCTACGCATGCCTGCGGAGGCCTTTCACAAACTTGCCAAGCGCTATCCCGTTATTATGGAGAACCTCTCCAAATTGCTGGTCCGCCGCCTGCACGAATTGATGCGCGGGGAACGCCACATCAAGGAATGGCGTTCTGTGCCCAAGACCATTGCCGTTCTGCCCCTTGGGGAAGCGGCCATGCAGCATGAAACTGGTGATCAACTGGGCCTTGCTTTTTCCGCTGGCGGGGCTCGCGTTCGCCTGCTGGATCATCAGTGCAAGGAACAACATAGCGAGTGGTTCTATGGCATTGAGGCACACCACGAACATGTAATTTACGTTGCCGACCGGGCTCATGATGCCTGGACCCAACTTTGCCTGCGCCAGGCAGACCGCGTTCTCATGGTCGCTCGCGCGGGGGCCACCCCGCCCGCTGAATACCCCTTTGAGGATCTTATGAAGGGCAAGCATCGTTGCGTCATGGAGCTGGCGTTGTTGCACGAAGCCGATGCCGATATTGGCAAGGGGGCAGTAGCGTGGATGGAAAAGCTGAAACCTGACCATCTGCACAATATCCGCTTGGGCAACCAAGATGATATGGGCCGTCTGGCGCGGCACCTTACGGGCAGGGCAACGGGATTGGTTCTTGCGGGGGGCGGTGCGCGCGGCTTTGCCCATATTGGCGTTATCCGGGCATTGCGCGAGACCGGAATCAAGCTGGATCATATTGGCGGCACCAGCATGGGGGCCATCGTGGCCGCAGGGATCGCTCTTGGCTGGGACGATCAGGAACTGAAACAGCGCATGCACGATTCATTCGTGCTTTCCAATCCGTTGGGGCGCTTGACCTTCCCGAAGATCTCGCTCTTTACGGGCTCACGCATTCAAAATCTGCTGGAGAATAATTTCGGCGAGGTTTCTATCGAAGAATTGTGGTTGCCGTTCTTTTGCGTATCCTCGAACCTCACCTCGGGACGAGAGATTGTGCAGAGATGTGGCAGCTTGTGGCAAGCCCTTCGGGCAAGCGTCGCCATCCCCGGTGTTGTGCCGCCGGTGGTGAAAGATCGCGAGGTTCTGGTGGACGGCGCCATCATCAATAACTTCCCGGCCGATACGATGGCGGAGATGCGGCGCGGCCCCGTGATTGGCGTGGACGTGGAAACCCATCGGGCGTTCTCAGGAAAATCACAGGTTTCCGAAGACAGTCCAGACTGGGGCATCATGGGGGAAACTGTGCGCGGCGGGCCCAACATTATCTCTGTGCTCATGCGCGCAGGTACCGTGAACAGCGAAGCACAAACCAAATCCAGCCGCGAACACGCAGACCTTCTGTTCGAGCCCCCTGTCGCAGACGTCGCCATTCGCGACTGGCAGGAATTTGAACGCGTGGTCGAGGCCGGTTACGAAGATGCCATGCGCAAACTGGAAGAAACGGACCTGTCCCTGTTTGGGGTTTGAGGTCGAGTTCGGGGGGATTCCAGTTTTCCGCAGTGCTATGTGCCTTCGGCATACCCCCCATCCTGTCCTTCCCCCGCAAGGGGGGAAGAGATGATGACCGCATGATTGCGCCAATGATCACCTCCCCCTTGTGGACGGGGGAGGTCCGAGCGTAGCGAGGGGTGGGGGTGGCAAACCATCGTCAAGGACAGATGCAAAGCAAACCCGCTATCTCTCGAGTATGCACTCCGCCCCTACTCATCGCTCCCAAAAAGCGTCAGGAATTCGATCAGTTTGGGGATGGTCAGCGCCCCAGTGGTCACCCGCATCTCAAACGTCGCGATAGAAAGCGGCAAGGATCTTTGCCGGGTCATGATCTCAAACCATACTTTTCTTGTCATGGCGATGGCGACGTCAGGCTCCTCCGGGAACCCTTCCTGAAGATCCGCCACCGAATTGCGCACGTGGATGGTGAAGGTCTCATCCGTATCCGTAAAGCGAAAACCCACCGTAATATCCTTGCCTGCCGCCCGCGCAGGGTTCAGCCCCACAGGGAGAGATCCAAGAATGCTCCGTATGGGGAAACTGTCTGTGATGCTTGGGTCCGGTGCAGCTGCCACGCTGTCATCACCCATATCCAACGCCCCTTCAAGTTCCAGCGCCTGGGTAAGGTAATAGTTCCGCCCGGCAGGGCTCACCGAGCCATAACCCAACTGCCGCAGACTGTCCGCCTTGATCATGCGGGCCTCTTCGTTGGCGGGGTCTACCACAAGAATATAAGTCGCCAGTTCCGCCGCCCAGCGATGTTCACTGTTGCTGGATGCCGTTCGCAGCGCGGTCATGGTCTCAGCCACGCCCCCGCCAAGGTTGACGATCGCGTTGGCCCGTTCCGCCACCGGCGCAGGCGAAAGAGAGGCCGCATCCCCATTGAACCAACCCAAATAGCCGCCGAAGATGTTCCGTACGGACCATTCCACGGTGCCATAATGTTCCAGCAGGAACGGATGGGTGCGCAGGTGATCCGGCAGGACCACGTCTTCCACCAGCTCATCGGGCGAGAGACCCCGGTTCATGCCGCGAATGGTTTGGTCGTGCACGAACTGGATGGCATCGCGATAGGCCAACAAAGTATCCGCAATCTCCGCTTCCCCGGTCAAAGGCCGTGTATGTGACGGCACGAGGTATTCAGGTTGCAAGGCTCGCATGGTATCGATGGATTGCGTCCACGCCGCCACATCGCGATAAGGCGTGCCGCGAATGGTGTAGAGGTTCGGGAAGGCGCGATAGACATTATCGCCAGGAAACAGAACCCGCTTTTCCGGCAACCAGACCAGGATCTGATCATTGGTCTCCCCCGGCGCATGTTCCATGTGGAACTGAATGCCCGCGATCTCAACATCCAGCACATTGTCGAATGTGGTGTTGGGACGGATCACACCGATGGTGGCTTCATTATTCCCGCCCGCGGACAAAAATGGTCCGATGCCATCATTGACCATGCCTTCCGGGCCCGTTGGCAGGAAGGTGCCGAACATGCGCGCAGAGCGATTGCCAATAATGGGGCGCACAATGTTGATGAAGCGGTCGAGGTAATAGTTCGTAGACGAATGAGAATAGGCCGGAATGTCACCTTCCGGCACAAAGCCCCGTCCGCCCAGAACATGATCTGCGTGATTGTGGGTGTAGATCAGCGCCACGATAGGCTTGTCGGTGACCTCGCTAAACGCGGCCCACACTCGTTCAGCTTCTTCCACGCTTTCGGTGACGTCAATGATGACAACGCCATCATCGCCTTCCACCATGATGGAATTGGCGAGGGCAAAGCCCACGGCTACCCAGACGCCATCGGTAACTTCGATAACCTCTTGCTCAAACTCAGCGCTATGATGCCAGAGCGAGGGCATCACCGTTGAGGGCACTTCCCCCAGCGGGCCATGAGACGTCTCGCCATGGTGTTCGGCGAAGGCGCTACCGGTCAAACCTGTTAAAGCAAATATCGTGGCGGCGAGAGCAAGAAATCGCATCTCAAAAATCCTTCTAGTATTCTTAGTCTTCTGTTGGTTCATCTCGTGCTGGCTCACTGGGAACCGGCGTTTCCGGTGGCGCAAGCTGGGCCGGCGCTGGCGGCACATCAATCTGGTTGGGAACAATATGCACCAATGTTCCATCCTCCAGCCGCACCGTGAGAGTTGTGATGGTCCACTCTGAGTCTTCGCTCAAGTTCCTGCCGCCTTCGGCCCGCACCTGTGCAGAGCCCTGAGGACCCGTGATTGTATAGTCGCTGACCAGATTTATTTCTTCGCCAATAATTATATTGGCCTCTTCGTCCTCCGGGATATCAAGATCAACGAAATTCGTCTCCACCGGCTCGCCCACGGCGGCAAGCACCTGTTCATTGGCCATAACCATGGGCAGGGTTTCTTCCATCAATATCCCATCTTCAGAGATGGTGTTGATGAGGGTCCAAAGGTTGGGCACAAAAACAGCCAGGATAATGAGAATAGCCCCCAGCGAGAAGACACACCCTACCCCCATGGCCCCGCAGCCCAGAAATATAGGCTTGAGGATGGAGCCCTGCGGCCCCTCGTCCATCTCTTCTTCAAAATCGTCATACATGGGCGGGCTTACTCGGTTGTTGGGTCGTCGGTCGCTTCAATGGGCCTAGTATCGTACGGAAAATGGATCTCCGGCAACTCATATGATGGGTTGTCGGTAAGATCAAACCCCAGTTCGGGAACAGGAATTGCTATTTCTGCAATAGGCGAAATACTCAAATCCATGGGTTGTGGATCTGGCGGGCTTTCCGGCCATATTCGCGGATAATGCCGTCCCAAGCCTCTTCCACGTTAAAACTCGGCGTTGGGATCACACTACAAGCACACCAAAACCAAAAACTCTTCGGAGCCCTAGGCGTAATCACTCCCGCCACGCTCAGCGTGAGCGCGAGGGTGACCCCCGCACCCAGTATCGTGCTGCCGGTCCAGCGGCGGATCATTCTTCGGGTTCCTCGCCAGGAAGAGTGTCGACGCCAATGATGACTGCAAAGGAAGCAAACAAACTGCGGAAACCGCAAGCACTGCGTCCCGGGTTTTCTGAGTCTTGCCCATACTTCGTTGCACCCCGTAGTCCTTCATAAAAGAGTTTGTGTCGATCTTGGAACATCTCTCGATCGAGACGACTCACCAACTCATTTTTGGATTTCCAATTCACTAAATGGCCAAAGACCCAAAAAATTCCCATGAAGCCTGATGAGTTCTGCTCTCATCCAGCCTTTCAAAGGCAAAAGGGCCCTCTTCATACTGGTCTCGATCATTTTCTTCTCTTCCTGGGAAGTCAGGCGACCGACTTGATTGAGCAGGCAGGCACTAAACAACAACGAAAACATTTGGCCATAATCCTCATACTCAAGGCCGATCTCAGATTCCGATAGGTCCCTGATATAGTTCGCCACATACGTCGCTTCTTCAGAGGTCACATCAACCGGCAAATCGCTTTCAGCAAACTTCCCTGCATTTCGAAGTCCCTCTTTGAGGGCGCCGGTAAGCGCAATCCTCATCAACTTCTGCATCAGCCTATTGCGTGCGTCATTGTACGGCATGTTTTTCTCCCGCTAAGGTGCCCACCTGAAACCTGGAAGGTCTGTTATGTAACTCTCTCCTCGGAAAGGTTGGTAGTGACTATGTATGGTGACCCCCGCGCCCAGGATTGTGCTGCCCGTCCAGCGGCGGATCATTCTTCTCCGCCCTCGCCGTCATCGATGGTGAAATCGAGCCGCACGCGTTGGCCGCCAACAGTCACCGGGTTGCCGCCCGCATCGGTTTGCGCCTGATAGCGCCAGTTGGAAACCGCGCGCAGGGCGGCGCTGTCGAAGATGCTGCCCGGCTCGGAGGCAAAGATGTCCAGGTTCTGTGTATTGCCTTCAGCGTTCACTTCGAACACCACAATCACAAATCCTTCGATGCCATTGGCCAGCGCATTGCGCGGATAATTCGGCGGCACACGGACCATCGGGGTGAGTTGGTGTTGGATCCTGGCGATATCACCGGGATCAACAGGAGGGAGTGGCGGAACATCGATAGCAATGTCACCATTCGTTGGTTCCGGGAGATTTGGATCAAATGGCGGCGGCGGCGGCGGAACGTCATCCTCCGTCGGGCGGATAGGTCGCTCAGGTAAGGATTCCTCAACCGGCGGATCCATCGTAATCACGATCACCGGCAGGTCATCCCTCTCCTCTGGTAATTCGAACTCTGTAAAAATCAAGACTTGCATCAAATAGGCAAGCGCGAGGGTGACGACTCCGCCCAAAACGGCACTGATGAGATAGCGGCCCATAATTATTTGGCCTCCTGTGTAAAGTCTCCTACATTTTTTTGCTCAAGGGCAGAATTTCCTCAAATTGGCCGTCTCTCTTTTCGGATTTGGCCGTAAACGCTTCCATCATATCGGTGGGATGGAACATGCCGGTTTGCCAGGTGGCAATGTAATCCAGCGCATCCGCAATGGTATGATCTCTCGCGTAATTGATCATAACCTTCGATCCTGCAACTGCCAATGGTGATTTGGAGGCAATTTCGCGCGCCGTTTCCATTACCGCGCTGAGCAGTTCCTCGTGGGTGTCATAGACCTCGTTCACCAGACCGATTTCCTTGGCCTTTGCGGCCGGCATGCGGCGCCCGGCATAGGCCAGTTCCCGCACCCAGCCTTCGGGGATCAGCTTGCACAGGCGGGGGAAAGTGCCCACGTCCGCCGTCATGCCAATATTGATTTCCTGAATGCAGAAAAAGGCATCCGCCGTGGCATAGCGAATATCGCAAGCGGACGTCATATCCACAGCCCCGCCGATACAGCCCCCCTGAATGGCCACCAGCACCGGCATCCGGGCGTTGTCCAGACAGGAAAAAGTGTCCTGCAGCATTTTCACTTTGTCGCGGAAAACATGGCGTTGCCGACCCATTTCAGGCTTCTTGTCGCCGTCCACACCATCACCGCCAAAGACCGCCAGATCCATGCCGGCACAGAAGTGTTTGCCTGTGGATGAAATGACAATAACTCTGGCACGCGCGTTATCATTGATATCGTTGATGATTTCCGGCAGCTCATTCCAGAATTCCTTGATCATGGAATTGTATTGATCCGGCCTTTTAAGCTGGACATGAGCGATGTGATCTGCGATTTCCACATTGAAGCAAGCGTAGGTCATTATGGGGCCTCCGATGAATTGGCCCCCACTATCTCACTGTGACCCATTTGCAGCAACCTTCCGTGGCGGCATGCGGAAATGATGATTCTGTCTTTGTAAATTGACTAGAATCAATGCCCCTTACCGCCATAAGGGCTTTTAAAGCACCAGCTCGCGTTCGTTCTGAGCACATCATTCACAAACGAGTAATTGGGTAACTACCGGGAGAACTGACTATGCGTGTACGGATTATTGCCGCGGCCTTGATTGCCGCCGCGACCATGGGTTTTGCAGCACCCTCAATTGCTGCCGAAGCAGGGGATTGGCAGATTCGCGCCCGTGCGATCGGGGTCATCCCGGTCGAGAGCGCCTCTATAACGGGTTTGGCTGGCGACGTTGACATTGACGACGCGTGGATGCCTGAGGTGGACTTCACCTATTTCGTCTCTCCGAACTTCTCGATCGAGTTGATCGCAGCAACGACAGAGCATGACGTGATGGCAACCGCTGGCGTTGATCTGGGCAGTGTATGGATTTTGCCGCCAACTCTTTTGGCACAATATCGTTTTGATACGACGGCCAATTGGCAGCCATATGTTGGCGCAGGCATCAACTACACGATCTTCTACAACGAGAGTACTCCTCCTGGAATCACCATTGATTATGACAACTCGTTTGGTTTTGCTTTGCAGGCTGGCGTTGACATCATGGTCGATGAGCATTGGCTTCTGAACGTCGACGTGAAGAAGATCTTCCTGGGAACAGACGTCTCAATTCTGGGCGGTGCAATTACCGCTGACGTAGACATCGACCCTTGGGTTATTGGCGTGGGCTTCGGCTACCGCTTTTGATCTGATCAGGATCGACACTTGAAATTCTGGGAGGCGGGCTCTTGAGGAAAGAGCTCGCCTTTCTTTATGCGACCTTGGCTTTATGGCGGCTTTCATGCTTGCGCGAATGCTGTGCTAGCCTGCAAAATCTGATGCAGACCAAATGTAAAGAAGGAATGTTTCATGTCCGGCGCAATCAAGTGGATCATTGTTGCCTTGATTGGCATCTATGTGCTGAGCCGCACCCTGACGACCCTGGCCATGACTGCCATTCGCATCTCCGGCGAGGTGGTTGCCACCGCCCCTGCCGAACAGGCGGCCTATTTTCTTTCCATGCCCTGGGCCGTGATCGCCTTTGCCTGGGCAGCGCTTTTTATCTCTGTTGGAGCCATGGCGCTTTTGGCCTTTGGCAGGCCCGGTGCCACGCGCGCGCTTAGCGTGGCCATTATCATTGATATCGGAAGCTGGTTCTGGGAACGCTCCCTGCCCACCTATGCAGACGCTCACTCCGCTGCAGATCAATCTCTCCACGGGCTCATGATCCTGGTCATGATCTCCATCGTCGCCCTGATGATGCTGGCAAGGCGTAGAGGCACGCTGACGTAAGAGAAAAGCTCCCCAGGCAGTCATTCCGGGGCCGCGCACAAGCGGGGAACCCGGAATCTCGCTGCTCCAGATTCCGGGTTCGGCCCAATCTGCGCTGTCGCGCAAAGCCCCGCCCCGGAATGACGGCCCTTTATAGACCACCCCTACCCCTCATACCTCCCAGACCTTTGCCATCAGGATCAGGTCCTCTGGTTTGCCGCGCAGGTTGATGGCTTTGCGTTGTCGCCCTTCGTGCTCAAACCCTAATCGTTCATAGAGCGCGATGGCGCGCTCGTTCCATTCTACCGCATCCAGCTCCATGCGGCAGAAGCCGGGCCAGGTGCGGCACTCTTTTTCTGCTAACTCCATTAGTGTTGTTCCGAGCCCCCGCCCTCGATAGCCGTCCATCAAGGTGATGCCCAATGCGCCTTTGTGCCTGGAATGCTCTCGCTTAATAGATGATATGTAGAGCATGCCAACAACTCGGTCTTTACAGAGCGCCACAAGCATGAAACCGCGGTCATTGTCCTCAACCTCTTGCAGGAACTCGCGCTCCTCCTCCACCGTCATCTTGGGAGGATGGATCGTATCCAGACCTTCGGCCCGTAACGTATCCAGATAATCCACCATGATCGCTGCATCATCAGGCGTGGCGAAACGGAATGTGATTTCAGCCTCTGTTATTGGCTCTGCCATTTGGACCAAATCTCCTCTAGGCTAAGCCAAACCTCTTAGTCCCCATCCGTCAAGAGCAGGAGATAGCCCATGCCCATCAACTACGAAGAACTCATGGCCATGAAATCGGAGGGAGAGGAGTTTTCCTACGGTGACCGGGAGAGCATGCTCTATGCCCTTGGTGTTGGCATGGGGCGCGATCCCATGGACGAGGCCGAACTTAAATATTGTTATGAATATCCCGACATGCGCACCGTGCCCACCATGGCAACGGTGATTGCCTGGGGACAGCGCACGCTCTCCAAGGCTGACCTCAACTGGGTCATGATCGTGCATGGCGAACAAAAGCTGGAGCTGCACAAGCCCTTGCCCACGGCTGCCGACATCGTCGCCAATGGCAAAGTCATTGGGGCCTATGACAAGGGCGCGGACAAAGGCGCGCTGATCGTATCAGAAACAGAAATCTTTGAGAAAACCTCCGGCGACAAACTCTGTACCCTGACGTCTTCTACCTTTGCCCGTGGCGATGGCGGTTTTGGCGGGCCCACGGAAGGCGCGCCCACCCCGCATAGCGTGCCAACACGGGCGCCGGATATGTCCTGCGAGCTCGAGACTCGGGCCGATCAGGCTTTGCTGTACCGTCTGTCCGGAGATCGCAATCCGCTCCACGCAGACCCCAAGTTTGCTGCGGCGGCAGGTTTTCCCCGTCCCATCCTTCATGGGCTTTGCACCTATGGCACCGCTTGCCGCGCAGTGCTCAAGACAGCCTGCGATTATGATCATACCAAGATCAAAGGCTTTGACGTGCGTTTCTCGGCCCCCGTATTTCCCGGCGAGACCATCATCACCGATATGTGGAAGGACGGAAACATTCTCTCCTTCGAGTGCCGCCTGCAAGAACGGGACGTGACCGTGATCAAGAACGGCAAATGCACACTCGCCAAGTAGAGACTGAATAAGGATTGAACTCATGACCAAAAAAGTCGGTATCTATCTTTTTGAAGGGGCGGAGGAATTAGATTTCGTCGGTCCCTATGAAGTTTTCACCATGTCCAATGAACTGGCGGACCATCTGGAAGAAGATGAGCCGCGTACGGATGTTTTTCTCGTGTCAGAGCACGGCGGCATGGTGGAGTGCGCCAAGGGCATGGAGGTGAAATCCCACACGTCTTTTGACAAGTGCCCTCCCCTGGACCTGATCTTGATCCCCGGCGGACGCGGCACCCGGCGGGAGGTGCAAAAGCCTCATGTGCTGGACTGGATTGGGGCCCGCGCACGAACTTGTGAATGGGTGACTTCCGTGTGTACCGGCGCGGTATTGCTAACCGCTGCAGGCCCCGGTGCAGGCAAGCGGGTGACCACCCACTGGAGCTTTATCGATACATTGGAAGATCGCGGCGAGGCAGGTGAGGTCTTGAAAAATGTGCGTTACGTCCGAGATGGTAACCTGGTGACCGCGGCGGGCGTCTCAGCAGGGATAGATATGGCACTGTGGCTCCTGGGCCAAATGTATGGTGCCGATCATGCACGCATGGTTCAGCGCATGATGGAATATGATCCCGCTCCGCCCTATGCCGCTGAGGTCTAGGCACAAGAGCTGGCAACAAGTAGAGGAAGCGTTCAATGGTCAAGGCAGTCTGGCAAGGCAAAACCATCGCCGAAAGCAACAATACCGTGGTGGTCGAAGGCAATCATTACTTCCCCCCGGAACATGTGAATACGGAGTTCCTTACGCCCTCAGATCACACGTCCTATTGCCCCTGGAAAGGCACCGCGAGCTATCGCCACGTGTTGGTCAACGGACTTGAGGCCACCAATGCCGCCTGGTTCTATCCCGAGGTCAAACCCAAGGCCCAAAACCTGAAAGACCACGTCGCCTTTTGGAAGGGCGTTGAGGTGGTGGGCTAGTCGGCTTTCACCACTACCCTCGCCCATTTGCACGCCCTGAATATGACGCTTAACATTTCCTCATCGATTACGATTCGTAACGAGGAAACCCCATGCCTTACCCAGCTGGCCACAAAGAAAAATCGCGGGCAAAAATTCTTGGCGCGGCTCGCGAAGTTTTCAAGAAAGAGGGTTTTGAATCCGTCACCATTGACGAGGTGATGGGGGCGGCAGGCATGACGCGCGGGGGCTTCTATGCCCATTTCAAATCCAAGGGGGATCTGATTGCTCAAACGCTGCTGTCTGAAACGGTGGAATCCCCAGGTGAGACCGGACAGGATGAATTGCTTGGCTTTGCCGCAACCTTCATGTCCGCCAACCATCGTGACAAGCCCGCAACAGGTTGTCCGGCAACAGCCCTTAGCGAAGAGATTGCTCGCAGTGATGCTGAGACCCGCACGGCCTATACCGAATATGTGGGCCACCTGGCCGCCACTATCGACGCCCTTTTAGGAAACGATGCAGGCAAATTGTCCGACGACGCCCTTGCCATCATGGCGCAGATGGTGGGCACGGTGCAGATCGCCCGCGCGGTCTCTGACCCCATGCTGTCCACGAGGCTGCTCAAGGCTGGCCGTCAGGCCGTGGAATATCTTCTGCCACCAGAGGTGGCGTAAGAACGCACCAAGCGCCCCCCCTTTGACAGGGGAGGCCCGAGCACAGCGAGGGGTGGGGGTGGCTAGAAAGCAGTTCAAGTCAGCTTCCAGAGGTTCAAGAATTCTTTCGCAAATGCCTTCGGCATCCCCCCATCCTAACCTTCCCCCGCGAGGCGGGAAGGAACCTTGGTCCTGATCTCCCAACATTACGCCGCTGTCATGGTCATGGCGGGATTGCCTTATTCTTACCTCCCTTTTGCCCCTTGAAGGTCCAAGGTCCGGCACAATCGCGGCCTAGTTTCCCAGCATCACGAATTCCACCTGAATTCCATTATGGGGAGCCCCTTTCATGTCTTACAGAGCCATGTCACCCGACCGCACCTTGTTGTCTTCCATTTTTCCGACTTTTTTGATCGCCGTCCTCTTGCTCGCGGCCCTCGCCCTGGGCGCTTGCGAACGTACCGACGATGATGGCGCCGGAGAGGGGGGCGAGAGCCCACCCGACACAGAGACCTCCAGCAATGATGCGCTGGAAGTACGCGAGCTCGAGGCGGTCTCAGTGGAAGATGAAGCCTTCGCCGTCACCGGCAGCCGTGTTGCCCCTACCACTGCGCCTGCCAATGCTCCTATGGCCGAACGAGCGCTTAACCAGCGAGCCATGGGATATGCGGCAGGTATCATGCCGCCCGAGCCCTACCCTCACCCGGTGGATGCCACCAATCGCGAAAACTATGAGGACAGCGAGCCTGGTCGTTTTCTGCTGGCCAGCGAGGATCCGGTCTCTACCTTCTCTGCCGATGTGGATACCGCCTCTTACGCCAACATGCGGCGCATGCTGGAAAATGGGCAGCTACCCCAGCGCGGCGCATTGCGCACCGAAGAGCTGATCAACTATTTCTCCTATAATTATTCGTACCCTGAGAACCGGGATGCGCCGTTTGAGCCCACGGTCTGGGTCACGCCGACCCCTTGGAATGAGGGTACGCAGCTGATGCATGTGGGCATTCGCGGCTTTGATGACGTGGAGGCCGAAAAGCCTTTTCTTAATCTTGTTTTCCTGATCGATGTCTCCGGCTCCATGGGTTCCGCCGACAAGCTTCCCCTGGTGCAACAATGCCTGCGCTTGCTCGTAAATGAGATGCGCCCGCAGGACCGTATCGGCATTGTTGTTTATGCCGGGCGTTCTGCCGTTGAGCTTGAGCCCACCGAGGCCCGTCACAGCCGACGCATTTTGGCCGCCATCGATCGGCTGACCTCAGGTGGCTCCACCGCAGGTGCAGAAGGTCTGCGCACGGCGTATCAATTGGCTGAGGCCAACTACGACGAGGCGCGTGTGAACCGCGTGATCCTGGCCAGCGATGGCGACTTTAACGTGGGCATCTCCAACCCCGATGCCATGCGCGACTTTGTAGCCTCCAAACGGGACACCGGCATCTATCTGTCGATCCTCGGCTTTGGCACGGGGAATTATAACGATGTGATGGGCCAACGCATCGCGCAAGCAGGCAATGGCAATGCATCGTACATCGATAGCATCTCCGAAGCCCGCAAAGTGCTGGTGGATGAGATGCGGGCCACGCTTTTCCCCATCGCCAATGATGTAAAGTTCCAGATCGAGTTCAATCCGGCGCGAGTGGCTGAATACCGCCTGGTGGGATATGAGACCCGCATGCTGAACCGCGAAGATTTCTCCAATGACGAAGTCGACGCAGGTGACATGGGGGCCGGCCATACGGTCACCGCAATCTATGAGATCGTGCCCGTGGGCTCGGACGCCACGCACTATGAGCCGCTTCGTTACGGCGAAACACCAGAAGTCACCGGCTCAGGCGGTGAGCTTGCTTTCCTCCGCATGCGGTACAAATTGCCAGGCGAGGAGACAAGCAACTTGATCGAGCGCCCCATCATGGTCAGAGAGGCAATTGAAAGCTTGAGCGATACTACAGATGACGCCCGCTTTGCCGCAGCCGTTGCCGCCTTTGGTCAGCACCTGCGCAATGATCCGTATCTGCCGGATTATACCATGGACGATATCCTCGCCTTGGCTCAGTCCGGACGCGGGGAAGATGATTACGGCTATCGCGCCGAATTTATCCAGCTGCTGCGCATCGCCCAAAGCCTTGAAGGCAACCGACCCACCAAGTCGTAAGGGTTTCTTGCAATAAACATCATGTAAACAGGGAGCCGCGTGCTCCCTGTTTTCGTTTTGGGGGGATGCCGCAGGCACTTGGCAACTTGGGTCTCTTTTCACTACAATCGAATAAACAATACCGCCCATACCATTCCCTTACGGAAAGCAAGGCCCTCATGGAATTTGAAGAACTGGTCAAAGCGCGCAAAAGTATTCGCGGCTACAAGCCCGACCCAGTCCCCCGCGAGGTGATCGAGGAAATTATCGAGGTTGCCAAGGGCGCCCCCTCTTCCATGAACACCCAGCCTTGGTATTTGCACGTGATCACCGGCGAGCCGCTGGAACGCATCCGCAAGGGCAATACGGAAAACATGATGGCCGGTGTGCCCCCCAAACGCGACTTTCCCATGAAGGAAGCCTATGAGGGCGAACACCGCAAACGGCAAATCGAGATTGCGGTGCAATTGTTCGAGGCCATGGGCATTGCCCGCGATGATAAAGAAAAGCGCATGGATTGGGTCATGCGCGGCTTTCGCCAGTTCGATGCGCCGGTCTCTATTGTGCTCACCTATGACAAAATCCTTGAGCCAGCTGCTGTCAGCCAGTTTGATCTGGGCGCGGTCTCCTATGGCATTTGTCTCGCGGCGTGGGAGCGGGGCCTGGGCACCGTGATCAATGGCCAGGGCATCATGCAGTCCGCCGTGGTGCGCGAGCACGCCAACATCCCCGATGACCAGAACATCATGACCTGCATCGCCATGGGCTATCCTGACTTTGAGTTCGAAGCCAACAGCGTCAAATCTCGCCGCGCCGCAAATGACGTCTTCGCAACGTTTGTCGGGTTTGAGGAATAACGGAAGGCACAATTTTCTGATCTGACACCACTGCGACACACGCATCCCTTGCGTGTGTCATTTTCTATGACCATACTCTCGGGACAGAAACTGTTGAGAGGGCTATGCCATGTTTGCTGGAAAATCGCGACTTACCAAAGGCTATGCGCTCCTAACTGTGATCTTGTTGTTCGCCCTGGCAGCATGTGAGACCACAAAGTCGGGTGCAAAACATCCGACGCCCCAAACTGCGACCTCAGCCAACACAGCCCAACCTACCACAAGACAGGTCAGTTACATTGAGCCAGCCGAACGCTATCCTGAATTGATCAATAGCTGTGAAATCCGACAAGCACGCCTTGCCGGCGGCGGTGGAAATGGTGGTGCTGAAGGAACTTTCGTTATTACCGGCTCACGGATAGCTAGATCCGACGTCGGTAGCGACAACCCGGTAACGATCATTACCGGCGAAGAGCTACGCAGTACCGGTGTCTCAAACTTGGGCCAAAGCCTGCGGCAATCACTGGCGGCTGGGTCGGGTGGGTTTAATCAAAGTTCAGTGGAGCCCACAGTAGAGGATAGGGGAATTTCCAGCCGTACTGAACCAGCAAGACGGCGGACTAGCCGTGCTCAAGCGCCTGCAGGGCATCGCCCCAACACTCCCTATCCCTATGTATCAAGAGAAACATACGAAGATCAATCTCCTAACTCCTTTCAATTGGTTACGGAAAGCCCCGTTTCTACCTTTAGCGCGGATGTTGATACTGCCTCTTACTCTAATATGCGGCGTATGCTGAGTAATTGCCGGATGCCCCAGCGGGGCGCAATCCGCACAGAAGAATTGGTCAACTATTTCTCTTATGACTACGAGGCAACCCGGCGGCGCAGCCGTCCTTTCGCGCCCACCGTCTGGCTAACCCCAACACCGTGGAACGAGGCAACTCAGCTACTTCACGTAGGAATTCGCGGGTACGAAATCCCCCGCCGACGGCAACCTTTATTGAATCTTGTTTTCCTGGTTGATGTTTCAGGCTCCATGGGCAGCGCCAACAAACTGCCGCTGGTGCAGGAAAGCTTGCGCCTCCTGGTGGGTGAAATGCGAGCGAATGATACTATCAGTCTTGTAGTTTATGCCGGGCGAACCGCTGTCGTGCTGGAGCCAACTCGTGCGCGCAATCGGGACGTCATTTTGCAAGCAATCGACAATCTAAGGTCTGGCGGGTCAACCGCGGGCGGCGCAGGCATCGCTTTGGCCTATGACATGGCCGAGGCCAATTTTGATCCCAATAGGGTCAACCGAGTGATACTGTCCACCGATGGTGATTTCAACGTAGGCATTACAGACCGCAATTCTTTGCGCGATTTTATTGCGACTAAGCGGGAAACCGGCGTCTATTTTTCTTATCTTGGGTTTGGCGCAGGAAACTATAATGATGCCATGGCCCAGAGCCTGGCTCAGGCCGGTAATGGCAATGCCTCCTACATCGACAATCTCAACGAAGCCCGCAAAGTATTGGTGGATGAAATGCGTTCCACCATCTTCCCCATTGCCGATGATGTAAAATACCAGATTGAGTTCAATCCCGCTCATGTGGCGGAATATAGGTTGGTAGGGTATGAAACACGACTGCTAAACCGTGAGGATTTCAACAATGACCTGGTGGACGCCGGAGATGTGGGGTCTGGTCATACGGTAACCGCCCTTTATGAAATTGTCCCGGTGGGCTCTGAGGCACTGCACTATGAGCCACTTCGGTATCAAGAAGCCCCCGAGCTATCCGACGAGACTTCTGGCAATGAGTTGGCCTTCCTCCGTATGCGGTTTAAAATTCCCGGTGAGGACACAAGCCAGTTGATTGAGCGCCCTGTCCTAATGGACGAGTTGACCGATAACATTCATGACGCACCAGAGGATGCCCGCTTTGCCGCTGCCGTTGCAGCTTTTGGCCAGCACCTGAGGCATGATCCATACCTGCCAGACTATGGTTTGCAAGACATTTATGACCTGGCGGAAGGTGGGATGGGTGAAGACGAGAACGGGCTGCGAACAGAATTCCTGCAGCTCCTGCGCTTGGCCCAAATCCTATCGCCGGAACCTCATCCTGGAGAGCCTGAAACGGGGGAAGCAGAGGCGGTAGAATAGCCACAACGTTACAGCGATGACTTCTGGTCTTCCCATACCGCTACGGCAGCTTGCTCTTCGCGCCCTAACCGCTATTCTCCGCGGCACGATAAATCAGCAAGAGTAGCAGCCTATGACCAATAGATTTCCAGCCCCCGTGGGGCCTGAGTGTTTCCGTGGTAACGTGAATACCTGGGAATGCGATGAGATGGGGCACATGAATGTGCGCTTCTATGTGGTCAAGGGCGAGGAGGCGGCCAGCATCTTTCTCAGCGAACTGGGCGTTGCGCCTTCCTTTTTGGCAAAGATGGGTTTGCGCCAACAAACCGTCGACTATCACGTGCGGTTTTTGGCAGAGATGCACCCCGGTGCAGGGGTCTATGGCCATGCTGCCGTTGTGGAGGCAACGCCTGAGCAGATTCGCATCTTTGTGGATTTGCGCCATGCCATTGGCGGCCACCCGGCAGCAACGCTGAACCTTGCCATCAAACTAAAAGATGTGGATGAGCGGTTTGTTCCGTGGCCGGAAGATGTGCTGACCCGTGCGCGCGAGCATTTACTGGCGGAGATCCCGCCCCACGGTCAGCCCAAGAGCCTGCACCTGGACCCCTCCACCGCTGATGCCTCCCGCGCCCGGACCGAGGAGTTGGGCCTGCATCAGATTAATCTTGGTGTGGTTCATAGCGATCAATGTGATGGAAGCGGCGAGATGAAGGGCGAATGGTTCATGGGCCGCGTCTCCGACGGCATTGGCAATCTGATCCGCACCTTTAATCCCAACCGGGGTAAAAAAGGCAGCAATGTAGGCGGCGCGGCGCTGGAATATCGCATCATCATTCACCGTCGCCCGAAGGCTGGCGATATTTTGGCCGTGCGCTCTGGCCTGGCAGGCATTGGGGCCAAGACTTTTCGCATGGGGCACTGGATGATCGACATGGTCACCGGCGAGGCCGTGGCGACCATGGAAGCCTCGGCCGCCAGCTTTGATCTCACCGAGCGTAAGATCATCCCAATTGATGATGAAAAGCGCGCCGAGATGGAGCAGCACATTGTCAAAGGGCTGGTGGTTTAAGCTAAAGCGTTCGTCATTCCGCTTCCGGCGGGGTCAACCAAGCCTCATAGGGGAGCAGTCCTAATTCCTTGACCTTGGCAAGCTCCTCTTCCACTCGCTTATCAACCGCTGCATTCAGCGCATCATAGCGCGGGTCATCGTGGAGGGGTTCGTATAAGGGGTTGGCACGCACGGTTGTAACCACATACCAAACCCGATCAAACTGCTTCTGCAAACGCTCAAATGCCAGTTCCTTGTCGCCATCCAGCATGGCGATGGCTGCCCCCAGCAAGTCGAACGTCATGTGATGGCCGTCCGGGTGCTGACCTTCTATTTTGTAATATTCCTTGAGCTTACCGATCACCAGCTGCGCGCCAGCTTCATCGCCGGCCTTGCGCCGCAAATCAGCCAGCATCGGCGGGACCACCGCCACCAGGTTCAACATGAACATGGGGCCCCAGCCATCCACTTTGAAATGGCTTTCCAACATCGTCCTGGCTTGCGCTTCGTTACCGCCCCAACCGTCGAGCAGCATCTGAAATGCAGGCAAGCCGGAATAGCCGCTGTAATCTTGTTCCGCAAAGTGTTTGCATCGCGCCAGGATGGATTGCTTGTCCGCCCCACAGATATAGGCCCCGATGATCACCGATGAGTCGACGACCTGTTCGGTTGAGGGGTCGCGAAGGATGCCCCGTGATTCATGGATGATCCCATCCAGATTGCTCTTGGTCTCAACATGAAGTCTACCTTCGTGGCACAAATCCAACGCCTCGGCAGTATCTCCGCGGTGGTTAGCGATGTCGGCCCTGATCGAGTAAAGAATGCCCTTGCGCTCATCAACATCGATGACGGCGTTCAAAGCCTTATCGGCCTCCTCCTGATTGAGGCGATCTCCCATTCTAAAGGCCATGTTAAACAAGGAGCTGATCGAAGTGGGGTCAAGTTCGATCATCCGCCTGAGACTGGAAATAGCATTGAGATGCGGATTGCCCATAAAGACACGGGAGAAGTGTTGACGGCTGTAGGTCGGCGCATAATTCGGGTTTGCCTGCAGAGCGATCTCCACATGTTCCGCCGCCGTGGCCACATCATCGGCTTGATTGTAATACTGCGCCAAGGTTGAGTGCACTTCGGCAGACCGCGGATCGATCACCACCGCCTTGTCCAGAAGGCTTTTGGCGCTCTTCAGAGCAATTTCTATTGGGGTCCCACCGCCCAAGCCGACCCACCAGTTCGAGAGAAGAAGATGCGTCTCCGCTAACCCCGTCAGCGCGGGAATATAATTCGGCGCAATGGTCAGAGCTTCCTCAAACAGGGCTTTGCCCTTTTCAATATTCGCCGGTCCACGTTTGTCCACCAATTGCCGCCCCTGGAGATAAAGCTCATAGGCGCGCACATCCACTTTCTGCGTCAGGGCAAGGGTTGGCACTTCACCCAGGATATGCTCGCGCAGGGCGTTTACGATGGCGGCGGAAATCTCATCCTGGATGGCAAACACATCTTCCAGCGCTCGGTCATAGGTATCCGACCACAGATGAAAGCCGGTCTCCGTCACGATCAGCTGAGCCGTGATGCGCACCTTGTCGGCGGCTTTGCGCACGGAGCCTTCCAGCACGTGGCCTACGTTGAGTGCCTTGCCGATCTCCGAGATGTCTTGTTCCTTGCCCTTATAGGCAAAAGAAGACGTGCGGGCCGCCACGCGAAAAGCCCCGATCTTGGCCAGCCCGTTCAGCAGCTCCTCGGAAATGCCGTCGGAGAAATATTCCTGATCTTCATCACTGGACATGTTCACGAATGGCAGGACAGCGATGGAGCGTTCCGGCGGCAGGAAGGGCACGTCGTCCACGGCCACCGCAGCGCCAATAGTGGGCGCATCGCTGGCTGGTAATACGGTTTCTGCAGCGGTTTCAGGCTGAGTGGGCGTTACACCCTTGGGACTGAGGTCATAGGCCCAGGCCAGCAACAATGCCACGGGAAAACCCAGACCCAAGAGGAAGATGACAAGGGTATCGGTCCATTCCGGCAGCAGCAGAGCGGGAGCAACCGCAATGGCCACCTGCACAAGCAGCCAGGCCACGATCACATAGATCGCGGCTACCTTGAACACATCTCTCCGCAGCAATTCGTGGAAGAATTTCTTCATAGGCGCTCTTGATTCCCTCAACGCGGGAAACCTAGCACAAATGCGGGTGTAGGAAAGGGCCTGTCGACCACGTGCCTTCGGCATACCCCCCATCCTAACCTTCATCCGCAAGGGGGCCCACACAAGCAACTGTGGATTATTGGACACGCCAATCTCTCTGTTCCTTGAGGATTGTGTTGATGGCAACAATCATCCTGCGCATGACAGCCACGAGGGCGACTTT
>JAJFIL010000112.1 GCA_021774965.1 Alphaproteobacteria bacterium
GGTGGGAAGGGCCCGGGCAGCCTTCACCGCCGTCTTCAGCGCATTGTCAATGTCATCAAGCCCACCGGTAAGCTCTCCTACACGGTCCATCAACCCGCGCGCGCGCGATCCGCGGCGACCTTCGGGTCCCCTGATCCAACGGCGGAGCTCAGAAGTCTCGAGACCCGTGAGGTGAGCAGAGAAGGCGGCATCCGCAGCATTGAAAAGGTGATGGCCCTCATCGAAGAATAGATACTGCCGCCGTTCTTCGCTTTCTTCCCGTATTTTGGCTTCCTGAGTTTTGACCTCTTGGTTTTTGGGAGAGGGCCGGGTCAGGGCGCGGTCCAATGCTGCCTGGGATAGCACCAGAGCATGATTAGCCACCACAATGCGGGCGCGTCTTGCCTTGCGCACGGACTTTTCAATCACGCAACGACGATAGTGCGGGCAGGCGGAATAAATGCATTCCCCGCGCCGGTCTGTGAGCTGACCTTCATAGCCCGTTGCAAGCCAGGCAGGGTAGTCCCCGCCCACCATATCCCCGTCGCGGCTGGCCAAGGCCCAACGGGCAATAAGCCCTATTTCAACCTGCCCAAGACCACCAAGGGTTGTCAGAGACCGGGTTGCGACCTCTTGATAATTTAGCAGGCAGAGATAGTTTTCCCGCCCCTTTCGGATTGCCGTCCAGCGTGCTTTTTCTTCCGGGTTTGGATAGAGCTTTGAGAGCTCCTGATCCAGTTGCCGTTGAAGGTTTTTGGTATAAGTCGCGATCCAGGTGCCGGGCCCGTTTTTCTCCGCCCACAAACTAATAGGAGCAAGATAACCAAGTGTCTTGCCCAGGCCCGTTCCAGCTTCAGCCAGAACGATGCTTGCAGGTGCTGTCGCATCTTTCGGCACAAGAGTGGAGGCCGCAAGATTGGCATAGGCTTCCTGGGCAGGGCGTGTCTCACCATCAAGGCCCACCAGCGCGTGAAGGCGTGCTTTTGTCTCTTCCTCGCCCACCAGAGCGGTGCCTGCAGGTGGCTCCGGCGCGCGCTCTTCCCACTCAGGCAGAAGGGTCCAAACCTCGAGCCCCGATCCGCCCGCAGGCGTCGCAATTGTGTTCTGCGTTTTGGAAGATTGGAGTGCCTTAAGCGCCAATGGCCCCCAGGCCCAACCGGCGCGGGTCAAGGTCATAGCCAGTTTTGCGGCTTGGTCAGGAAAAGGAAAATTGCCCTCAGCCAGCACCTTTAGCAATTGACTGGCGGCAAGGTGCAACCCTGCGGCTTCCTCCTCAAGGCTCTGGGGCTCGGGAAGATCCAAGGCTTGGGCCAGCCCCGCGGAGGTAGGCACGCAAAACCTGGCCGGAAAGGTAAAAGCAAACAGCTCCAGAATATCAAACAGGCTCTTGCGGCGGGAGGGAGGTTTTTGCCTCAGACGGCGGGAGACAAATCCTGCGTGGCAAAGCAGGACCGTGCCGCCTTGCAAAAGGTCGGCAGCAGCCCTGGGGGCGATATCCTCAACCTCGCCTGTGTCAAAGGCGGTCACGCAATGACCTGCCCCAGCGGCAAGAGCCGTCAGGGAGATTTCATTGTCAGGGCTGGGTGATTCGGGATCGAAAGACATGGCGCAAGCATATCATGATCCGGTGTTGGGGAAGTGCGGATTAGGTACCGGTCCCGGCAATTTCCGAAATTACGTCCCGCGCATCAGCAAATGCCTGAGCCATTGGTTCTTTCTGCTGAGCAAAAGATCCATCCCCACCGGCCTTGGCTATCTGCTGCAGGGCCCGGGCTGCTTTGGCAAGAGCGATGAAGCCGATATTTGCTGAAGCACCCGCAAGGTTGTGGGCACAGTTTCTTGCCTTGACCGAGTCGCCAGAAGAGAAGGCTTCTTCCAGACCAGCTTCAATGGAAACCAGATCTTCTTCGTAAGCTTCGATAATTTCTCCAAAGGTCTCCTCGCCCATGGACGTGAGCAAGTTGGAGAACATTTTGGCGTCATAGCGAACATCGTCAGGCCCAAATTGACCCAAGCGGAATCTCGACTGGAACTGAGCCATCACCGCGTCATTGAGTTGTCGCCGCGAAACTGGTTTGCTCAAGATACCGTCAAATATTCCAAGAAAACGCTTAGGCAGTACTGAAATGCCGTTCAGCTGAACCTCGGTGACGGATAGCTCTGCGGTTAAGGCAACAATGGGAATGCGCGCCGCAGGTCCGTCAAGTTTTCTTATGGTCTTTGCGGCATCCGGCCCTGTCATGACCGGCATCCGAATATCCATCAGAATTAGATCTGGCGCAATTTCTTCATGGTCGTTGGCTTTGCCAAGATAGTCCAAAGCCTCCTGACCCGTGGTCACGCGCGCGAAGGTGTATCCGCATTGGCTCAAATGGGTGCAGGTAATTTCGGCATTCATGTCGTCGTCTTCGGCAAGAAGAATGTGAAACGAGTTGCCTTCTACTACTTTTTCAGGTGTTCGAGTTGCCGATTCCATCTGCGTCGAGCCAACAGCAGATTCCGCTGCAGCATGGGGCAGGGAGAACCAGAAAGTGCTTCCCTCACCCAACTTACTGACAACGCCAATTTTGCCGCCCATAAGTTCTACAAGACGTTTGCAGATTGTCAGCCCAAGGCCGCTGCCTCCAAACTGGCGAGTGGTGGACTGGTCAGCCTGGTTAAAGGCTTCAAACAGACCTTCCTGGATCTCGGGTTTGATGCCAATGCCGCTGTCGGATATTGCAAATACAACATGGGAACTTGGCGCCGCGTTCCTGAAACTTGCATCAAGTACCAGCGATCCCGATTTGGCAAACGAGACTTCGACCTTACCCGATGTGGTGAACTTGATCGCATTTCCCACGAGGTTCATTAAAACCTGCCGTGTGCGATGGGTGTCCGCTTTGATCAACACAGTAGGATCGAGATTTGGATTGAAACAGACCTTGAGCTCTTTTGCTTCCACGTTTGTGGAATGTAGCCGAACAACGCTCTCCGCAAGATCCATGGCATGGACGGATTCCGCCTCCACTGACAGGCGGCCAGCTTCCAATTTGGAAAGGTCGAGCACGTCGTTGAGGATCGTCCCAAGATTTTCACCGCTATCAAGGATCACATC
This sequence comes from Alphaproteobacteria bacterium, assembly GCA_021774965.1. Taxonomy (GTDB): domain Bacteria; phylum Pseudomonadota; class Alphaproteobacteria; order JAJFIK01; family JAJFIK01; genus JAJFIK01. The sequence continues at coordinate 3,077 of JAJFIL010000112.1, forward strand.
CAGATTGGATTGCTGATCCTCATCAAGCTTCGACGATTGAAGGAGCCGGGCCATCCCCAAAATACCGTTGAGAGGTGTGCGAACCTCATGGCTCATGGTGGCAAGAAACTCGGTTTTTGCCTTGTTGGCGCTCTCCGCTGAGCGGCGGGCCTCTTCGGCCGTTTCTCTTTGTGCTGAGAGAGATCGCGCCAAGGCTTTGTTCTGATATTGAAGCGCTAGTGAATCCAATTGCCAGCGATTGAGGATAACTCCCCAGCTAGTAAGTGCCGCAATGAACATGATTGCCAGGAAAGCAAGGGCAAAGCCGGCTGTGGTGCCAACGGACAAGAGTGAGAGGACAATAGGCAGGGTTGCCGGAACCATGAAGGCCATGAGCGAAGGAAAATGGACGGCTCGGGAAATTATACTCGAAGCACCGATGCCTACCATAATCAAACAAACAATAGCCTGGTTTTGTCCGTCCAACGGATCAAACCACACGGCACTGCCAAAACCCCACGCAGCTCCGGTACAAAGCGAAGCAATTGCAAAATGCGTAACCCAGACATCATAGGTTTCACGAATGGAGCCCGCTGCTTGAAACATGCGTTGCATGGCGTGGAAGCCAACCCATGTGGAGCAATAGAGAGCGAAGGCCGCCCAGGACAAGGCGTTGCCGAAACCAGAGAGTAGTAATGTCGCCACAAAAAATGCGATCACCGGCTTTATACCGGCGCCTCGGTCCATTTCGAAAAGGAGTTGAACCTGAGCAGCGCGAAGATCACCGAGATCAGCTTCGCTTAAAGGCGCTGCTTCACTGTTGTCCGTGTCGGTAAGCATACCAGACACCGGGATAGATCGAATTACTCTGTAGATACTCTCAAGCATATAAGAGAAGTGCCCAGCCAATGAAAAAAGCCTAGCAAATGGCGAGGCCTAACATTGAGCTTAATTTTTATTTCCCAAGATCGAGTAAACAGATGTGTATCAATCTATCAACGGTTGACCGTGCAGGAGAGAGGGCCTGAGCCTGGATGGGCGGCAGGAACGTTGAGTTTTCGGGCTGGGTGAGCATGTGGCCCACCAAATGTTCTTACCAATAGGTTAAGCAAAACTGCTGGGGATTTGGTGAGTGAATATGGTTGTTGTAACGCAACCTAACCTGCAATCCGGCTCGGCTCTTCTTCGGATTCCAAACTTGGGTCTGCAGGGGAAAGCGTAAACCAGAAAACACTGCCCTCGCCGTGACGACTGGCGAGACCTATTTCCCCGCCCATAAGTTCAACCAGTCTTCTGCATATATTCAAGCCAAGACCCGTTCCGCCAAATTCCCGAGTATTGGATTGGTCGCCCTGGCTAAAGGGCTTAAAGAGTTCTGGGATTGCTTTTCTCCGAATGCCCATGCCGGTGTCGGCAACAGATACAACAATAGCATCAAGGGGAGCAGCGTCAGAGATATTCGATGGATGCAGCCCCGAGCCCAAGGTCGCAGCAGTTATTGTGATCGACCCTTGGTCTGTAAACTTGACCGCATTGCCCACGAGGTTTGTCAGGATCTGGCGGGTTCGATTGGCGTCTCCATGAACCTGCAAGCTCTCCAATTCGCTTGCCCGAACCCGTAAGTTGACAGGTTTCTTTGCTATTTCGTGGGAGAAAAGTCCCGCGGTGCGCTGGATCTCAGCAACCAGATCGAAATTTGAAAACTCAATGTCCAGGCGACCAGCTTCCATCTTGGAGATATCCAGAATGTCATTGAGAATTGTGAGGAGTGTCTTGCTGGACTCAAGGATGGCATCTACGAACTTGCGCTGCTCGCCTTCGAGTTTTGAGATTTGCAATACTTGCGCGATCCCCATAATTCCATTGAGCGGGGTGCGGACCTCGTGGCTCATCATTGCCAGGAATTCAGACTTGGCGCGACTTCCTGCTTCCGCCGCCTTGCGTGCTTGATCCGCATTTATTCGGGCTTCAGATAATGACCCGATCATATAGCGCAAGGCAATCGAGTCCATTTGGGATCGGTTAAGGACGCGCCCACCTTGAAGAATGGCGACAACCAGCAATGCTCCCAAGCACGCGGTCATAAGACTAAGCGGCGTTGCGACGATCACCATGGCTGCCAACAGAGGAACTGTTGCCGGAACAATAAATCCAAGCATCGCGGGAAAGTGCATCGTGCGCGAGACGACGGATGCTGTCGCAACGCCCATGATGAGCATGGCGGCGAAAGCTTGCCCCTCGGGATGGGCGGGTGCATACAAGTTTGCAGCACCAAACCCCCATGCGGAACCGCTGGCGATAGCCATGACGGTAAGCCATGCTGCCCAGTGTTCGGGATTGTCTTTCCAATCCTCGCTGGCCGCAAAGGCCCTATGCAGACGCAAATAGAGAAGCGATATCGCGCAATAAAGAGAAAAAGCGGCCCAGGCAAGAGAGGTTTTCTCATCTGGAGCCAGGAGCGTAAGGACCAGAAAAGCCAGGATGGTGCGTCCCGTACCGCCCCGATCCATTTCAAACAACAACTCGGTCTGTGTGATCTGAATGTCGCGAACGGTTTCAGCTGTGGCAGGAGGCTGTTGAGCTCCGCCGCCATGGGGCGTAAGCCCCTCGGCAAGAAGAGAGGAGACACGAATGGTCCCTAGCCATTTACGAGGACTTTCAAACATTACCAAACTACCTTAAGACCTATGCGATGAAAGTCGCATCAGCCGAACCAATTGAGCCAGCGAGTGTAGGGCGGTTTTCCAAATCTAATGTAAATGATCAGACTTTTAGAGAAATGAGCGGGAATTCATGAACAGCGCGGCGGAAATTCGCGAAATTGCGGGCACCTCGAAGGCTTGGCCGTTTGAAGAGGCGCGGAAGCTTACCCAAAGGTTAAGCCGGCGGGATGATGTCAGCGAGGTTGTCTTCCAGACCGGGTACGGCCCCTCGGGTTTGCCCCATATGGGCACTTTTGGAGAGGTGGCGCGGACGGCCATGGTGCGTCACGCTTTTGAGACCCTCAGCGACGTGCCAACCAAACTGATCTGTTTCTCAGATGATATGGACGGGATGCGCAAGGTACCCGCCGGGCTTCCCAATCAGGCCATGCTGGCCCAACACCTGGAACGCTCGCTAACGTCCGTGCCTGATCCGTTTGGCACCCACGAAAGTTTTGGCCATCATAACAATGCGCGGCTGCGGGCATTCCTCGACCAGTTTGGTTTTGAGTACGAATTTTTGAGCGCAACCGAGTGCTATAAGTCAGGCCAGTTTAATTCGTCCTTGCTGCGCATCCTTGAGGTCTATGACGATGTGATGAACATTGTTCTGCCGACCTTGGGCGAAGAACGACGCGCGACCTATAGCCCATTTTTGCCCGTTGATCCTGAGAGCGGTATCGTGCTGCAGGTCCCGGTTTTGGAAAGGGACCTCAGCCGGGGCACCGTTCTCTATAAAGACAAAACTGGCAAAGAAGTTGAGACACAGGTCACCGATGGACGCTGCAAGATGCAGTGGAAGGCAGACTGGGCCATGCGCTGGTATGCTCTTGGGGTCAACTATGAGATGGCGGGCAAGGATTTGATCGAGTCGGTCAAGATCTCCTCACGCATTATCAAGGCCATGGGCGGCACTGCTCCGGAAGGCTTTAACTTTGAGCTTTTCCTTGATGAGCACGGCGCAAAAATATCCAAAACCAAAGGCAATGAATCCATCAAGGTGGATGACTGGCTGCGCTATGCTCCGGACGAGAGCCTGTCCTATTACATGTTTCAAAAGCCAAGGCAGGCCAAGCGGCTTTACTTTGACGTAATCCCGAAGGCCGTGGACGAGTATGTTACTTTCCTAGGGAAATATCCCGAGCAGGAAGCAAAGGAGCGGCTCTCCAATGCTGTGTGGCATGTGCACAATGGCGAGCCGCCCGCAGAACACCTGCCGGTCAGCTTCAGTTTATTGTTGAACCTGGTGAGCGCCAGTAATGCAGAGGATAGAGATATTCTCTGGGGCTTTATCAATCGCTATGATGCGGATGCCTCTCCGGGTAATCACCCATTGCTGGACCGGTTGGTGGGATATGCCATCAATTATTATCATGACTTCGTTAAGCCGACGAAGTCATATCGTCTGCCTACAGATCAAGAACGAGAAGCTCTGACAGACCTCAAGGCGCGCCTTGCAGCTCTGACGGATGGGGAAGTGACCGCCGAAGCAATCCAGAGTGAGGTCTATGCTGTGGGCAAGGCCCATGGCTTTGATCCCTTACGTGCCTGGTTTGGTGCTCTCTATGAAACCCTGCTGGGACAGTCTCAAGGCCCACGGTTTGGATCATTTGTCGAGATCTATGGGGTGGAAGAAACAATCATACTGATTGATCAGGCTTTGGCGGGCAAGCTGGCGGGTTAGCTACTGACTCGCCCACAATATCCTTGCGATCCAGGCGACCTGGCCCAGCTCGAAAGTGCGGTTGTCGTATTCCGGATTAAGCGATTGAAGCTCGATCCGCCGGGCGGATTGGCGCGCCAGCACTTTGGCCATCACCTCGCCGTCTGTGGTTTTGACCACGACCCTGTCTCCGCGGCGCACACTTGCATTGGGGGCAACAACAACGATGTCTCCATCGCGATAGACCGGCAGCATGGAATCGCCGCTGATCTCAAGGGCGTAAGCGTTCTCGTCACCAATTTCGGGAAAGGCCACCTCGTCCCAGCCTGCACCGGCGGGAAAGCCTCCATCATCAAAGAAGCCGCGATCTCCCGCTTGGGCAAATCCGATCAAGGGAACATAGCGCGTGGAATAGCGGCGGTTGCCCGATTGATCCATCAGCCCCACGAACACGTCCATGGTGATGCCCGTGGCTTCGAGAATTTTCGAAATGCTTTCGGTGGAAGGCCAGCGCAGTTTGCCGTTGGAGCCCTCTCTCTTGGAGCGATTGAAGGTGGTGGGGTCCAGTCCCGCAGATTTGGCAAGGCCCGAAGGGGTCATCCCGCGCCTGTCTGCCAACCGATCAATGGCGGCCCAAATTTTCCTGTGTGTCAGCATGTTTGTTTGTGGCTCAGCATGGCATTAGGGTGCGTTAGAAATTGCGATTCTCGCAAATCCGTGGTTTTTGTTCCTATACCTAGGAATTATACCTTATGCCGACAATGCGTCCAGTCCTAACGCCCGTCCTTAACCTTACCGAACGAAACCAGATATGAACGACCCCTACAACGCGCTGATTTACAAGGTTTGCTCCATTGCTGAATGGAAGGCCGCCCGGGCCGACTGCGAATTTAAAGGCTCTGCTGTCGACCTTGCCGATGGCTTCATCCACTTCTCCGCACCACACCAATTGCGAGAAACTGTAAGCCGACATTTTGCAGGTATCAGCGGTCTAGTGTTGGTTGAGATCAATGGAACCTCTCTAGGTGAAGGCCTGAAATGGGAGGCCTCTCGCGGCGGGGATCTATTCCCGCATTTGTACGGACCCTTGCCGCTGGAGGCGGTGACCCGAGAATGGGCCCTGCCTCTGGGATTAAACGGCCAGCACCAATTCCCAGTTGAGTTGGAGTTGAAGCGTGGTTGACCTTTTTCCTATCGCTCGCGCCGGCTTGTTTGCCGTTAATCCAGAGCGCGCCCATCACCTGACATTAACGGCGCTCAAGCTCGGCCTCGCTGGACGAGATCTCCGCGGCGATGACCCTGCTCTGGCCACCCAGGTCATGGGGCTTTCTTTTGGCAATCCGCTTGGCCTGGCTGCCGGGTTTGACAAGGACGCACAGGTGCCATTGGCCATGTTGCGTCTGGGCCTTGGGCACGTGGAGGTGGGCACGGTGACGCCCTTGCCGCAACCGGGCAATCCTCGCCCCCGTATTTTCCGATTGGCGCAAGACGAAGCCGTGATCAATCGCTTTGGCTTTAACAATAGCGGTCTTCCTGTGGCCAAGGCGCGGCTTTCTGGCTTGCCGCGCGCCGGAGGGATTATCGGGGCCAATATCGGGGCCAACAAGGATGCACCGGACCCGCTTTCGGATTACGAAGTTGGGCTGCAGGTCCTTTATCCTCATGCGGATTATTTCACCGCCAATATTTCGTCCCCCAACACGCCTGGCTTGCGCGATTTGCAAGCGCGAGAAAACCTGGAGCAACTTCTGACGCGCTTGGGTCGAGTGCGGGAGGGCTTTGTGGCAGGCGGATCGAGCTACAAGCCGCTTGTGTTGAAAATCGCACCGGATCTTGAAACCAAGGCCCTTGAAGACATTGCCGAGGTGGTTCTGGCCAGCGGCATTGACGGTATCATTGTCTCCAACACGACCATTGCACGGCCCGACACTCTTCACGGATCGCACATAGCAGAAATGGGAGGGCTTTCCGGCGTTCCTCTATTCGAGCCGTCCACCGAGGTCTTGCGCCAGATGCGGCGACTTACCAAGGGCAAGATTGCCTTGATCGGGGCAGGGGGCGTGCATGATGGCGTAACGGCCTATGCAAAAATCCGCGCCGGGGCGAGCCTCGTGCAATTCTATACGGCCATGATCTATCACGGGCCAGCGCTGATCCGGCACATCAAGGATGAACTGACTGAACTATTGAAAGCTGATGGGTTTGCCACTGTGGCCGATGCCGTTGGCGCTGACGTTGACTAGGGAACGAAGAATATGAGCGTTAAAATCTATCACAATCCGCGCTGTTCAAAATCACGGGCGACCTTGGCTCTGCTGGAGGAGAACGGTGTTGAACCTCAGGTTCATACCTATCTCGATACACCGCCAAGTGCTGAGGAGTTGGACAGCATTCTGACGGCTCTGGGCAAAGAGCCGCGCGAATTGATGCGCAAGGGTGAAGATCCGTACAAGGAATTAGGCCTGGACAATGAAGACCTAAGCCGCGCGGCCTTGATCAATGCCATGATTGAAAACCCTATTCTGATCGAGCGGCCTATTGTAACAAAGGGCAACAAAGCCGCTATTGGCCGCCCACCAGAGTCGGTGCTGGACATTCTCTAGTCTGGGTTTGCAGGAGCGGCGGCTTCTCTTGCCAGACCCGGGTATAGAAACCCCAGAGTGATCGCTCGGGCGCTCAAGAAAATCACAAAAGCCACCCATAGGCCTGTGTTTCCATAGAGTGGGGTGAGCAAGGCCCAGGCGGCGATGAATATCGTAAATGACAAGACCATCGCATTGCGCATGTCCTTTGTGCGTGTGGCGCCAATGAAGATGCCGTCGAACTGAAACGGCCAGACCCCGATCACGCCATAGAGCACCACAAACCAGAAGAACTCGCCCGCCAGGGCACGAACCTCCGGCACATTTGTCAGGGCATCAATCGCATATGGCCCGACAATCCAAAATCCCAGGGCGAGGAGTAGTGCAGTTCCCAGCGCCCATTCAGTGGATTTTCGTACCGCTTGCTTTAGCCGTGCCGGGTTTTTTGCGCCCACGGCCTCACCAACCAAGGCTTCGACGGTAAAAGCAAAACCATCCAGAAAGAACGCATTGAAACTGATGAATTGCAGCAGAATGAAATTGGCAGCAAGGGGCACGTCCCCCATGCGCGCACTTTCCCAATTGAAAAGTACAAAGCCGCCCAGGAGCGCCAGCGTCCGGATAAAAATGTCGCGATTGACGGCGATCATCTTGAGCAAAGGCGCGGGGTCTCTCAAGCGCTCTAGATGAAACCTCAGCCCGCGCCTTTTTGCTTCTCGCAGGATAAGCGCCGCGGCTGCAATTGCCATGGTCCATTCTGCAATGACAGTACCATAGGCGACGCCTGCGACCCCCATGTCGAGCCCGACCACAAACCAGATATCCAACACAATGTTCAATCCGTTGAGAAGAAACTGTAACGCCAGCACATATCCAGATTGTTTGATACCAATGAACCAGCCAAGAGCTGCGAACCCAAACAGGGCGGCGGGTGCTCCCCAGATGCGGATTTGAAAATAGGTCTGTGCGCCGCTCTCCACAGCTTCGGTGCCCTGGAACAGATTGAAAATCAGAATCTGTATTGGCCACTGAAGCAACAGAAGCGCAAGGCCAAGCAATCCAGCCATTACGGCGGCGCGTTCCAGCGTGGCACTAAGTTCAGCGTCATCCCCTGTACCCAATGCCTGGGCGGTGATGCCAGTGGTGCCCATGCGCAGGAACCCAAAGCCCCAGTAAATGAAACTCATGATCAGGGCCCCGATAGCGATCGACCCCAAGGCGGCGGCACTGCCCTGATTGCCAATCACGGCCGCATCAACAATGCCCAACAGAGGCACAGAGGCATTGGCCAGGATGATGGGCCAGGCAATGGAAAATACCTGGCCATGAGTGATGGGCTTTAGGTCTTTCATGCGGATTTAAGAAGCCAGCGAAAGCTCATCTTCAGGTAGTCCGCGCCATCTTCATCGACACAAGGTCCATGGGCAATGATGATGCGTTGTGGGTCCCACGCAATCATGCGCGCAAGATCCTTGCGAGCCTTTTTTCGATTGAGAAAAGAAGCACGCCACTCTTTCGGCATGCCGCCTTTGGCCCCCATCAGACCATCAAGACGACCCAGGATCTTCATCCACCAGGACCAGCCTTTTCCTTCCAGCCGCTCAATCATGTCAGCGACAATCATGGTGCGGCTTGCCCGGTGAAAGAACGCGACTTCCTTCATGAAGGGGCTGCCCTTAAGGACCACTTGTTCGATTTCATCTTTCCAGGCATCAGGTGCTGTATCGGTCAGGGTTGCCACAAAGGACAAATCCTTGCGCTTTCTGGCAAGCCCAGGAGAGGCATAAAGCTCTGCTTGCGGATACCGTTTGGACCAATCTCCCATGAAAAGATGATGTATCTTGTTGGGAGAGACGAGATAGCGCACTTCGCCCAGCGCTTCGATTTGCGCAAACAATCCGGGGTCTGATCCAATAGGGGAATGAACGAAAAGTCGTCCCCCTGGTAAACGAACGATGGTCATGCGCGTGGGATACGGAAATCCATAAAAGCTGACTGTCTCTCCATCGACAATCCAGATATCGGTAGCGACTTGCTGAAGCTGGTGTGCATTAGTCATCAGATATCTCGCGAGGGGCCAGCAGAAAGTGCCCGTGCAGTGCGGCGATAGGCCGTTCTCGGTCAACCTGCCAGGCCTCAGCGCGGACATTGGCAACGCGGCGGCCCTGTTTGGTAACGAACGCCCGAGCGAATGTTTCCACCGGTTTGGCAGAGCGCAAAAAGTCGATGTTCACATTTACCGGCTTGGGGAAAAGGTCCAACTCGACGTCGCAAATCAATTGCAGGATCGCCGTCGTCTCCAGAAAGGCACTGACAACACCTCCGTGGAGCGCCGGTAACATGGGGTTGCCAACATTGTCTTCCTTGAAAGGAAGCAGGCAAGTTAGTTCGTCGCCGGCCTTTTGCACATTGATGCCAATAAACTTCGCATAGGGAATTGCATCGGTCAGGGCCTGAAGCTCGCTTTCAGATTTTTTACCGACCAGAGAAAGAAGCGATGTCATGAGCCTGTCTCCCCATCTCCCAATTCCCCTTCGCCCATTTGCTCGGCCCCCGGCATGTTTTGATCCGTGACATTGGCACCCATTTTTCGGCCTGCATTGGAGCCCAGCATGAATGCGCCCGTGCTGGTGGCGATGGGATCATCCATTGAAGCGCCATAAGCTGTTCCGCGGACAAAGGCGATGGTGCGCGATACCTTGTAACAATGGGCGTGTGCAAACACGTCCTCGCCCGGGGTTGCTGCGCGCATGTAATCTATCCGCAGGTCCAGAGTGGCGATGGAGACAAGTTCGTCCAGAGCACAAAACACGGCAAGACCGGATGCATTGTCCAGCAGAGCCGTAACTGCACCGCCATGAATAACGCCTGTTTCCGGATCGCCCACAAAGCGCTCATCAAAGGGCAGCTTTACGATGGCATTGGAATGGGACATCTCGACAATGGAAAGCCCCATGGCGCGAGAATGGGGCACACCGTCGATCAACAGGTGCGCGCCTTCTTCGCCCAAAAGGTTCTTTAGCGGTGGCTCACTTGGGGTATCACTCATGGGGCGGAGTAGGGCGGCTCATGGGGTCTGTGTCAAGGTGAGAGCGGTGTTCAGATCAAGTTGACGCAACGTCATTTTTGTTTAGACTCTAAGGCAAGCAACAAGAGAATGACATGAGCACTATTGAAACCACCGCAAACAAGGCCAACCAGGGGCCGGGGAAGCGGGAGCAAACCAAGGCGGCCAATCGCAAGGCCATCCTCGATGCGGCCCGTGGGGTTTTTGCTCAATTGGGATATGGAGCCACCACGGTGCGCGACATCATTCGCGGCACAGGCCTAGCCAGTGGCACCTTCTATAATTACTTCAAGTCCAAAGAAGAAGTGTTCCAGGCCCTGATGGATGAAAGCGCTTTGCGGGTGCGGCCTCAGCTGAAACAGGAACGTCTCAAAGCCAAGTCCTTTGAAGAATTTCTCTATGGTATGTTCAGCATCTTTTTCAATTATGTCGTTGAGGATCATCGCGCCTATGAGATGATGCGGGCGAACTCCGGGCAAATCCGTGTACGGATGGATACGCCGGAAGTGATTGCCGGGTTCGATGAACTGCGGGTGGATATTGATGACGGTATCACGCGAGGCATTGTGCCCCCGGTGGATGCGGGTTATTTGACGGCAACTCTTATCGGGATGGCCTTTGAAATTGCTGATCGCATGGTGCAGCGGGATGACCCTGACCCGGTAGCTGCGGCGAAATTTGCCACCAGCATGATTGTCGGCGGCATCAACAAAGTTCCCCTTGAAAAGTGAACCCCAAGATGAGCGGTGAAATGCGAGCCTTTATGGTTCGGGAACTATCAGATGATTTTTCCGGCTGCGGTCTTGGCTCCATTGGTCTTTCTGATCCTGGGCCCGGTGAGGTTCAGGTGCAGGTAATGGCGGCGGCCATTGGTTTTCCTGATCTTCTGATGACCCGAGGCGGTTATCAGTTCAAGCCAGAATTGCCGTTTGTGCCGGGGCATGAGGGGGCTGGTGTTATTACAAAACTCGGCGAGGGCGTCGAAGGCTGGTCAGTTGGAGACCGCGTTGTGTGCGGTGCGCCTATCGGCTTATTGGCCGAGGCGGTGAATGTTCCCGCCACCGCCATGCGCAAGCTTCCAGATAGTTTGAGTTTTGAGCAGGGGGCAGCCCTGACGTCTGCCTATATCACGGCCTATGTGGCGTTGGTCCGCCGGGGTAATCTTGAACCCGGTGAGACCCTGTTGGTCCAGGGCGCGGCTGGCGGGGTTGGTCTTGCAGCAGTGGAAATGGGCAAGCTGCTGGGCGCGCGGGTAATCGCGGCGGCTTCAACGACGGAAAAGCGCGAGCTGGCTGTCCTTAAAGGAGCAGATGAAGCAATCGACAGTGCGCCAGGGTTTCGCGGGTCCGTCAAAGAGCTGACGGATGGCCGCGGCGTCGATGCGGTTTTTGATCCGGTAGGCGGCGACGTGTTCGATGAATCCCTGCGTTGTCTTGCCTGGGGCGGACGCATGCTCGTGGTGGGCTTTGCCAGCGGCCGTATTGGGCAAGTGGGCGCCAATTATGCGTTGATCAAGGGCATCTCCATTGTCGGCGTGCGCGCTGGTGAATATGCCCGGCGGGATCCCGAACGCGGGGCGGAGAATGTCGCACAAGTTCAAGAATGGGTGGAACAGGGCAAGCTAACCCCTCATATTGGGGCTGTGTTCCCATTGGAAAAATCAAAAGATGCATTTGAACTCATGGCCAGTCGCGGAGCCTTGGGGCGGATCATTATCCGTCCGAATGCGGACTAAAGCACCAGTTCCAGATAAATAACATCGTCGATGGGATTGTTGTAATAGGCAGGGATTTCGACAAACCCCATATCCCGGTACATAGCCACCGCCACCTCAAGCCGGGGCAAAGTGTCCAAGCGCATGCGGTTATAGCCGCGTTGCTTTGCCTCGGCCACAAGAGCCTCTGACAGCTTACGCCCCAGGCCGCGCTGCTTGAACGCGTCGCGCACATAGAGCCGCTTCATCTCGCAGATACCATCTCCAAGGCTTTTCAAGGCCACAGCGCCCGCCACCTCATCGCCGACATGTGCGATAAGGAGAAAGTCATAAACTGCCGGGAATGTTGCAAGCTCTTCATCAAAAGCTTGAAAATGCAGGGATACGCCGAGCCAGTCTGCGTATTCCACAAACATCTCTTTGACCGCGTCCACGTCCTCAGGCGACGTGGCGAGCTTTATGCTCTCAGGCTTGTCGCCACTCATAGGCTAGTTCTTTACGGTGTGAACCGTGCGTGTGGGGAACGGGATATCGATGCCATTGGCGTCGAAACCTTCCTTGAAGGCTTTGTTGAGATCAAACTTCACGCCCCAATAATCGCCAGCGTTGACCCACAGGCGAACGGCGATGTCTACGGAGCTATCGCCCAGGTTTGCAACGGCCTGGAAGGGTTCCGGGTCGCTAAGTACGCGATCATCCTTGCTCCAAATCTCCTTGAGCACATCCATCGCCTTGTTGATGTCCGCGTCATAGGCAATGCCCATGGTGATGTCGCAACGCCGTGTTGGATGTGCCGAGAAATTCTTGACCGAACTGCCCCAGACCGCAGCGTTCGGGATGATGATCTGAACATTGTCAGGAGTGGCAAGTTCGGTGGTGAACAGGGACAAGGCCTTCACGGTGCCACCATGGCCCGCCACATCCACAAACTGCCCGATCTTGAAAGGCCGAAAGATCAACAACATGACCCCGGACGCTACATTGGAAAGCGTGCCTTGCAGCGCCAAGCCAACGGCCAGGCCGGCAGCACCCAGAAGGGCGATAAAGCTGGTGGTCTCTACCCCGAACTGATTGAGCACCGCCAACAAAGTGATGGCAATCACCACATAACGCATAAGGCTGGCGAGGAATGTGGTCAGCGTGTCGTCGAAATTAGGCAGCTTGTCGAGCGCCTTGCGGATCCAGCTCCGCACCCGGCCCGCGATCCAGAAACCGATCATCAGAACCAGAATGGCACCGACAAGATCCAGTCCCATCTCGCTGACCGTGGGGATCAGCCAGTCCATGAATTCCTGCATCTGTTCTGTAGAGTTCTCGGGCATGGGGGCTCCTGTGAGGTGTAGTAATGGCAATCATTTGCGAGATTAGTCATTCAGTGACATCTCGCAACCTGAATATTTCGGAAGGTGCGTGGTCGATAATTCATGCCTATAGTCCCGTTATGGAAAGCCCCGCCCAAGCTCCAATAACTATTCTACCGCCCGCTTTTGAGCAATGGTTTGAAAGCCGTGGCTGGCAGGCGCGATCCCATCAGTTGGCGCTGCTTGAGAAGGTGCGGGCAGGGTGTTCAACCTTGTTGATTGCGCCCACGGGGGGCGGCAAGACCCTTGCGGGGTTCCTTCCCACACTGACGGAGCTCGCCGAAGCGGGTCCTCGTAAACCGGGAATAGGCAGAGGCACCCACACTCTTTACATCTCGCCGCTCAAAGCGCTGGCGGTGGACATTGCGCGCAATCTTGAGGCCCCCATCGCGGAGATGGGGCTTGATATCAAGGTGGAGACGCGCACCGGCGATACGCCCGCCAGCCGAAGGCAGCGACAGAAGACTTCTCCGCCGGACATCTTGCTCACCACGCCAGAGCAATTGGCGCTGCTGCTGGCCTATCAGGATGCCGAGCGTTTCTTCAAATCTCTGAAATGCGTGGTGCTGGATGAGCTCCATGCTCTGGTGACCTCAAAACGCGGAGATTTGCTGGCACTTGGTCTGGCACGGCTTGAAAAGCTTGCCCCCGGGGTTCGGCGTATTGGCCTTTCGGCAACTGTTCAGTATCCAGATGATTTGCGGCGTTATCTGGTGCCGCAGCAAGGAGAAGAAGAGCAGCTCTCTGATTTTGTGGAAGGAGAAAAAGGAGCCCCGCCGCGAGTGAGCGTGCTCGCCAGCGAAGCCCATATCCCCTGGGCCGGGCATTCCGCGCGCCATGCCATACCAGAGATTTACAATGCCATTCAGGCGGCCACCCTGACATTGGTGTTCGTGAACACACGGTCCCAGGCCGAGATCATCTTCTCGGAGCTTTGGAAACTAAACGATGAGAACCTGCCCATCGCCCTTCATCATGGATCGCTCGCCGTCGAACAACGCCGCAAGGTGGAAGCCGCCATGGCGTCCGGAAAACTCAAGGCAGTAGTGTGCACATCTACGCTGGATCTAGGCATCGACTGGGGCGAGGTGGATCTGGTGATCCAGGTGGGTGCGCCCAAAGGGGCAAGCCGTCTGCTCCAGCGTATCGGCCGGGCCAATCACCGCATGGACGAAGCCTCGCGCGCACTGCTCATTCCCTCTAACCGCTTTGAGGTTATGGAATGCACTGCCGCGAAGGAAGCCGCTGAGAAACATATCCTTGATGGGGAGCCCCCTCGCATCGGGGCGCTGGATGTCTTGGCACAACACATCATGGGGGTGGCCTGCGCTGCTCCCTTTGATCTGGTGGCGCTCTATGAAGAAGTCTGCACTGCCGCTCCGTACCAGGATCTTTCTTACGAGGATTTTGAAGCCGCGGTGGATTTCGTGGCCACCGGCGGATACGCCTTGCGCACCTATGATCGCTATCGCCGAATTGTGAAGACACCGGAAGGGCTTTACCGGGTGGCAAACCCTACCATGGCACAACGGTACCGAATGAACGTAGGCACCATCGTCGAAGCTCCCATGCTGAAAGTACGATTGGTCAAGCCCGGCAAGTCTCGAAGCCGGGGCGGCGGGCGTGTTCTGGGTGAGGTTGAAGAATGGATGGTGGGCCAGCTCAAGCAAGGCGACACCTTTTTGTTCGCAGGCCAGGTGTTGAGCTTTGAAGCTATTCAGGAAACCCATGTTCTGGTCTCCCATACTGTGGATGAAAACCCCATGGTGCCTTCTTATCAGGGCGGCAAGTTTCCCCTGTCGACTTATCTAGCAGATCGCGTGCGCCACATCGTCTCTAACCCCGAAAGCTGGCAAGCCTTGCCGCAGCCTGTTTCAGAATGGCTGGAGCTACAGCGACAAAAATCTGTTTTACCGAAGCCAGGTGAGATGTTGGTGGAAACTTTTCCGCGAGGCGGCAAACACTATCTCGTCTGCTATCCCTTTGAAGGTCGTCTTGCGTTGCAAACCCTTGGCATGTTGATCACCAGGCGGCTGGAGCGATTGTCCATGCATCCCCTCGGCTTTGTGGCCAGCGAGTATGCCCTTGCCATCTGGGGCCTGGAGGATATGGGCAAGCTGGACCTTGCGGCGCTGTTTGAAGAAGACATGTTGGGGGATGATCTTGATGCTTGGTTGACCGAGTCTGCCTTGCTGAAGCGTACGTTCCGGAACTGTGCCGTTATCGGTGGGCTGATTGAGCGACGCTTCCCGGGGCAGGAAAAGTCCGGGCGGCAAGTCACATTTTCCTCGGACTTGATCTACGACGTGTTGCGGGACCATGAGCCCGATCACATCCTGTTGCGCGCGACCTTTGCGGATGCGGCTACAGGGCTCCTGGATATTGAACGCCTCGGCATGGCGCTTGCCCGCATTAAAGGCAACATCATCCATCGTCGCTTGCCACAGATTTCTCCGCTGGCCGTGCCCGTTATGCTGGAGATTGGCAGGGTTCCCATCTACGGTGAGGCAAACGAGGCCTTGCTGGACGAAGTGTCAGCAGATGATCTGATCAAGGAAGCCATGGCGTGAGACCTGAAACCTGCGCACAAATTGAGATCAAAGGAGAGGCGCTATTGGGCGATCCCGCCGGTGCTCTTTATTGGCCGCGCGAAGATATACTGATTGTTTCTGATCTTCATTTTGAGAAAGGATCGTCCTTTGCGGCAAAAGGTCAAATGCTGCCGCCATACGATACGCGAGCGACACTGAAAGCCCTTGCCGCTGCCATCGAGGTTCATGCCCCAGCGCGTGTTATCGCCTTGGGGGATTCATTCCATGACACCGATGCCGGAGCGCGAATAGCTCAAGAGGATATGGAGGTGATCCAACGTCTTGCCAAATTGTGCGACTGGATTTGGATTACCGGCAATCATGATGAAATTCTGCCAACAGGTATCGGCGGCAGGGTCACGGACGAATTCTCCATGGGGTCGCTTCGTTTTCGCCACGAACCTTCGTCGGAAGATGGTGAAGGGGAGATATGTGGACACCTTCATCCTTGCGCGATTGTTCGTACACGGAGCAGGCGTTTGCGCCGGCGGTGCTTTGTTGGGGATGGGCGGCGCCTCATTTTACCAGCATTCGGGGCGTTCACAGGTGGGCTGGATATTGCTGATGAGGCTTATGATAATCTCTTTGAGGGATCGCCCACCGCATGGGTGCTGGGCAAGGAGCGGGTTTATACCATTCCCTCTCATCGCCTTGTGGGCGTTGTATAAGTCTATCTTGGGCGGAAAATCATGGTTGCGCCCCAGGCGACGCTAAACGCCATAACAAGGGCCAATATCCCATAAAGTACTGGCTGTTGGTGCGCGAGATTGTTTAGCGTTCCTTCGATACCCACCTTATCAATGGTCAGGGTCAGGACCTGTGCCCCCAAAATGGTTTCACCCTGGAACAAATAGACCGATGCACTGTAGCTGCCTTCGCGCACGGTGGAGGGGATGGGCACGCGCGCCCGGAACAGGCGGTCTCCTCTGAACCGAACACCGCTGGGGTCTTCAACCACCAAACCCTCTGCCATGCTCAGCCGCACATAAGCTTCGCGATAAAGCTCAAACTCGGATGGATTTTCATCCTGAGAAAGAGGCACGTCCGGTAAGCCCAGAACGTCACTGCCAATGCGATAGAACTGCCGGATGCGTGGCGGCGCAATCTCATTCAGAGCTGAGCTGCTAGCCACAAAATAGTAACTTGGCAAATGCTCAAGGGTCAGCGAACCGGTGTTCATCCAGATGCCAGCTACCTGACCCTTACGGCGGACGGTTATGGGGTTCGAGGGACCCTCAACCACCACAACAACATCATAAGGATCCGTGTTGCCATTAAGGGGCTCGCCTTCAATTGCGCCAAAGACGATGATCTCCGTGCCCGTGAAGCTGGAGGAAAGAGCGACGTGGTGGTCCGACATATCGGCCACAAGATTTTGCGCACTCGCCGTTGTTGCAACAAGGCTGACAAAGGCGGCGGTGAAAAAGATGGCGAGGGCGTGTCTCATCAGTGACCGCCCCCCAGAGAGAACGGATCAAATGGCTCAAGGAACAACCCGAATGCAAGGCGCACACAAACGCCAATGACCAACAAGGCCAAGAGGGCGCGCAATTGTTCGCTCTTCAGTTTTGCCCCTACGCGCACCCCGAACTGAACGCCAATAACGCTGCCGATCAGAAGGAAAAAGGCAAGCATCATGTCCACGGTCTGGTTGGCAACAGCATGAAGCATTGTCACCAGGGCGGTAACAAACAGGATCTGGAACAATGATGTGCCCACCACAACGTTGGTTGGCATGCGGAGCAAATAGATCATGGCAGGAACCATGATAAAGCCGCCGCCAACCCCCATGATAGAGGCCAAGATCCCCACCAGAAAGCCAATGGCAATGGGAGGGATGACGCTGATGTAAAGCCGCGAACGGCGAAACCGCATCTTAAAGGGCAGACCATGTATCCAATTGTGCTGCCCGGAGCCGCGGCTGGTCGTGGCCTTTCCCTTGGCAGACTTGCGCATCACGCCAACGGACTCGATCAGCATCAAAAGGCCGATGGCCCCCAGGAAAAAAACGTAAGCGAGCGAAATGATAAGATCGATTTGACCAAGCTCGCGCAAAATTCGGAAAATCCAAACCCCGACGGCAGATCCGACAACACCGCCTGAGAGCAGCACGCCCCCCATTTTAAAATCAACGGCTTTGCGGCGCCAATGGGCGGGCACACCCGCAGCAGCAGAGGCGACAATCTGATTGGCTTCTGTGGCAACCGCAACAGCAGGTGGGACGCCTGCGAAGATCAGAAGCGGGGTCATCAGAAAGCCGCCACCAACGCCGAACATGCCCGAGAGAAATCCTACGCCTCCACCCATAGCAATGAGTATAAGGACGTTGATCGACATTTCAGCGATCGGCAGATAGACCTGCATTGACCACACAACTCCGGGCGCTGCGCTGCCTCGTCTGAATGCGCGCTTGCCCGATCCAATTAACCCGTGCGCGCCTAGCTGTCGTTGGCGCGTGCCGATAATTCGGCTTCAAGACGAGATAGAAGTGTTTCCGAAACCCGACCTGAAACAGACAAACCGGATTGTTGTTCAAACTGGCGAATAGCATCCGCCGTGCGCGGCCCCATCACTCCATCAGCTGGACCTGGGGTAAACCCGAGGGCGTTAAGCATCTGCTGTGCCCGCGCCACATCGGCGGTGCTGGCTCCAAGCGGGCGTGAAATGGACATGCGCCCGTTGGCGATAGCATCAACAGGGCGGGGTTGCCAAGCGCCAACTGCTGCGTCTATCTGTCCACGTTCCTGCGGAGAGATGCGTTGAGCCAATTGCGCACGGCGGCCTCCGGCTTCGGAATCCCCGCCCGCTTCGGCGATTGAGTACCAAAGATAGGCCTGGCTTTCATCAGTGCGCACGCCCAGGCCAAGCTCGAACAAGACCCCAAGATTGTATTGAGAATCGCGGACACCATAACTGGCAGCTTCCGCAAACCAGCGCGCGGCCTCGGCATAATTTGGCTCGCGACCGCTGCCTGCTTCGGCATGGATGACTGCAACATTATACATGGCCAGCACGTTGCCGCCCTCGGCAGCTTGGGTGAACCAGGCTCGTGCCAGATTGTCATCCTGCTCCACACCGCGGCCGGCCTCATACAAAGTTGCAAGGTGATATTGCGCGATGGCCAGGCCTTGGTCTGCTGCCGTGCGCATGCGTTGAGCTGCTGCCCGCTCCCGTTGCGGGGTTGGATTTTCCAACAGTTCCATCGCTGCGGTGTAGGTCTCAACTGCGGATGGGGCAGGTGGCTGGGTGGTAGCAGGCGGATTTGCTGCGGGGGCAGCTGGCGTGCGTGTTGTGGCTTGCGGCTGTTCTTGGGGGGCAGGTTGACGCGCTACCGGCTGTTGAGGTTCTGCCTGTTGCGGCTCTGGTTGCCGTGCTTGGGGTTGGACGCGTGGCTCCGCCGTTTCCGGTGTTGGCTCCACGACTTCTCTTGCGGGCCGTGAAGGCGTGCGTGATTGCAGGGTCCCGTTGTGATGCGCTTGGTCTTGAGTTGCGGGCTGGGTGTCTTCTGCTGCTGGTCCTGTTCGAGGGGTTGGCTGGGCAGGGGCAACCTCCCGTGGTCCCTGCTGATTGGGGTCGTAGACATCTTCCTGATTGAGCAGTTGTTTTTGCTGATATGGGACCCAAACGAATTCGTGGGCAATCAGGGTCACACCAAACGTGAATAAAATTGCCGCCCATATCTTATATTTGGATATGCCCGATGAGTGCTTTGACGAGGTGCCGGGCCGTTCGGCAACGAAGGGCTTGCCGTGGCTGTCTCGAACGGCAGCGCGGGCTGATGCCATATAGTCAGCAGGATCAGCCGTCGCCTCATTTGTTGCAGGCGCTTGCCTAGGCTGTGTCTCTTGCTTGGGCTGTGCCTGGCGAGGCTGTGGTTGCGGTTCAGGCGCGCGTTGAACACGCTGTTCTGCAGCAACTTGCTGGGTTTGCCGTTGGGCAGGTGGGGGAGCTGCCTGCTCCATATGTGCAGGCGCGCGCGCGGATGTAGACCCTTCAAGGCGGGCAAGTTCAATGCGCACAGCTTCAAATTCTGTGCGAGCGCCTTCACCATATTCATGAAACCGGGCATCAATCTCCGAGGCCATGCCATCAAGGCGCGCGGAAATGTTTGCCAGTTGATCCGTAAGCTGAGGGTCAAGCGATCCCGTTTCTGGCGTAACGGATCGGCTGCCGGTGCGCGCGCTTTCCACATCTTGCTCAAGCTTTCGGACCGCATCCGCGCTGCGAGCTTCGGCAGCATCCAGCCTTTCCAGAAGCTCATTGCGCAAACCGGAATGAAGCGTGTGGACGGCGTCCTGCACGATGGTTTTGGTTACCCCGGACATGCGGGATTCCAGGGCGACAAGGTCTTGAGGCGACACGCTTTTTTCGGAGACCTCTGCGGCGGCTGCAGCGGCAGCGCGCATGGAGGTCTCATTCAAGCGGCGTTCGAGTTTGCCCAAATCCTTTTCGGTGACCGTCTTGGAAAGAGATTTGGCGGATCTCTCAACTCTTTCGGAGATGTCGGTAATCCGGTTTTGCAAAGTATCCAAGGATGCCGCAAGTCGCGTTTCACCAACGGCGAGGTCGCCCTTGCGTGTCGAGAACTCTTTATGCAGATCATCAATGTCGCGCTGGGCTTGGCGCAGGTTTTCCGCCTGATCCTTGGTCTTGTTTTCAAGCCGCGTGGCAAGTTCTGTGACCGCTTTCTCCAAACCGCGAGCAGCATCCATGCCCCGGTCTTCGCGGATTTCTGTGCGGTCTGCGAACTTGGTGAAGGAGCGTTCGACATCATCGATCCGCTGGGTTGTTCGCATGGTTGAGGCTTCAAAAGCGCGACCGATTTCTGCGACAGAGCGCTCGATCCCGGAGAGGTCTGCGGTGGGAGTACCGCGTACTTCAACGGCGCTAAGTCTTTGAGATACTTCACCTAATGCAGCTTTGATGGCGAGGAGAGAGGCTGACCCATCATCGCCAATATCAGTGCGACGGCGTTCTCCGGCGCGATCGAGCTTGTCGAGGACCGCTTCGAGGGCGCGGGAGATCTGCCCAAACGTACGCTCACTGCGGCTGTCAGCGTCCTGGAGATGTCGGCGCAGGCCATCGAGAGAGTGGCTGACCTCCCCGAAATCCGGCCCGCGCCCATACACATCATCGCGCCCCTGAGCCGCATAAGGCTCAGGCCGCGTGGTGGGCTGGGCTCCGATTTCCCGAGCAAGATCAGCACGATAGGCAGACGGTGCGCCGATGTCAGCGTCTTCGCTTTCCAGGAGTTTCTGGTTCAGCC
>JAJFIL010000113.1 GCA_021774965.1 Alphaproteobacteria bacterium
CGCGAAGCCGGGTCAGCGCCTCATAAAAGCGCAAGCGGCGCTGCGGCAGAGATACGATTGGCTGAAGGTAGAGGTCGACGCGGTTTTCCTCCAGCGACTGGCGAACCACATTTAGAAGCTGTGCGTCCGAGGCCTTATCAAAGGCGCTTGGGTGAGCGGCATCGAACCCGGCCACCTGCCAGGCAGGGCTCAATTCTTCGTCTGCATTTCCAAGGACGCCTGCGACCTCCGAGGAAGCTTTATCGCCGCTTACCCCCTTCCCGTTCAGATCCTCACTGGCGCGATTGGCAACACCGTGGGCCAGCTGCCGCACCAGGCTTTCCAGAACCTTCATTTCGGAGAGCAGCTTTTCATTGCGCAAGGTATCTGCGGTATTGGCGTCTGCTTTCGCCGTCTCAAGTCGTTCTTGCACATCTTCCAGGTCACGCTCTGCCGCGCCAAGGGCATTGCGCAGTCCGTCAATCTCGTCGTTCTGAATCAGCCTGTCTTGAGAGCGATTAAGAGCGCCGTGGATTTGCGAGCCAAAGAGGAAGAAGACCGCAGCCGCCAGCCAACCCACAAAAGGGTCAACCCCGCCAAAGGCTTGCAGCCCCATGGTCAAGGCAACGGCGACAATGGCATAGGAGCCCAGGATCAGAATATTGGTGAGAAAGGACATGGCTTGCGCGCTCCAGGCAGCAAAAAATACCGATTTGGCGCATTTTGAAACGCAAGGCTTTCCAAGGTGTTAACTATTTGGGCAACGACCCCACCGCACCGGGCTTCTGGCGCCAAAAAAGACCGGGATCAGATCCCGGCCTTCAATACTCAGATGCCAATGACCTTAGTAATTGCGGTCATCTGTATAAGGCACGATCTGGATTTCAACCCGGCGGTTTTCCGGCTCATTTACACCGTCTGCTGTTGGCACCAGAAGATCCGTCTCGCCAAAGCCGCGAACGATCAAGCGACCCGCCATCACGTCCCAGTCGATCAGCCTGTCTGCCACCGTCTCGGCGCGGCGTTCAGAGAGATCAAAATTGTGCTCGCGAGAGCCCGTGGTGTCCGTATGGCCATCCACATAGATATAGGTCTTATCAAATCGATTGAGCACCCGCGCCACATTGTGAAGCGTATGACGGAAGTCAGGATTGAGCCGCGCGCTGTCAGTGGCGAAAGTAATATGCGAGGGCATGATCAGCTCGATATAATCACCATCGCGATAGATGCGCACGCCAGTCCCTTCAAGGTCCCTCCGCAGCTCTGCTTCCTGTTCGTCCTGATAATTGCCGATGGCACCGCCGGCAAGAGCGCCGATGCCTGCCCCGATGAGAGCGTTCCGCGCCATCTGATCACCATCAGAGGTGTTGGTCAGACCGCCGATAATTGCACCGGCAATGGCCCCGATGACGGCACCTTCCGTGGCGCGACTGGTGCGCTCTTCCCCGGTGTAGGGATCTGTTGTGGTGCATGCCGTCAGCATGACGGTCGCCGCGACCAAGCTCAAAATCTTTTTCATGGGGAAATCCTCTTCATCACCAATCCTGAAACCGTGGCTGAAAACCAAAAGAGTTGCACTGCCTACAAAAGCCAGCGTATCCCAATGTCCCAATAATTGGGGTCCCAACGAATTGGGGTGAGATAATTGGTTGTCAGACCTTCACAAGCGCCCACGCCTGTTCCTACGCTACAAACTAAGCACAAGAAGATCAAAGCGTATTACAAGAGATATAGGGCATTGGGCGCGGATGGTTAGGCGTATAGGGTGCGACCAATAGGATGCGACCGATGAAACCACTGATCGAGAGGATATTCCATGACGCTCTTTGACCTTTCAGGAAAAACGGCTGTTGTAACAGGCTCTACGCGCGGCATTGGCAAGGCCATTGCCCATCGGCTGGCTGAACACGGCGCGCGCGTTGTGGTTTCCAGCCGCAAAGCAGATGCCTGCGAAGAGGTAACTGCCGAGATTAATGAGCTTTATGGCAAGGGCGAGGAGGTCGCAGTTTCAATCCCCTGTAATATTTCTCATAAGGAACAGCTGCAAAACCTGGTGGATAAGACCAACGAGAAGTGGGGTGACATCGATACGCTGGTCTGCAATGCGGCGGTAAACCCTTACTTTGGGCCCTCTCTGGATTGCCCGGACGAGGCTTTTGAGAAGATCATGAGCTGCAATGTGAAGTCCAATTTCTGGCTTTCCAATATGGTGTTGCCGCAGATGAAAGAACGCGGCAGCGGCTCGGTTATCATCATCTCGTCTATTGGCGGGCTAAAAGGCTCAACCGTTCTGGGGGCCTATGGGATTTCGAAAGCCGCTGATTTTCAGCTTGCCCGAAACATTGCCGTCGAATATGGCCCCTTTGGCATTACCGCCAATGCCATTGCTCCTGGCCTGGTGAAAACTGATTTTGCTCGCGCCCTTTGGGAGAATCCTGAAATCCTGAAGGCGTCCACCTCAAATGCCCCTTTGCGGCGCATTGGTGAGCCCGATGAGATTGCTGGCATGGCCGTCTTGCTGGCCTCCAAAGCAGGCGCTTTTCTCACAGGCCAGGGGCTGGTTATCGACGGTGGTTCAACAATCAGTGGATAAACCCTTCGAATCCATAGAGTAATTGAATCATTAAGTAATTTCATTGTCCATTTGGGTGTGATTGTGCTCACATCCGGTATCGATTTGGCAACATTGAACCGTCACGATACCTAAATAGCGTGTATGCCCTAACGGCATTCTGCGTTGTAAAACGGGTCGTGAAGTTAAAAATTTCGAAGGCCAGAGACCCGGCGCTAGACACGAGTATTGTTCTGAGCCAGGGAGTTTGAGCCAGTGAACCAGGAAGCGAGTTTTTCGCATCAATCGATGACTGAAACTGACACTAATTTACACGCCGCAAATGACACAGCGGGAAGCCTTTCCGGCATTCGTTTGCTTGGCCCTCTTGACGCTGAGCAGCTGAGCTTGATTGAAAAGCAATGCCGCTGGGTAACCGCGAAGGCCGGCGAAGAAATTCTCAACAAGGAATGCACCAACCGCGATATTTTCTTTGTGGTGGAAGGAATGGTTTCCATCAAGAACTATTCACTCTCCGGCCGCGAAGTTGCTTTCGCAACAGTTGACGAAGGGGGCTACTTTGGTGAGCTCTCCGCAATCGATGGCAAGCCCCGTTCGGCAAATGTCATAGCCGTAGGCGCCTGTCGCCTTGCCGCCATGGCACCGGAAGCTTTCCGCGCCTTGCTTGAAAAACAACCCATAATATCGCTCTCGGTTCTGCAAAAAATGGCAGCCGTGGTTCGCGATTGTGACGAAAGGATCATGGATCTGGCTACGCTTTCAGCCTACCAAAGGGTCTACAGCCAGCTCATTAAGATGGCGCGTGAAGACCCGGTTCGCCCGGACAGTTGGCTTATTTATCCGTTGCCAACCCAGGCTCAAATTGCGGCCGAGGCCTCGACCACACGGGAAACCGTGGCCCGGGTTCTCAGCCAGCTTGCACAGAGCGAAATTGCTCAACGCAAATCAAAGACGCTTTATATTCGTGAGATCGAAAAGCTCCGTACCCTGTGCGAACGCATCGCACCGGCCCCTGCTGAGCACTAGACACTCCGGATCAAAATCTCGAAGGGCGCAGTTTTGGGACTGCGCCCTTTTTTTTGTTTTTTGAGTGTCATTCTCGGGCGGTTAGATGGATCCCACAACAGCCCAGTTTAGATTCGAATCCTATCTCCCCGTCATTCCCCGGCTTGACCCACTACTGTCCGGTTTAACTCATCAGGTTGCGCTTCAACTGCAGCATCTTGTTGGGATCGATACCGATTTCAATATTTGAGACTCTGTTTTCATTTGTGCCCAGCGATAATCTGCCACCCCCACCCCTCACTTCGTTCGGACCTCC
>JAJFIL010000114.1 GCA_021774965.1 Alphaproteobacteria bacterium
GGAGGTCCGAACGAAGTGAGGGGTGGGGGTGGCAGATTATCGCTGGGCACAAATGAAAACAGAGTCTCAAATATTGAAATCGGTATCGATCCCAACAAGATGCTGCAGTTGAAGCGCAACCTGATGAGTTAAACCGGACAGCAGTGGACTTGATCCCGGAATGACGAAGCGGGGAGTGGTGACGATGCTGCCCACTTGCCCCAACTGAAATTTATGCGCATAACCCCGGGCCGGGTTTGGCAGTCCGACCTATGTTGAGACCATATAAACGGAGAGGGGCCTTTCGATGCCCGGCGATGACATGCGCGCGATTGGTATGGATTTTGGAACCTCGAATAGCGTGCTGGCCCTCAAGGAGTTGGGCGCCGCGCCGCACCCGGTGACGTTCACGTCAGGAACCAATTTCGCCTCCATTCTTTGTTTCTACCTGGATGAAGACGAGAAGGGCGAGGAACATGTTGTGGGCGTGTCCGGCGCAGAGGCCATTGAGACGCGCCAAAAGATGGGTACCGATTGCCGCCTGATCCTGTCCATCAAATCCTATGTGGCCAATCCCACGTTCAAGGAAACCCGGATCTATGGGCAGCGCTATTCCATCGAAGATCTGGTAGCAGTCATCATTCGTCAGATGCGGGCCGAGGCGGAAGCGGCCCATGGCCCCTTGGGCTCGCACCTGACCAGCGGTCGCCCGGTTCAGTTCGCCGGGCTGAATGCCAGCGAACCTCTTGCCCTTGCGCGTCTTGGCCACGCTTACGATTTGGCCGGGTTCACCAAAGTTGAGTTTGCGCTGGAACCGTTGGCCGCAGCCTATGCTCATGTGCGGAAACTGGATCACAGCGAGATTTGCCTCGTGGTGGATCTGGGCGGGGGAACAAGTGATTTCTCCTTGGTGCGTTTTCATCCAGGAGATAAGAGCCCAAAGACCGAACCCCTCGCTCATGCCGGTATTGGTATCGCCGGAGACCGGCTTGATTTTCGCATTATTCAGAATGTGGTGACACCGACACTTGGCAAGAATACGCAGTTCACGTCGTTTGGGAAAAGCCTCACGGTGCCAAGCTATATCTACACCAGCTTTCAAAGCTGGAGCGAAATGTCCATGCTCAAGGGCGGGC
Organism: Alphaproteobacteria bacterium; assembly: GCA_021774965.1. Lineage (GTDB taxonomy): Bacteria > Pseudomonadota > Alphaproteobacteria > JAJFIK01 > JAJFIK01 > JAJFIK01. The sequence goes on from JAJFIL010000114.1 coordinate 1,116, forward strand.
GCACGCTTGCCGATCTTCATGAGATAAAACAGTCCGCAGAAGACCCCGAAGCCATCGGTCGGTTGATACATATCATCGAGCATGAGCTGGGCTATCAGCTCTATCGCGCAGTGAGCGAGACCAAGGCACAGCTCTCTGCCCGCGATGAGGTTTCATTCTCGTTCGAAGCGGGTCCCTTACGGATCAATGAGACCATCGTGCGAGCAGATTTTGAAGCCTGGATCGCCGAAGATGTGGGCCGCATCGTTCAGACCATGGAGGAGATGTTTGCATCCTCCAACTTCCGTATCGATGATGTCAGCAAGGTGTTCATGACCGGCGGGACATCGTTCGTGCCTGCCATCCGAAGAGAATTCGAAGTCCGATTCGGCGCAGGCAAGATCAGCAGCGGTGATGAGTTTATCTCAGTGGGCGCAGGCCTCGCACTTCTGGACGCCGAGGCGCGCGGGACCGCAGCCCCCTAAATCACTTCATTATAGGTAAGCGCGGTGGGGCGGTCGGAGCCGCCTTGTTTGAGTGCGGCGTTGTTGCCGTAGGCGATGACGGGTTTGCGTTTGGTGGCAACTTCGCTGGCGATGGATTTGACCATGTCTTCGGTAACCTGGCGCGCAGAAGTGAGCAGGCGCTGGTATTCGCCCAGCGCATCGCGAAACTTTGCTGTAGCTTTCTTGAGAAGCTGCATCAGGTCCTTTTTGGCACCTTCCAGCAAGGAGCGATCCTTATTCACCAGAGCCATCTCGCGGGCATAGACTTTTGAGAGGCGGGTTTTCTCGTCCAGCACCGCACCCAGATCAGAAGGACGGCGCTCTTTGAGCAAGCCGGTTTCCATCAGGATGATATCGGTGAGTTTTTCCGTCAGGATGATGAGTTGTTCAACGCGGTCCGTGGGGCTGTCTACGGCAAGGGCCATGATTATTCTCCGTCTACCTCTTGGGCACGATCCACCTCGGGAACTTCTGTTGTCGCGCGGGTGTGATCATCAAGGCTGCCGCCCGTCTGTAGGCGGATGATGCTGTCGAGGATATTGTCCGCAAGGCCCAGGCCACCGCTGCCGGTCATCACCTTGGCGTATTCCTGGTTCAGCATGGAACGGAACATGCCTTCGGCCTGACCGCCGCCAAAGGGCCCATCGGTCTCAATGCCGGAGAACATGGTGTCCACCAGCGCGGAGATAAATGTGCCTTCAAATTCCTCAGCGACCTGACGAGCAGATTCCACATTAAAGCCTTCAGGGCCATTTGCGGCGCGTGCTAAGGCGGCGATGGTATCGTCGGCGGATTGGCCACGCTGTCCCATATGTAGGGCTGCGAGGTCGGCACCATGTGTTGAGGAAATTTCGGTCATCCGCGCGGGTCCTTATTGTACGACCAGTTCGGCCTGCAAGGCCCCGGCAGATTTGATGGTCTGCAGAATGGAGATCATGTCGCGCGGGCCAATGCCAAGGGCGTTGAGCCCTTCGACCAAGGCCTCCAGGGTGACGCTTTCTTCCAGCACCTGAAGGCGCTTGTCAGATCCGTCATCTACTTCAATGTCGGACCGGGCCACGACCTCTGTATTGCCGCCTTCAGAGAACGGTGCGGGTTGGCTGACCTGCGGTGTTTCTGTGACGCTGATCGTCAGGTTGCCTTGGGCGATGGCGATAGTGGAGACGCGA
>JAJFIL010000115.1 GCA_021774965.1 Alphaproteobacteria bacterium
CACAGGCGCACCCCGTCAATAATGCTGGCATGGTTCAGCTCGTCCGAGATGACCGCATCTTCCGCCCCCAGGATGGTCTCAAACAATCCGCCGTTGGCGTCAAAGCAGGAGGGATAAAGGATCGTATCTTCGGTGCCGAGAAATGCGGTGATCTTTTCTTCCAGATCCGTGTGCAAGGTCTGCGTACCGCAAATGAACCGCACAGAGGCGAGACCATAGCCCCAGTCCCTTAAGCCTTGTTCCGCCGCAGTATTCACTTCGGGATGTTGAGCGAGACCGAGATAGTTATTGGCGCAGAGGTTCAAAACCTTTTTGCCATCCTCTCCATTGGCAACACCGATCATCGCCCCTTGGGCCGTGGTCAGGGCGCGTTCATTCTTCTCAAGCCCGTCGGCACGGATGCCGTCCAGCTCAGCGCTCAAATGTTTTTGAATATCGCCGTACATTTCAAACCCCACTTACAGTGACTACTGATTATTCCCAGGACAGAATAACTTTGCTGGCTTCCCCGGAGTTCATTGCGTCGAACCCTTTTTGAAAATCTGTAAAAGCCAGGCGATGAGTGATGATCGGCGCAATATCGAGCCCCGACTGGATCATGACTGACATCTTATACCAAGTCTCATACATTTCGCGACCATAGATGCCCTTGAGCGTGAGCATGTTGAAAACCACCACGTTCCAGTCGATGGCAATCTCTTCAGATGGGATGCCAAGAATGGAAACCTTGCCACCGTGACACATGTTGGCCAGGAGATCGCGGAAGGCGGTGGGATTGCCGGACATCTCAAGGCCCACATCAAATCCTTCGTCCATGCCCAGCTCGGCCTGCACGTCTTTGAGTTTCTCGTTGCGCACATCCACGATGCGGGTAGCCCCCAGGCGCTTGGCCAGCTCCAGCCGTTCAGGGATCACATCGGTAATCACAACATGGCGCGCCCCCGCGTGTTTGCAAACCGCTGCCGCCATGGCCCCAATGGGTCCGGCTCCGGTGATGAGAACATCTTCACCCAAGAGATCAAACTGCAGCGCGCTGTGCACGGCATTGCCCAAGGGGTCGAACAAGGAAGCGATATCCAGATCAATACCTTCGTGATGCACCCACACATTTGACATGGGCAGCACTACATATTCCGCAAAAGCGCCCGGACGGTTCACACCGATGCCCGAAGTGTAAGCACACAAGTGACGGCGTCCCGCCATGCAGTTTCGACAACGCCCACAGACCACGTGGCCCTCGCCGGAGACCAGCTGGCCGATCTCAAAGTCATTGACGTTGGCGCCAACCGCAACGATATCGCCGACGAATTCGTGGCCCACCACCATGGGAACGGGGATCGTTTCCTGCGCCCACTTATCCCAATTATAGATATGCATGTCCGTGCCGCAGATCGCCGTGCGGCGCACTTTGATGAGCACATCATTGATGCCGACGTCAGGTTCCGGCACATCTTCGAGCCAAAGGCCGACCTCAGCTTTGCTTTTCACAAGCGCTTTCATGATGGTTTTCCGTTGCGATAAGTATTTCCTGGATATTGGAACTAGTTCCATTATAATGTCAATCAGGATTCGAGCTACGAAGGCAATTATAGACCAAATATGAGCCAACCCATTGAAAATGAAGGTGGATTTGAAAGTAGTGAGCTCGGCAAGCGGGTTGCGGAGCTGCGCCAGAAACACAAGCTGACGCTGGAGCAGGTGGCTACCATGTCTGGTGTCAGCCGCTCCATGTTGTCACAAATCGAACGCGGTAGCGCCAATCCCACCCTGGCGGTCACCTTTCGCATTGCGCGGGCCTTTGGCATCTCCGTGGGTGAATTGGTGGATCAGGACTGGGAAAGCCCCAATGTCGAAGTGATCCGCGGCGATGACCCCAAGGCCCAGTTTCGCGCGGACGAGGAATGCCGCATTCGCACGCTTTCTCCGCTGCACACAGAAAAGAACATCGAATTCTACGAAGTGCGTCTGACGGCAGGGGCCAGCCTGGAAAGCGACGCACATTTTGATGGCACGCGGGAAATCCTCACCGTGGTCAAGGGCGAGGCCGTGGTGGAATCCGGTGAGACGACAACCACGATTGCGGAAGGAGACAGTGCGTATTACCGCGCGGACGTCGCCCACACTGTTCGCAATACAGGCGGAGCCGAGCTCCACAGCTTCCTCGTGGTGACCTATAACTGAGGTCTTCTGCCATTGATTTACGTCATGGACTGAGCCCCCCCTTCCCTTTAACGGCAAGAAGTCTGTTGGAAAAAAAGGGGGCGGTCACATCTTTGATCCAAAATCGCCACCGCGATTATCGGCGACCACCATAGCCGGTGCACTGGCGCCACCACGTGTTGAGTTACTGGTGGGTCCCGCAGTGTCGGCAGCTATGCGCCTCATGCACGCCAAACACCGCCACGTTTTTGAACGGCTGGGCACCTATGCGGACAAGACATTTCTCATTGATCCCACGGATCTTCCTTTCGCGTTCCTGCTGGAACCAAGACTTGAAAAACCAAAAATCAGAACCCTTAAACCCGAAACAGACGTTGTTGCGGACACGACCATTCGCGGACCTCTGGCAGAACTCATCGCTTTGATGGAGGGCCGGGTCGATGGGGATGCGCTTTTCTTTTCCCGCGCACTCATCATGGAGGGGGATACCGAGGCCGCTCTCGCCTTGCGCAATGCAGTGGATGGAGAAGGCATCGACCTGGCACGAGATTTCGCGGCCCTCTTCGGGCCTCTTGCTCCTGTTGCTGCCCACGCAGGTGGTGTAGCCACACGCGCGGCACAGCATTTCGCGCAACGGACGGAGATCCTTTCCACCTCGCTTCTTGGCACGGTGGACAAGCGCTCTCTGGCCAACAAGCGCCGCATGAAAGAGCTTCAGACACGCATTGATGAGCTGGAACACCGTCTTGCCCGCAAGAAGGTTCGTGTGGAATGACCGCAAAACTTGAACTTGTCTGCCCCGGCGGCAGTCCCGCTGCTTTGCGCGCTGCCGTGGATGCTGGGGCCGATGTGGTCTACGCAGGCTTTCGTGATGAGACCAATGCGCGAAATTTCCCGGGGCTGAATTTCAGTCGCGACGAAATGGCCGAGGGGCTTGAGTATGCCCACGCCCACAACAAGGAACTTTACATTGCCATCAACACGTTTCCCCACGCCGGTGCGCGCGAACCCTGGCTTCAGGCCGTGGACGATGCCGCCGCCCTAGGTGTTGATGCGGTCATCCTGGCTGACATTGGGCTTCTGGCTTACGCAAGCGAGAAACATCCGGATCTGCGGCGCCATCTTTCTGTGCAGGCCTCTGCCAGCAGCCCGGACTCCATCAACTTTTTCACTTCGCGGTTTGGTGTTCGGCGTGTGGTCCTGCCCCGCGTGTTGATGATCGAAGAGATCAAGGAGCTCAATGCCGAGATCGATGTGGAGACGGAGGTTTTTGCCTTTGGCGGTCTGTGCGTGATGGCGGAGGGGCGGTGCTCGCTTTCCTCCTACATCACGGGTCAGTCACCAAACCTGAATGGG
>JAJFIL010000116.1 GCA_021774965.1 Alphaproteobacteria bacterium
ACTTCGAAGAAGTTCGCCTGCTTGAAACCAAACATGCCTGCAATGATGTTAGAAGGAAAAGATTCAACCTTCGTGTTCAGGCCGTTGACCGTGTCGTTATAGTACTGGCGTGCAAAGGCGACTTTGTTTTCTGCCGAAGACCCCGAAGCGTTACGCGGGCCCCAGCACGATGCGGCGTGGCTGGATGAGTTTGCGAAATATGCCTATGCGGAAGAAACCTATGACATGCTGCAGTTCGGCCTGCGCCTGGGCGCGCGGCCCCGGCAGGTGGTGACCACCACGCCGCGACCAACGCCTGCACTGAAACGCTTGATGGCGGATCCGAACACCGCGATCACCCGCGCCAGCACCCATGCCAACCGCGCCAATCTGGCGAATGCGTTCTTTGATGCGGTGATCCACCGTTATGAAGGCACGCACCTGGGGCGGCAGGAGCTGGATGGCGAGCTGATTGAGGAAATTCCCGGCGCCCTGTGGTCCAGAGAGATTATCGAGCAAGCCCGCGTGAGTATTGCGCCGGATCTGGCGCGCATCGTCATCGGCGTCGATCCGCCGGTGACTTCAGGACCCCGCGCCGATGAATGCGGCATTGTTGCCGCTGGTGTTGATGGGGGCGGGCGAGGCTATGTGCTGGCGGATCGCTCCGTACAAGGACTAGGACCAACTGGCTGGGCGAGCCAAGCCATCAAACTGATGGAAGAGCTTCAGGCGGACCGTTTAGTCGCGGAAGTGAACCAGGGCGGGGAGATGGTTCGTGCGGTGCTGGAGCAGATCGACAAGAATCTTCCTCTGAAGTTGGTGCGCGCCACTCGCGGCAAGATCCTGCGGGCTGAACCCATTGCTGCGCTTTATGAGCGAGGCCGCGTGGTTCACGTGGGCGCGCATCCTGAGTTGGAAGACCAGATGTGCAGCTTTACCGGCGGCGGACGTGGCCGCGCAAACACGAAAAGCCCTGACAGGCTGGATGCCCTTGTCTGGGCGCTGACAGATTTGATGTTGACCGGCGAGGGCGGGGAGCCCCGCATTCGCAATTTCAACTAAGTGACAATTTGGGTGAGAAGAGATGATCGCTGAGTTTCTGGACAGATTTCGCAACAACGCCAATGTGCCTGAGCAAAAAGCCAGCGCCACATCGGGCATGATCTCGCTGCACATGACAGGCGCGCCGCGCTGGACCCCGCGCAATTATACGTCTCTGGCAAAGGAAGGCTATGCGGCGAACCCCATCGCGTTTCGTTGCGTGCGGGCCATAGCTGATGCGGCGGCGTCTATTCCGCTTGTCTTGTACGAAGGCGAACGGGAGCTGGCCACGCATCCTCTATTGGAACTGCTCAAAAAACCCAATCCGCTTCAGGCAGGCCAGGACCTCCTGAGCACTGCTTACAGCCATCTGCATATTGCAGGGAACGCTTACCTTGAGGCCGTCAAGGCAGGGGACGAGGTTAAAGAGCTTTATGTGCTCCGCCCCGACCGGATGAAGGTGATCCCGGGGCCTCGCGGTTGGCCGACGGGGTTTGAGTACTCCGTTGACGGACGGTCACATAGGTTCAAGGTTGGAAGCGATGGCCTGAACTCGCCCATCTTGCATCTTAAGACTTTCAACCCAATTGATGATCATTATGGTCACAGCGCCATTGAGGCGGCAGCGCCCGCCATCGATATCTACAATCAGGGCGGTGCGTGGCTGAAAGCATTACTGGATAATGCCGCACGGCCTTCCGGCGCGCTGGTTTATCGTGGTGTGGATGGTGCGCCGAACCTGACAGCGGATCAATTTGATCGTCTGAAGTCAGAACTTGAAACAAACTATCAGGGGGCCAAGAACGCAGGGCGGCCATTGCTGCTGGAAGGGGGGCTGGAATGGCAGTCGCTTTCTTTCTCCCCCTCGGACTTGCAGTTCCTTGACGCACGAAATGCAGCAGCGCGAGAGATTGCGCTGGCTTTCGGGGTGCCGCCCATGCTCCTCGGTATCCCGGGGGATAATACGTACTCGAACTATCGTGAGGCCAACCTGGCCTTCTGGCGCGCCACGGTGCTGCCCTTGGTGCGGCGTACGCTGGAGGCACTGACCAACTGGCTGGGACCAGATTTTGGATCAGAAGGTAGTGAAGGGCTACGCCTTGGCGTGGATCTCGATGGCGTGGAAGCATTGACCGTGGAACGCGAAGCCCTCTGGTCCCGTGTGGATGGGGCATCCTTCCTCAGCCGCAATGAAAAACGCGAAGCTGTGGGCTATGGGGCAGAAGAAGAAGATCAGCTGGGCGCCGCACTGGGAGGGAGTAACCAATAGTGGCATTGACAGTTAATGCAAGCCGGGGTAGAGTTTGGTGTGAGGTGGTTGTACGACGACACCTTGATCAAACGGAGGTGAACATGGGCCGCGTGTTGAGTTTGACTATTCTGGCTGCACTACTTGGATCAATGGGAGTAGCGCTTGCCGCCTACGGTGAGGCAAGCAGTTGGCGCGAGCTGGAAAGGTCGTTTCCGGCGTCCTATCAATCAGGTGACGTAAGTTCAATCATTACTGACGTGCGTGATCGATGCGCTAGCTCATATCCGGGTACGTTCAGCGCCGGCCGGGGCTCAAATGGCGTGAGCGCACAAGTAACAAGTACTTGCCGGGCCAACAGGACATGTGATGGTTCCATTCGTGTTCAGGGTGCCAGTGCTATTCGGTTTTCAATTGGTTGTCGGTAGAACTTCAAACCGTCGCCAGTACATAAACACCAACGGCCACCACGCAGGCGGCGACAATACGCGGCCAGCCGAAACCTTCTTTGAGGAATGTGGCGGCGATGACGGCGGCAAAGATCACGCTTGTCTCGCGCAGGGCAGCGACCGGGGCGATGGTCCCAAGGGTCATGGCCCAAAGGACGATCCAGTAGGCCACCAGTGACATGGCCCCGCCGATGGCCCCGCCTTTCCAGTTTGCGCGAACAGATGGCCAAAGGTCTTTGCCGCGTCGCCAGGCCACAAGTGCAAACAGCGGAAAGCCGTGAAGGAAGAAAAGCCATAGAGTGTAGCTGTGCACGTCTCCGGAGATCCGCGCACCGGTGGCATCCACCACCGTGTAGGTCGCGATGAAACAGGCGGTAGCCAGCGCATAGCCGACGCCCTTGAGATTATGGGTGATCGAGCCAATGCCGTGCACCGCAAGAGAGACAATGCCTCCGGTGATCAGCGCGATGGCGATCCACTGGCTGGGAGCTAGGTACTCACCCAGAAAAAACGATGCGATGAGAGCGGTGAGCAAGGGCGCTGTGCCCCGGGCGATGGGATAGACCTGTCCGAAATCGCCTTGGCCATAGGCGAGCACTAAAAATCCCATGTAGCCCAAATGAATGAACGAGGTGGCAATCAGATAAGGCCAGGCCTCCGCAATAGGCACAGCCACAAACGGCAACATCACACTGGTGATCAGCGCCGTGGAGCCCGCCAGGATCGCCATGGCCACCAGCCGGTCGCCATTGATCTTGATCAGCGCATTCCATCCGGCGTGGAGAGCTGCAGCAAGTAACACAAGAGCGAGGATGGTTGGGGACACGGGGCGAGATCTCTGTTGGATGAACGTGTCTGATCTACGCAGAAACAAATCGAACTGCCAAGCAAAATGAGAGATCCCTTCACCCCCGCCCGGCTCGTTGTCCTCGCTGACCTTCCGCATCGAGAGGGAGGTGAGGAGGGCGCGCCTTTCGTCTCCTCCCCCCTGGAGGGGGAGGACCAAGGTGGGGGGGAGGGCAAAATGAAAGAACGAATGACTCAAACAACTCCACCAGCCAGCTATCCCGATTGGCACCTAGATAAGCGCTTGCCCATGGCGCTGATCCTGGCCATCGCGGTTCAATCCGGCGCGGGGCTGATCTGGGCCGGGGCGGCCGGAGAACGCATTCGTCAGCTCGAAGATCAAGCCTTGGTCAGCCGCAACATGACCGAGCGTCTGGTGCGAGTGGAAGAACAGATCGGCTTTGCCCGAGACACGCTTGATCGGATCGAGCGCAAGCTGGATCGGCAAGATTTCGATAATGGAGATAATGAATGAATAGTGCCTGTTGTGCCACTTGCGCTCTCGATGATGATGGACGTTTTGAAGGCTATGCCTCTCTGTTCAATTTGCGCGACCGGTCCGGCGACGTGGTCAAGTCGGGTGCCTTCCGCCGCTCGCTCCGCACCAAGCAGGTGAGTGATGTACGCCTGCTCCACCAGCACAAGGCCGAAGAGCCCATCGGCATCTGGGAAGAGATTTTCGAAGACACGCGAGGGCTGTTCGTTCGCGGGCGATTGATCCTTGAAAGTCCGCGAGCAGCTGAGGTCTGGGCGCTGATGCGGGAAGGGGCCATCGATGGCCTGTCCATTGGCTACAAGACCGTGCGGGCGGGCAAAACGGCGGCGCCGAAGGGCCGCACGCTTTTCGATATTGATCTTTGGGAGATTTCTCTTGTCACTTTTCCTCTTCTTGCGGGGGCACGTGTGACCCGGCTAAGCGGCGGAGAAGCGCCAAGAGAGACAGGGTCCGCCACACCCAACAGTGGAACCATGAGCGATGCTTTGCGTGATGCAGCTTCGCGTTTTGTAAACTGAGCAGCACTCCGCCTCAGTCCATTCCAATAGGAGAACCTATATGTCTACGACAACTCGCGCTGCCTATGCGGCGGGGGCTGGCAGTGCTTCGGTAACCCCCGAGGTCAAAGCGGCCCTTGATGATTTCATGAATGCGTTTGAGCATTTCAAAGCCTCCAATGACGAGCGCCTTGACGAGCTGGAACGGCGTCCTTCAGCTGATTCCCTGCTTGAGGAAAAAGTTGAGCGAATCAACACAAGCCTCGATTTACAAAAGAAAAATCTGGATCGCGCGTTGATTGATTCGGCCCGACCTTCATTGGGCCTGGAAAACGGTGCGGTGCCGGTCTCTGAACACAAATCAGCCTGGAACGCCTATATGCGCAAGGGCGATGACGGGGCGTTGCATACCCTGGAAAGCAAAGCGCTTTCCGGCGGCTCGGACCCTGAAGGCGGCTATGTGGTGCCTGAAGAAATTGAGAAAACCATCGACAAGCTTCTCTCTGAAGCCTCTCCCATTCGCTCTATCGCCTCGGTGCGGAAGATCGGATCAGGCAGCTTCAAGAAAGCCATGAGCCAAGGCGGGGCGACCACGGGCTGGGTTGCGGATAACGCAACGCGCCCTGAAACCTCCACGCCGACGCTCTCGCTCATGGAGTTTCCGGCCATGGAACTTTATGCCATGCCGGCCGCGACCCAAAGCTTGCTGGACGATGGCTATGTGGATCTGGAAGCCTGGATCGCCGACGAAGTCCAAACCGTCTTTGCTGAACAGGAAGGCTCTGCCTTTGTGAACGGCGACGGTGTGGCACGTCCTCGCGGGTTCCTGTCCTACGACAAGGTCGCCAACGGGTCTTACATCTGGGGCAAGGTCGGGTACGTTGCCACCGGCACGGACGGGGCGTTCGACGCCTCCAATCCGTCCGATGATTTGATCGATCTCATCTACACCCCCAAGCAAGGCTATCGCTCAAACGCGAAGTGGGTCATGAACCGCTCCACCCAAGGCACCATCCGTAAGATGAAGGATGCCGACGGCAACTACATCTGGCAACCGGGTATCGCGGCGGGCCAGCCAGCAACCCTGATGGGCTATCCGGTGGTGGAGTCCGAAGACATGCCGGATGTGGC
>JAJFIL010000117.1 GCA_021774965.1 Alphaproteobacteria bacterium
AAATGTGGGCCCGTCATGAACAAGCTTCATCGTATCGCCCGAGATGTCGATCAGCTGGTCATTTTCCGGTTTTAGCGGTCCCACATTGATATAGCGGTCCTTGGAGAACTTGTTCAATGAGACCAGCCATTTTCCATCGGCGTCGAGGGATTCGCCCATCGTCGTATGGTTGTGACCCGGTTGATAATGGACATCCAGCTTTTGCAATATCGGATCGATTTTCTTGCCGCCAAATTGCTGCTTTGCCTTATCGAGATTCCATTTGCAGACCTGACTATCGAGAAACAGAGTTGTGAAGCAGTTTCCGTCACCGTCGAAAGCGGTATGCAGCGGTCCAAGTCCAAGTTCCGGCTCGGCAACGACCGCGTCGCGCGGTTTGATTTTATCCGCGAACATATCGGGGAACTTTCTCACGTCCAGAACGGAAACCGTCGGTGACAACTTGCCGTTGATGACAATGTGAATTCCGTCTGGTGCGGTATTAACCCCGTGAGGGCTGTTCGAAATCGGAATGTAGCGCGTGTACTTGGAACCCTTGCGGCCATCAAGAACAGGAACATCGCCTTCATAAGTCTTGAAGTCGCCCGCCTTGACTCCGGCCTCAATGGCCTTGATGTCAAACACCACAGCCCAATCTTGCTCCGACGATGTCATCTCTGCGAGAGTGACGCCACCTTCTGAATTGTAACAGGACGAGACCGCATACTTGCCCTGGTAATCGGCATCCACGTTGTCGAGATTGCCGTCGACCATCACCTGCCAGGCAACCTTCATTGTGTCACCGTCAATCCCTGAGAAGATCGCATGATATTTTTCGGGGTCATCGAGCACTGAGCCATCGTTCGGTACAGGAATCCTGTGCTCGCCATTAGCGAATATGTAACCGGTGCGAGGAAATTTCTGTGGTCGAAGCCCGTGAATATCAGAGGCGTTTGGGATTGATATGACCTTGTCGACTTTCATGATGTCGCAACGAATACGAGCAACGCGAGTGTTGGCTTTGTCGTTGATCCATAAATAACGGCCGTCATACGTCCCCTTGTTAAAAGACATGTGCGGATGGTGAGCGTCACCGTTTAGCGGCAATCCGCCCTTGTCTTTCCAAAACACCTTCTCGTGGGGCAGCATGTTTTCAGTTAGGATCTTTCGGCTTTCGTTTGTTATTCCCCAGCCCGTGGCGCTGCACGTGTTGAAAATGGGAATGCGCATTAGTTCGCGCATTGAGGGTATGCCCATTATTCGAATTTCACCGGACTGGCCACCGCTCCAGAAACCATAATAGTCATCAAGGTCGCCTGGTTCGACATTTGCTTTCGGCCCGGCAGCGTGCGCCTTCATCGATGGAATTCCGGTTTGAGAGACTAACGCTGCACCACCAACGGCAGCCGCCGTACCGCTGATTATTCCTCTGCGCGATACGCCGGTTTTTTTTGTATCGGTCATCTTGGGTTTCCTTTTCGGTGTTGTGCCGCGCGAACGGCACTTGAGTTGAATGGCGACTATTCGATCGATCGTGATCGGCCAAGTCGTCTTGGCCTTCGAAATAATGTTTCGGTTTCTTGTATGCCTTGGGGTGCATTGAGGTTCGGCTTAGTCTTCGACGCCGGGTCTGCCTGTCCCTTCGCCATCGCCTTCGGGGCCTTCTCGAACACTACGTTCTTTTTGGCTTTGGCTAGCTTGTTGATGACAACCGGACAGACGTGCTTGTTGTTATACATCTGCTGGCAGTTCAGACAGTGGATGCACTCGTTGGGATTTATGTCACCAAGCGGGTCGATAGCCTGAACTGGGCAATCACGCGCGCACAGATGACAGGGGTCACCGCAGTTACGGTAGCGCTTCAGCCAATGGAACATCGCCAGTCGGCCCGGTATCGCGAGTGCGGCACCGAGCGGGCACAGATAACGGCAATAGAAGCGCTCGATAAACAGGCAGGGAATGAGGACGGCAACCGCAAACATGAGGTAGGGCCACTCGCGCATGAACTTGAGAATGATTACGGTTTTAAACGGTTCAACTTCGGCGAGTCGCTCAGCGTATGCGATTGAGGACAATGAGACGCCCAAAAGACCTAAGAAAATAATGTATTTGACGGGCCAAAGCCGTTCATGCAGTCCCCAGGGTAGGGCGAGTTGGCGAATGTTTGCCCACTTGGCGATTTTGTTTAGGAGTTCTTGCAGCGCGCCGAATGGGCAAAGCCAGCCACAATAGGCGCCGCGCCCCCAGAAAATCAGCGACGTGGCGACCGAACACCACAAAATGAAAATCAATGGTTCCATCAGGAAGTACTCCCAACGGAATGTTCCCATCACTGCGTTGACGAAAACGAATACGTTGACGATCGAGAGTTGCGCCTGCGCGTAAAACCCAATCCAAAACAACGTGAAAATTAAGAACCCGGTCCGAATGCGGTCCGTCCAGATCGTGCTGAGTGTAAGGTAGTCTTGGAAAAAGAAAATGATTGTGAGAAGGACAATCGAAAGCGTGAGGATGATGATCTTACCGGTTTTTTGCTCCCAGATCCGCATCCACAGCTCGGTTCTGGCAGTTTCGTCATCGACGAGGCTTGGTGTCACAGCAGGCGCAGCTACCGCGCTTGAGGGAATCGGTGCCGCAGCTATTTTCTCGACGTGAATATATTTTTTCGGCAGCTGGTATGAAAGGTCGTAAGTTATAAAGACCTTCTTAAGCGCGCCGACCGCCCGGCTCACAAGCAATTGTAACCGCCATGGCTCAGCTGGATCGAAGCTGGCCTCCTTAGGTGTTGTAAACAACGCGACTTCTTTAAAACGTGGCGCACCAGCAGCGAGAACATCAGCCAGACGTTTGTGGCCTCTGTCGCGAAAGCGCAGTGAATTCTCCCCCTGAATGACCTGAATGCGGTCAAAAATACCGCCTCGCACATAACCCGAGCCCTTGAACGAATACCGGCCGTTTCCCATGATCAGGAAAGCATCGCGACCAGGCTTCAGCCGCCGCTTTAAATTCTCGTATTCCGCTTTTCCTAAAAGGCTACGTGCGACGCCTGGAACACTGAGCGAGGCGGCATAAAGATCGATGAAGGTTTCTTCCGGTGCGCCGGCTTCTGGCCGCGCAATGGCTTTTTCATTGCCGGTCTGGTCGAATGTCTCATTGACATCACCCACCGTCAGCCTCAGCCGGCGAACGGACCCGTTGCCGAAAAGTGTTTGCCAATCTACGACATCATCAAACGAGGTATCGACCGATTTAATTATGGTCACACGGGCCGTTTTTTCAGAAGTCAGACCACCGATTGATAGTGCCCGGGCAGCACGAATGGACGCGCGCTTTATGGAGTCGTCGATCACCATAACCGTAACTGTCGCGCCGGAAACGATATCGGCAGGTGGTGGGCTGCTTGATGAAGTGGCCGCTAGTTTCGGGATATTCAAAGACTTATAAGCATCAATGAATTCAATAATTTTCTTTTCCGGGATGCCGGCCAGGACAATCGGTTCCGCATGCTCAACGAGCCGCGCACCCGAAATATTACCATCGAGGTCGAGAGCAATAAGCACAACGATCGGCTTGCCGGAGTAGCCTATCGTTCCGGAAAAGTCCTTGTTTAGAAACGCGTGTCCGACAACCTTGTTGCCCTCAAGTATCGGCGCTATCGGGTAACCCGCAAGAACAGCACCGAAGCCGTCAGCTTTGGCCAGAAGATCACCGGGAACGACTTTCTCAAGAGCTTTTGTGAGCCCGATCGTCTCCGCCGCAACGGGCTCAACAAGATGCGGCAAAAGCGCAACGATCATAACGATTGTTTGGATAAAGCCTTTTACAATAGGCATGGTTATGATCGATTGAGATGTGAAAAACATGTTGCGCATTGATAGGGACCGGTCTGCGCCTGGGATTTGATGTAGATCAAGATTGCCAAGACGCCGCAGCGTCGGTTGAAGTCGAAAACTTCTCCAAATCAGGTAGTTAGCGACCACATTCTTCAGATACGACATCAGGCTCCCTGTCCGTTCCCTGTTGAATGGTGTCGAAATTAACCGTGCAGAAAGATGTAAATCCGTCGTCCCCATTTTCAGGCTCGTTGCAACAACCGATCGTGTCAAGCGCCTTTCCGTGTCACGTGAATGTCGTAACCCATTCTTAATCTCCACTGAGTGTTCTGCATTGGGCGCGTTCGTGCCTTCATGCAGGGATCACGATGACTCCTGATGACCGATTTGATGCTAAACTCTTGCAGAATGAACGTCAGGCCTCATGTTAGGTGTGGCCACACTCATATGCTGTTTCCTCTTTTGAAATTGTGCCTAACGATCGAAGCGCCTTCGGTGGTAAACGGGGGTAAATATTAAAATGTTGGACCGACTTACTTGCGCAGCAAGCTGTGAACGACTGCAAAAACTCGGATTTATCGATGGGTCCGAACTACCAATGCCGAGTCGAATGCCCAGGCACGACGACTTAGAACCACTCGGTGTATCCTTTTTCAAATCATCATTGAACGACGAACTGGATATGTCGAACTTGACACTGCCTAGGACATTTTTCGGTCGAAGTGATTTGTCGAAAGTATCCATCAAGAACACAAATTCGAGCGAGTCAAATCTGTGTTGGAACGAATTCGTTGCAATCGATTTCGGCCTGTCTGATCTTAGCTTGTGCGATGGTCGTAGTTCGAATTTCTATACTGTAACTTTTTCGAACTCAGACCTGACTAGAACTGATCTAAGACACTCCAGATTTAAGCATTGTGTATTTTACGGGGCAATAATGGACGGAACCATCTTGACGAGAACGCAGGCTGTACGTCTTTCTTTGTCAAACGAGCAAAGAAGTACAATCGATTGGCGATGGTTCAGCGATCCAGTTCCAGATGGAGGCTGAGTTTGTCCTGCCCCAAAAACATGTGCCATTTTTGAGTAGAGTTTCCAGCACCGGCGGTCGCATGCAAAGCGCCTGATGTGGTCGGATATGATTGTACTGCCGGAGCCACTGATTGATGACGTGATACTCCACTTCAGCCCAATGCTCCGTTCTGACTTCCAATCTAAGTATTTGATGCCTCTAAGCGGCTCAATGGGGCGAAGAGTCAGAATAGCCATTGATTTCGTTAGTAAGCTATTTGTTTTGTAATCAGGGGGTTGGGAGTTCAAGTCTCTCTGTCGGCACCAGTAAAATCAAAGAGTTATGTTGTTTTTACTCTTACTCTGAGTGCCTCTAGGGGGCAAATAGGGGGCATTGAGCCAGAGATCTGAGCGCACAATTCTCCAGAACCAAACGCGTCTGTTCTGAGCCCACCCACGTAACCGGCACCTTGAGGCACGTCAGATTGAGCTTCAGTCGTTCGTCGAACGAACTGGGAATGCTGACGCGATACCCCTAAGTGCGGAAGAATTCGCGTGGACGCTCCATCGTCGTGACGGGTCATTGGCAGACGCTATGATCTGCCCGTTCGACGTCTGCTTCTCCATCACGAACCGATATCACAAAACCAATACTGAACTTCGGCTTTGGTCCAGAAGGAGACATTCACCTTGAGGAATAATTGTGATAGCTCGTTCACTGCTTCATATATTTCATCACCACCTTTGCTATCCGCTCGGCGCTCACGATGGGTGGCAAAAGCGTTTTGAATGCACCGTCGGGTGCTAGGAGATAGATGAAAGAACCGTGGGAGTAGATCGGCCCGGAATCCGGATCGACAAACACCAACGATTTCTGCACCTGAAAAGCTGCATATGCCTTTTCCAATTCTTTGTGACTGCCCGTTAGGCCCACCATTC
>JAJFIL010000118.1 GCA_021774965.1 Alphaproteobacteria bacterium
CATCATCACCACATGCAGCGGATACCAGACCGCGAGATCTTTCACGAAATCACATTCGGTCTTGCCTTCAAGACGCCTGATGAAATTGGCCGCGATCTCATCGACCTTGGGCTCGAAACTGCGCAAGGATTTCGGCATGAAGAATGCCTGCGCCAGCGCACGATATTTCACGTGATCCGGATCATCCATCTGCACGAGAGAGCGCACCGGATTGTGCGTGCCGACCGTGTCGATAAAGAACTGCGTGCCTTCGTCATTGAGCAACACAGTGCGCGGCTCATTGATGAAGATGTCCTTCTGACGCTCGATCTCCAGAATGTCGGCATGTTTGGCAATAGACCAGAACGGGATGAAGCCTTCCGGCTCCACCCAGGTCACGGGATCATGGGCCCGCATATGAGTGAAAAGCTCATGGAGCTTCTTATCATCTGTATAGGCAGCCATGTCGGCAACCGCCGTGTAATCAAACTCAGCCATTGCCGTTACTCCGTTGATTTAGATCGCGTTGGTTACCCGTCGCTACGTTGGGCCAGCTCATTCAGGTGCTTCTTGAACTCCAGCCGCGCGATGGTGCGGTTGTGAACTTCATCGGGCCCATCTGCCAGACGCAAGGTGCGCATGCTGGCGTAGGTGCGGGCAAGACCGTAATCAGAGGTCACACCACCACCACCATGAGCCTGGATCGCGTCATCAATGATCTTCAGCGCCATCAAAGGTGCCTGGACCTTGATCATGGCGATCTCCTGACGTGCAACCTTGTTGCCTACTGTGTCCATCATATAGGCAGCCTTCAGGCACAGAAGACGAGAGCTTTCAATATCGATGCGCGCCCGTGCGATGCGCTCTTCCCAGACGGAATGTTCAGCAATCTTTTTGCCAAAGGCTTCCCGGGTCAGAAGGCGTTTGCACATTTTATCCAGCGCCCGTTCCGCAACCCCGATGGTGCGCATGCAGTGGTGAATACGGCCAGGGCCGAGGCGGCCTTGAGCAATCTCAAAGCCGCGACCTTCGCCAAGGATGAGATTTTCCACAGGCACCCGAACATTTTCCATCAAAACTTCCGCATGGCCGTGCGGTGCATCATCATAGCCAAAGACCGGCAGCATACGGAGGACTTTAACGCCCGGCGCATCCGACGGCACAAGGATTTGGCTCTGCTGGGTGTAAACACTCGCATCCGGATCGGTCTTGCCCATGACGATGTAGATCTTACAGCGCGGATCACCCACCCCTGACGACCACCACTTGCGCCCGTTAATCACATAGTGATCTCCATCGCGACGAATGCTGGTCTCAATGTTTGTGGCGTCGGAAGAAGCGACGGCAGGCTCGGTCATCAAAAAGGCCGAACGCATGGTGCCTTCCAACAAAGGCTTCATCCACTTTTCCTGTTGCTCCTTTGAGCCGTAGCGGGCGAGCACTTCCATGTTGCCAGTGTCCGGCGCAGAGCAGTTGAAAACCTCAGACGCGAACCCAACCCCGCCCATAATCTCAGACAAGGGTGCATATTCAACATTGGAAAGGCCTGCCCCGCCTTCGTCTTCCGGCAGGAACATGTTCCACAGACCGGCTTCCTTGGCCTTGACCTTCAGGTCTTCAATGATTTGCGGCACCTGCCAGCGATTGTCGCCGAAATCGTCCATCTGACGATTGTAGGTATCTTCATTGGGGTAGACATGAGCGTCCATGAACGCCTCGACCCGTTCGATCCACTGTTTGGCTTTATCGGAATGTTCGAAATCCATGGGTATCTCCATTTGCCGCAGAAGGCTCTGATTACCACAGCCCCGATTGGGCGATGATCACCACAGCCCGGATCGGGCGATGATCAATTGTCAGTTCAGAAGCGACCTTAGACCCTCCTTGCCACCACGTCACGGGTGACGTTGGGGAAGTTTCACCAGCTAGCTCACTTGAGAGCCGCTACGACGAAGTTATGCACAGGCATCTTTCATCTCTGCAGCCTTCTTATCCCAACAGAGGCGCAATTTCCTTGCTGCCTCCCTCCCCATAAGCGGCTCGAATCGCTAGCCTCTCTTCGCAGCGAGTATTGACCAAGCAGCCAGAAGCCTTGAGAGGAAATGCCTGTGAGCGAGTGGTGGAAGGAAGCGGTGATCTATCAGATCTACCCCCGCAGTTTTCGCGATTCAAACAGCGATGGGGTGGGCGATCTTCCGGGGATTACGGAAAAGCTGGACCATGTAGCTTCCCTGGGCGTTGATGGCATCTGGATCTCGCCGTTTTTCACCTCTCCCATGCGGGACTATGGTTATGACGTGGCGGACTATACTGATGTGGACCCGCTCTTTGGCACTTTGGCTGATTTCGATGCCCTTATTAAGCGCGCCAATGAGCTCAATCTAAAAGTTATCATCGACCAAGTGATGTCCCATACCTCCAGCAATCATGGCTGGTTTCAAACCTCCCGGTCCTCACAAGATAACCCAAAGGCTGATTGGTACGTCTGGGCTGATGCCAAGCCCGATGGCTCGCCGCCCAACAATTGGCTCTCAATCTTCGGCGGCGGCGCCTGGGAATGGGAGCCCCGGCGGCAACAATACTATTTGCACAACTTCCTGAAGAGCCAACCCGACCTCAACTTTCACTGCCCTCAAGTGCAAGATGCATTGCTGGAGGCTGCAAGGTTCTGGCTGGAACGCGGGGTGGCGGGATTTCGCCTCGATGTCTGTAACTTCTTTACGCACGACGCCAAGCTTCGCAATAATCCGCCCAAAGATGAAAGTGATCCAACCTTTCATCCCTACAATCCCTATTCCATGCAGCAACACATCTACGATAAGTCTCGCCCCGAAACGCTTGGCTTTCTTCGGCGGCTTCGGGCGCTGACGAATGAGTTCGGCCCAACCATGATGGTGGGCGAAGTGGGCCATGATGATCCACTAAAGATCATGGATGAATATACTTCCGAGCCTGGGCCGCTTCACACCTGTTATTCCTTTGCCTTGCTGGACACCCACATCCGCCCTCGCCACATTCGCCCCATCATCGAGGATTTTCAGCAACGCTCACCAAAGGGCTGGCCCTCCTGGACGTTCTCCAACCACGATGTGGTGCGGGCTGTAAGCCGTATGTCCGGCAAGCAACCCGGCGAGCCTGTCTCTGATGACTTCGCTGTTGCGCTCAATGCCGCGCTCTTTGCCCTACCCGGGACGATTTTCTTTTATCAGGGTGAGGAACTGGGCTTGACCGAGGCCCCCATCCCCCCTGAAGCGCGCCGCGACCCCGTGGGCCGCGATGGTTGCCGCACGCCTATGGTCTGGGATGCTGCGCAAACCAATGCTGGCTTCGGTGATGGCACCCCGTGGCTCCCTATTTCGCAGACCCATTTGGGCCGTGCTGTGGCAACACAGGAAACCAATGCCAATTCAGTTCTGAGGCGAACCCGTGATCTTTTGAGGTGGCGACAAGCCCAACCTGCTTTGCGGCGCGGTGAGAGCACATTCTTCGATGCACCGAAAGATTGCCTCTTGATATTGCGAGAAACCGAGGGGCAAAAGATCCTGGCAGCAATCAATCTCACCTCTGAGGTTCAGATCCTGCACGTTCCAGACGCACTTGGTGGCACAAAGCTGATGGGCGAAGGCTGTAGTGATCAGTTGGATAAGGCGCTCACCCTTCAGCCTTTTGGGTTTGGATTCTATGAAGTGGCGTGAAGGATGAAGTCGTCAAGGAGCAGATTTGCAGCTGGCTCCAGATCCTTGATCGACCTCGAAACCTGCCACCCCTTTCCCGCCCAACTTGACATTCCACCTCAAACAAGATACTTTACATTTTAAAGTACTTTGTACTAAGCAATCGGAGGAAGTCATGACAACTCAAGATGACCTCGCCTATGTGCGGGAAATGGCTGAAAAAGGCGCGGGCGGACCCCTTGGCGGGGGTGCGATCCTGCTATGGTGGGGCTTGATCGGGGCTGCAGCTCTCATCGCCCATTGGGCTATTGCCGCCGGGCTGATGTTTCAGGTGGGTTGGAGCTATCTCACCCTCTGGTTCGCCGCCGTGCTGATAGGCTGGACCGGCACCTTTGTGCTGATCGGACGGGCGCGGGCCAAGGGCGGAACGACCACTCACGCCAGTCGGGCCAATGGCGCCGTCTGGATGGCCGCCGGGCTCTTCCTTACGATTTTTGCCTTTGCCGTTGTGGCACGTCAGATGACAAATCCTCTGGGTCCACACATGTTTGATCTGCTGGTTGCAGTGGGAACCGGGGTTTACGGCATTGCCTTTGCCACAAGTGCTGCCGTCTCCGGCCAAAAATGGCTGCGGCTGTTTGCGCTGGTCGCCTTTGCCTTTTCCGCGCTTTACATTTTCATGCTCGGGCACCCACAGCTTTATCTTATCGCGGCAATGGGAACCTCGCTTACCGTCGGCCTTCCCGGAGTTTTGCTGATGATGCGCCGCAATGGCTGAGTTCGATCACAAATCCATCGACGGGGTCATCCATGGACGCTTGCGCCTGGCCATCATGGCTTACTTGAGTTCTGTGGCATCAACGGATTTCACCTCTCTCAAACAAGAGACGGGAGCAACGGACGGAAATTTATCCGTACACCTCAGAAAGCTCGAAGATGCTGGATATGTGAGTGCGACAAAAACTTTCGTGGGACGTAAACCCAAGACCACGCTGAAACTCTCGGTGCAGGGTCGCAAAGCCTGGATCATCTATCTGGACCGCTTGAATGCAATGATTGACCGGGCTTAGTTTTTGTCACCCCCACCCGTCGCTTACGCTCCGACCTCCCCCGTGAAAGGGGGAGGTGCTTTGCAAAACTTGCTTATGTAGTCCCTTCCCCCCTTGTCGGGTTTGTTTGTGGTTATGTTGTGCGCACGGGCCGTGATTTGGCCCGTGCGCTGGCGGGGACCGTTTCCCCCACGGGTCTTGAAGGACCGACCGCAAGCATGGTCCCGCCTCGCGCTTCTTTGTCCCGAACAGTTGACTGGGGTGGGCTTTGATGAAGTCC
>JAJFIL010000119.1 GCA_021774965.1 Alphaproteobacteria bacterium
TTTTTTTCGGAGTTGCTAATTATTACTCGGTTTTTGATCGAATACACGAATCTAAAATGTTATTAAGGGCATCTCTAGAAAAGAAATTGACTGAATGCACCTGATCGTCAATTCAAGGAAGCGACTTTGTTTTAGTGGGACAGGCTTTCCAGCCTGTCTGCACGGGTTGGAAAGCCCGTGCCACCGATTTAAGAAATCCTTGTGCAATATTCGATTTCTTTTAAATAGCTAATTTTTAGAGATGCCCTTAATAAAGAATGGGTTTTTCAGGCAATCCGATTGGGTAACAGGTTCAATAATTACAGAATTTCTAATCAGGCAGGAGTGATGGTTTCATGAGCAAATTAATTTGTAGCTTATTGGCGGTTTTCTTTCTCACCGGGATGTTGTCTTCACCGGGATTGGTTGCGTCGGCATCCGCTTGCGACACTTCAGTCACTACCATTTGCACCATTGAGATCTGGCTGGGTCACAAGCAGAAAAAGCGGAAAAAAGAAATTAAGGCATATCTCAAGTCGAAATCTATTAAAGTGTTGAGACACACCATTCAGTATTGGAAGCCTAAAGGAGGGCACCCTCCGACAAATATTGCCCTCGGCAGTGGCCTGACCGCTGAAGATGCCCGATTGGCAATCGACCTGGCGTTGGAATACAACGATGAAATTAACGGGTTGATCCATCAGCGTCTCAATCCTGCTAACTACGTCGCTATCGCGACTTCCGCCTGGGATGATAATTCAGAAACCCCGATCACCCCCGATCAACTGGCGGCATTGCGGGACAGTAAGCTCACAACCGAAGAGTTTCATAATCTGTACCGCGAGTTGACGCAGGAAGCGAGTGTTCCACAGAAATTTTATTAGTGATTTTCTCTGGGCGGCTTCAGAGCGTCTTGACAAACCTCTATGGATTTGATAGAAGCAAAGCCTTCAATGGAACCTGGCTTTTTCTGCGGAGTTTTCTTGATAAGAGTTTGTAACTCTGTAGAATAGCTGGCCATATTCCCGGCACAGTCTGACGATAGGATGGCCGGGCCTGTCTTGCCTTGAATAACCGAATCCACTCAAAATAGGGAATCATTTTATGCTTGATGTCGTGTTTGCAATGTCGCCTCCTCCAGAAGGCGCCGATGGGGGTGGTGGTGGGTTTTTAACGCTTTTGCCGCCGATGATCATGATGTTTGCCATCTTTTATTTCATCCTGATCCGGCCTCAGCAGAAAAAACAAAAAGAGGTCCAGAAATTACTGGATGACCTCAAAGAGGGCGATAATGTGGTGACCTTGAGTGGAATCCATGGAACAGTAAAAAAACTCAAGGACGACACGGTCATGCTTCAGATTGCCGACAACGTAAAAATCAAAATCAACCGGACGTCTATCGCCGCCTTAAAAAGCGAAGGAAAGTAATCAATGTATAAAGACCTCAAGTGGAAGATTCCCCTGATTCTGGCAGTTATCCTGGGAGCCGTATGGTTGTCCTATCCCCTGAAGGAAAGGATTGCTCTAGGGTTGGATCTGCAGGGAGGGATGCATCTGATACTCGAGGTTCAGGTCGAAAAGGCGGTTGAAGCCAGCCTGGAGCGTATGACGGACGATATCAAACGAGATGCCGGGAACGAAGACGTCGAAATTGATAAGGTCTCATCGAAACTGAAAGGCCGATGGGTTACGGTCCATCTGGTCGATGCGGTGGATCAGCCCCAGGTGCAAGCGATCATGGATAATTACCCTTTTCTGGAGAAAAAAGAAGTTTCTCCAGATGGGTTGACAATGAGCTTTCAGTTGACCGAGGAACAGGCGCAGAAAATCCGAAAAAATGCCGTCAACCAGGGGTTGGAAACCATCCGTAACCGGGTGGATCAATTCGGAGTGTCCGAACCCACGATTCAGGCCCAGGGGGAGAACCGCATCCTGGTTCAACTGCCGGGCGTCAAGGACCCGCAACGAGCCATCAACCTTATCGGTAAAACCGCCCGCCTGGAATTCAAGCTGGTGGACGAGGGTAAAAGTGTTGAGGCGGCGGTTCAGGGCAACGTTCCCGAAGGGGATGAAATCCTTTACCAGCGTCGGGAAAATAAGGAAACAAAGAAGGTCACGCAGGAACCCTATCTGCTGAAAAAACGCGCCGTTTTGACCGGCGAAACCCTGACCAGCGCAGAAGTCCGCTATGACCAGGATTATAACGAGCCTTATGTCGCCATCACGTTTGACCGGGTGGGTGCGTCGATCTTTCAGCAGGTCACGCGGGAGAACGTCAAGAAACGGCTGGCCATCGTGCTGGATAATAATGTGTATTCCGCACCTGTGATCCAGGATGAAATTGCCGGTGGCCGCGCCCAGATCACCGGGCGGTTCACCACCGAAGAAGCGCGCGATCTGGCGATCATATTGCGTGCGGGAGCCTTGCCGGCTCCAGTCGTGATCCTCGAAAATCGGACCGTCGGACCTTCCCTTGGAAAAGATTCGATTGATCAGGGAGTCAGCTCCATCATTCTTGGGGGCATTTTGGTGCTCGTCTTCA
>JAJFIL010000120.1 GCA_021774965.1 Alphaproteobacteria bacterium
AAGCATCTGTGCGAGTCCAGCCCGCATTATAAAGTGGGTACGGTGAAACTACGTTCGCACAATCGTGATGAATGGGAGAGCCTGTTGGCAACGATACGTAATGGGCGGGACCCCTCACCGCACGAGGGTGATGACAATCCCGACTTTCGAGGGTTTTTCACTCACGCCATGCATGAAAGAAGCGCGTTCTACTCGTCTAAGCTGGCAACCTGCATTGCCCGCAAACCTGTAGGCCGTTTGCTTGATCTTGGAGGCGGGCCAGGCTCTTACAGCGCCGCCATACTGCGAAAAGATAAAAAAGCAACCGCCACCCTGTTGGACCGACCCGCTACCTTGCTGGTGGCTAAAAAGATTCTGGCGCCGAGGCTGGTATTTTCACGCTTCAATTTTATGGAAGGAGACCTTTTCCAGACTGATTACGGTAAAGGTTTTGACACCATTCTTTTTTCGAATATCCTGCATATTTATAATCCCAGGGAAAATCGACTTCTATTCAAGAAGATTCATCGTTCGCTGGAGAGAGGCGGGAGGTTTCTTCTTGTGGACCTTTTCCTCAATGAGGATAGAACGGAGCCTTATGACGCCGCCTTATTTTCCCTGACCATGCTGATGTTCACGGCCACCGGAAAAACCTACACCTTTAAAGAAACAGAAACTCTGCTGACCAAGGCAGGATTTGGTTCCATAAAACGATTTTCATTGAGCAATGGAACGAGTTTATTGGAAGCGGTGAAAGAATAAATGAAGCCTAGCTAATTTCATCAATCATTTTATTGAAGGCGTCTTTTAACGAACCCGCCGCATTTTCCAGCACATCTAAAAATTTTTTATCCCGCCTAAACTTATCTTCAAGAATTTCTCTTTCCCGCCCCCTTTCTTCTTTTAATAAAATTCTTCCATTTTCCTGATTCCACTCGATGAACCCAATATAGGAGTAGCCTTGCATCAATTGTAGAGTTTCTGGCTGATCCAGAAGAAAGCGGTAAAATTTATCTATGTGCTGGACGAACTCCCTTTTAAGGCCCTTGGTTATGGGAGTGGGAGTTAAATAAATGGAATGCATTTTCTGGATTTTTTGAACAATTTCATTAAACCGTTGCGATTGTTCAATCAACTCTGAATGCATCGTCTGCAAGGGCTTGGGTCGTTGGACATCAACGCATCGGCCATTAATTTGAGATCTGTTACTATCAGAACAGTGAGTATTTATTGCTTCGCGAAGCGTCATATTGAGGACTCCGGGTATGGGAATCCCCCCCTCGGTTGCATTATAAATAGAAGTGTGGCCGTCCATTTTATCTGCAAATACATCTCTATAAGTATTTAAAGCCGATGTCGTGACAACTTCTTGTCCAAAAACATTCCTGGTTGATTTAAAGGAAGGCGAGAGTTCGAAAAATTTATGATCTTCGAGTTTATTTAAAGGATGGTTCGACCCAATTTTATCTTTTTGAATTTGATCGTAATAGGAGTCAGAGCAATGCAAGCGATTTTGGCTGAATGACAAATCCTGCCCTGTTAAAATAATCGGGTTGCAGCCCAGATAGCGGGCCAAAAGAAAAGCCGCATGGGCGACGGAAAAAGTTTTGCCCAAAAAATTGTCTTCTCCCTGCCTGCTGGCAAGCCAACGCGAAAGGTACACGCCGGAATCAATCCGTATTTTTCTATCTGGAAATTTATTGACGACAGAAGCAGGGACGCAGGGATCAAAAACAAGCCAGGTATTTTGAGAGATTTTTTCAAAATCAAAAAACTGGAGGGTGGATTCCTCAGGGTCCACAGCAATCACAAAATCGACTTCAATATTATTCTTGATCAACGGCTTTAAGGCAGTAGCCACAGCGATCACTAAAACTCTGCTCGCTGATTTTCTTAGAAGCGATATATTTTTATCGAGAGACGGCCCGGCGGAAACAATGATTGCCGGTATTCCCTGATATTTATTTTTCAGGGAGTGGACTCCTGGACTGCTGATTATATTTGGCCAGTTCTCAAAAATATTCCGATAAAATATTTCCGAAAAAGCCGCCTGAGTTTTCAGATCTATCTGGGTTTCATTAAATACCGCATCTATTTTTTTCAGTATTTGCGAATAATATTTAATTTCTGCATTCACAAGGGGTTTGAACTTTACGGTTGCGTAACCGTTTAATGAAAAGCCAATCCGCTTCGGTTCCAGAATGCTTTCCACGGAAGGTGTATCCACTGCAATTTGAAACTGGACGCCGGGATGATTGATGACGGATGTGAAGTCGATACTTGCCAGACACCAATACAAGCTCTCCATTTCCTTTTCAAAAATCATCACTGTGCTGGAACGAGGGACCCTTTCAATCAATTCCTTAATGTGATACCCCAATCCAATACCGGGAACGATAAAATTTGTATACTTATCGACCTCGCACAGGTCGATAAATCTCGCGGCTTCCTTGACGGGATCGTAAGAGCTATGAAGGGTGACTCGATTGCCATCCGCCAGGGTCATGGACAAACTTGGCGGTCCCTTTTTGGAAGCGGTGACTTCATATCGACTCCCTGGAGAAACAGAATGGACCGCTTCAGCCAAAGCGGGATCTTTTTTTCTCAAAAGGGTGAGATTTTTAGCAAAGATTTCTGAATTCATGAGGTGGGGAATTGACTGGGAATGGTTAACTGTCCGTCTGCTGAAACGTGTCCGTTGCTGTCACCGATGTGCCGAAAAATAAAGCAATTCCCAGGTGGCATAGACCCCTTGCTCCATGAAGAATTTTGCATCGTATTCACGAATCAACTTCCTCAACCCGCCGGGTTTGAGCAAGCGCAAGGGTGCGGCGCCGATCTGTTGCAGGTTTCGTATCAAAGCCCGTGTGCTGGGGAAAAAACTTTTTCTAAGCTCTACATGAGATTCCTTTAAAACTAACCCCGATTGTTCGATCATGGTTTTCCATTGTTGCAGGGAATGAAGGGTGTTGGGGCTTTCCAGGGAACCTGTCTCGCGGAACTCCTTTAATGTTCCGGG
Organism: Alphaproteobacteria bacterium; assembly: GCA_021774965.1. Taxonomy (GTDB): domain Bacteria; phylum Pseudomonadota; class Alphaproteobacteria; order JAJFIK01; family JAJFIK01; genus JAJFIK01. Next base: position 2,999 of record JAJFIL010000120.1, read on the forward strand.
GCCAAAGGTACTAAAAATAAGAGAGCCTTCAGGGTTCATAAAATTGAGCAGATGATTTAAAGTTTGTTGCGGGTCGGCAAACCACTGGAAGACCGCATTCCCGACAATCAAGTCGGTTGGATAGAGTTCAGCCCGTTCCGCATTTCCGATGATCAGTTTTGTGTTTTCAGGAAGAGTCATTCCTGTCTGCAGATGGTCCATCATACTAGCAGAAATATCATTGAGAACCAGTTTGCGAACCGGGTGGGCTAACAGATGGCGGGTGAACACCCCCGTACCGCAGCCTAATTCGGTAACACAGTCTGGAAGCGGTTCCGGCAACATAGAAGCCAGCCTTTCCGCCATCGTTTTTTGTAACTGGGCGTGTCGATCATAGCTTTTTGCGTATTTGGAAAAACTACTAACTATTTGCGCTTCGATATCAGCGGGAATTTTCCGGGAATGCATTCAACAGGGTCGTTTAAAAAGGATTTTTACTCATCCAGTAAATTTACAAAATCTCATGGCACAATGGAAAACCCTCGTGGTTAAGAGTTTTTCAGCAAACCGTCAGATCGCAGGTGTAAAGCCAGGTGATTTAGTAATGGCTCGGGAGCATGTCCCGCTTCCCGAATTATCTCCAATTGAGGGAGACATGCTTGCAATTGAACTCCATCCAACAACCGATCTTTTTCCCCTGCAAGACCAATAAATGCTTCCAAACCTGTTTCAGGAACGGGAGCGCTTTGCAGAAACTCCAGTCCATTGATGAAAACCCCCCTAGCGGGAACCTCGTTTAATCGCGTTTCCGGAAAATGAATCTCATTGTCTGCATAAAATTCCAATAATGGGGACAGATCCTCCGGGTTTCTCTTCAATTGTTTCATGAGGTATTTTAATTTGGTTTCAGGAGTTTTGCCACCTCTATTCCTTTCACGGGTAAATGCTAAAATCGGAGCCAGTACCGCTTTGATGGCATTTTCAGGGAGCA
>JAJFIL010000013.1 GCA_021774965.1 Alphaproteobacteria bacterium
CTGCGAGCTTGTCCCAAAATTTTGCTGAGTTACTCATGTTCACTTCCTGAAAGTAAATATGTGGATTTAATTTGTAGGCTGAATTATTCAGCCTCATAGAAAAACACTTGTTCGAGGGGTACATCGAAAACACGAGCGATAAGAAAAGCCAGTTCCAATGAGGGTGCGTAATTCGCTTTCTCAATGGCAACGATGGTTTGCCGCGTCACCCCCACTTTTTCCGCAAGTGCCTTTTGGGTCATCTCATCATTGTCAAAGCGAAAACGCCGGACGTTGTTTTTGACATGACCTTTGCTCTTGGGCTTGGCCATCTCACACACCCCGCCGAAACAGGTAGAGTTTTACTAAGGCCCCGAGGAAACTTGTCGCAAACATGGAGGCGATGATGAGCAGAAACACCACATAGACCGGCGCCAGGGCCAGAGCCAAAACAATCATGGACGTCACAAAGCAAATGCCGAAAGCAATGGACTCAATCTTCATGGCCTTCAGCTCGATGAGTTCTTCTCGCTCATCAACGATCAAAGGCTCAACCTCGCGGGTCACCATGGAATTGAGGACCATGAAGGCAACTCGCACCACCACATGAGCGATAATACTGGCGACGATGAGAACAATCGCACTCTTGCCCACCAGAGTGCTTGCCCCTGCCCCCTCGAATGCGCCGCCCTGATAAAGGCCAAACATGTAGTAGCTGTAGACCGCAAATACGATGATCGCGCTGACAAGGGACGCCGCGATACCAATGGATTGGTTGGACATAAGACACTCCATACGTCTAGGTTTTTATACAATAAGTCATATTCTTCATGTCTTAAGTATGCACGATCATTCATCATGTCAAGTTTATTTTACATCTTTGTTTGACCGTTTCGTTTCTCCCCTTGTGACCAAATAGCCTTTGACGATGCCTGACCTTCTGGCGTTAAAGTGCCGGTCTTGAATTTCTCCAAAAGGCTCACGTTCCATGCCTGCTGATAAAAGTGCCAATTGGCCGTTCGTGCCCTCTTCCTTCGGGGTGGAGGTTGTTCGTGCGGAAGGCTCCTCACTCTACACACTCAATGGCACCCGCATTCTGGATGCCGCAGGCGGTGCGGTGATCACCTCCATCGGCCACGGTCGCAAGGAAGTCGCAGACGCCACAGCTGCCGCCATGACAGAGCTGGCCTATGCCTGCCCGCCCTTTGCGACCCCAAAGCGCATGGAGCTGGTGGACAAGCTGACAAAGGACTGGTTGCCGGAAGGTCTCTCCCGGGTCTGGCTTGCTTCGGGTGGATCAGAAGCCATCGACGGGGCCATTCGCCTGGCGCGACAATATCAATTCCTCAGGGGACGGACGGAAAAGACGAAGATCCTCTATCGTGATATTTCCTATCACGGCGCAACCTTGGCCACCATGGGGCTCTCCGGTCATCCGGGGCGGCGCAAGGGACTTGAGCCCATGTGGGTGGAGAACCCCTCCGTGCCGACGCCTTATCCGCTGCGGTACGACGGCCCCGCCGACATGGACATGGGGGAATATTACGCCTCTAAAATCGAAGAGGTCATCTTGCGCGAGGGTCCAGAAAATGTCTGCGCCTTTGTGTCCGAGATCATGACAGGCTCCAGCGGTGGTGCCATTGTCCCTCCCGAAGGCTACTGGCCTCGCGTCCAAGAGATCTGCAAGAAATACGATGTGGTCCTGATCATCGACGAAGTGATGACGGGTTTTGGACGTACGGGAACTAAATTTGCCTGTGACTGGGCAGGGGTTACCCCAGACATCATGGTCTCCGGCAAATCATTGGCCTGCGGCTATGCGCCCATCGTGGGGCTTTATGCCAGCGACAAAATCGTGGCCCCTCTTGAGGCCTGCGGCGATGCACTGATGTTCTACACTTACGGCGGTGCCATCGGCCCGTGCGCAGCAGCGCTTTCTGTGCTCGAGATTATGGAGCGGGAAAAACTCATCGCGCGGGTGGGTGAGATGGAACGCGTCATGGAAGAAGCCCTTGCCCCCTTGCGCCAACATCCACATGTGGCCGAAGTGCGCGGCAAGGGGTTTTTGTGGGCAGTAGAGATCGTGAGAGATCGCGATACGCTGGAGCCCTTCCCGGCGGAGGCGGGGCTTACCATGGATATCGTGAGCGAGGGTCTCGACCGGGGCGTTTATTTCTATCCCGCGGGCACGGGCCCGGTGCGTGATGTGATCGTTTTGGGGCCACCTTATGTGGTTACCAAAGAGGAAATATTGGAGATGGCCGCCACGCTGAAAGCCTCCATCGATGTGGCCGTTGCCGCCGCCATGGAAAAACTAGAACGACACTGAGGGACAAAACCCCCAGAAATCAGCCAGTTAGATCGAATGCAAAGCTCAAGGGTGACGGATTATTCATGGTTCAGCCCCATGATGTTCCGTCTGTGGAGACGAACACTCAGGGGCCCCGCCATATGGCGCAAGAAACCACGCATTTGCATCGATTGGTCGAGCTGGCAAAAGAGCCATCGAGCGAGCGCCGCCGCGAGCTAATGCGCGAGGTCACTGACCTCTTTCTGCAAGATCCGACAAGTTATTCCTCCAGCGAGAACAAATATTTCGGGGACATCATCGCCCAGGTCGCGCGCGATGTTGAAACGGCCATGCGCGTTGAGCTGGCTGATCGTCTTGCGGACGTGCCCTCCGCCCCCGGCGACCTGGTGCGGGAGCTCGCTTCCGGTGAAATTGAGGTGGCTAATCCCCTGCTCAAACGCAGCGAAGCGTTGAGCGAAGAAGACTTACTCGCCATAGTGCAGAACAAAAGCCCCGAGCATGCGCTTGCCGTAAGCCGCCGGGATAGTGTTTCGGAAAATCTTTCTGACGCGCTGGTGGACACCGGCAATGCCAAGGTCATGGTCTCTCTGGTAGAGAACAAGGGCGCCCGCATCTCTCGTTCCACCATGGAAAAGGTGGTGGATAAATCGGAATCCATTCCAGCCCTGCAATCGCCTCTGGTCGCCCGCGCGGACCTGCCGCCCGACATGATGAACGAGATGTTCTTCTTTGTCTCCAAGGCCCTGAAAGAACAAATCCTTGAGCGCAACAATGATCTGGACGAAGCAGAACTGGAAAAGGCCCTTGCGGCCACACAAGCTCAAGTCACGCAAAGCTTTGAGCAGCAGGTAACACAAGCCAGTCGAGCTGCCGCCAAGGTCGTTGAAAACCTTCACCGCCTGAAACAGCTCAATGAGCGCAAGATGATGGAGTTCCTGTCCAACAAGGAAATGGACAAGTTCACCTTCGCCTTTGCCAAACTGGGCGATCTGGACCTCAAGACAGCTCAGCGCATCCTGGCCAATCCCGATTGCGAAGCTGTTGCCGTGGTGGCCAAGGCCTCAGGCTTTGACCGCTCCACGTTCTATTCCATCGTGCTGAAATGCGGCTCACAAGATGCGGTAAAGCCTGACGAAGTGGACGCTCTGCTGCGGCTCTATGACAAGGTGCCGCCCGAGACCGCTCAACGTACCATGCGCTTCTGGCGCGTTCGTCAAAAGGTCATGGAAGATGACTCAGGCCAAGGCGCCGCCGTGGCTTAGGCCCCTTCCTTGCCCGGTGGCACGAAGACCTCTGGCCGCTCACCGGGCATAGATTCCACATAGATCGACTGCGAGGGGAAGGCGAACCCGCTCCCTGCCCCTTCGACGATTTCCTTGATACCGTAAGCAAACGCTTCCTTGATGCGCAGCCATTCGCCCCAATTTGTGGTCTTGGTGAAAGTATAGATCATGATGTC
>JAJFIL010000121.1 GCA_021774965.1 Alphaproteobacteria bacterium
CCTGGCTTGCGTCGATTTTTGACTGCCCTCGCACGTGCAGGCCAGTCCTCAACCTTGGCCCGCCGCGAGATGGCTGGCGCGCTAACCCCGAACTCCGCGCCAATTTCCCTCAACGTCATTGAGCCTTCATCGTAAGACGCAGCAATAGCGTCCCAATTCGGCTGATGGCGTTCTTTCGGACGCCCCGGCTTTTTCGGCTTTGTCACTTGAATATGATGTCTTGGCTTAGGGGTCGCCGCAGCCTGTGCAGCGGTTGGGCACAGTTTCGGAGGTGGACTGTAACTAAGTTCAGACCGTTACGCTTTCAATGGGTGCCACTCAAGAAAAATGCGACGTACACGGTCAATCCCCGGTATCGTCGCCCTCTTTCGGGTCCAGAACATCCCAATGAGGCCAATCGACAATGCGATCCTGTTGATCTTCCTCAGCAATATCATTCTCAGAAATAATACGGCCCTTTACAGATATCCCCGCAAGATGCACAGAGTTTTTGTCCCCCGAGACCAGCGGATGCCACCAGCGCAGGTCTTCACCATCGAATAAAAGCCGGTAAGCGCAAGTGGGCGGCATCCAATGGGCGATCTTGGGCAGGCTTTCCACCGTTACGGCAACGCAAGTGGGCACCCGCGTGGAACGATTGGCATAGTCCTTACATTGGCAGGTGCCTTGATCAAGAAGGTGACAGGCGATGTCCGTATAATGGTTCTCGCCGGTGTCTTCGTCTTCCAGCTTAACCAAACAACAGCGCGCGCAGCCATCGCAAAGGCTTTCCCATTGCTCAACGGAAAGTTCGGTTAACGGCGTTGTTTTCCAGAAAGGCTTGTGGTCAGTCACTAATTTACCAATTCCGTCTTGCGCTTTTGCCTCACCCATGCCGCAATCGCGGGTAGGTTATGGGGCTCCCCCCATGTGCGGGGTACCCCCCGGCAGATATAGAGAGTGGTGGCATAGGTGAACTTCATTGCTTACGTCAATGGTTTGATTTGGCAGCTGCGCTGGCCATGGGCGCTGGCGGCGTATTTTACGTTGCTGGCAGCGTTCGGGATGATGATCCTGTTCCTCGCCTATCAGGTCTACACTTGGCGCGCGCCTACCCATGCGGAGCTGTGGCAGGTCAACCGAGTTCCTTCATTGACCATTCTGGATGAAGACGACCAAACCCTTGCCATTCGCGGGGCCTTCTATGCAGAGACGCTGGGGTTGGAAGATTTACCCGTCCATGTGGCTCAGGCGTTTGTCGCCATCGAAGACCGGCGCTTTTTTGATCATGGCGGCGTTGACCCTTTAGGATTAGCCCGCGCCATGGCCGTGAACGTGACGCGCGGTCGTACCGTCCAGGGCGGCAGTACCATCACCCAGCAGGTCGCCAAGAACCTGTTCCTTACCCCAGACCGCACCATAAGGCGCAAACTGCACGAGATGGCCCTGGCCCTTTGGCTTGAGCGGCATCTCTCAAAAGACGAGATCCTGGCGGTCTATATGAATCGCATCTATTTGGGCGCGGGCACTTATGGTATCGATGCTGCTGCGCGGTTTTATTTTGGCAAGTCAGCGCGGGAGATCAATCTGGCAGAGGCCGCCATGCTGGCCGGTCTGCCCAAGGCCCCTTCAAGATATGCTCCGACCACGGACCTTACCCAGGCTCAGGCGCGCGCGGAATTGGTGCTGAACTCCATGGTGCGCGATGGGTTCATCACTGAGGCCGAAGCGCAAGACGCGCGAGATAATCCCGCCAGCCCTGTCGGCTTTACCAACACAGATGGCCAGCAATATTTCGTGGACTTTGTCATTACAGAGATCACTTCGCTGATCGGCGAGACGGACCGCAATCTGCTGGTCACCACTACGCTTGATCGCAACATGCAGGCCCAGGCCGAAGAGGCACTTAACTTCCGCCTTGAGCGCGATGGAACAGGCCTTGATGCGACCCAGGGCGCGGTGGTCACCTTAGGTCCCGATGGGGCGATCCGCGCCATGGTGGGGGGCCGCGACTATGCCACCAGCCAGTTTAACCGATCCGTTCAAGCTCGGCGTCAGCCCGGCTCGGCCTTTAAACCATTCGTGTACCTCACCGCCTTGGAAGCTGGCTATTCACCCAATAGCGTTCTGATTGATGAGCCGGTGTCGGTGGCCAATTGGCGGCCTCGGAACTATAACGGCCAACACATCGGACCTGTTACCGTGGCTGATGCCTTGCGCCAGTCCATCAACACCATCTCGGTGCAGCTGGCTCAGGACGTGGGCACAGAAACAGTGATCGAGACTGCCCACCGCATGGGCGTTATCTCTGACCTCGATAATCTGCCGTCCATTGCCTTGGGGGCCAGCGAGGTTACCTTGCTGGAGCTGACCAATGCCTATGTGCCCTTCCAGGGAAATGGCTATGGCGCAGACCGGTTCGCCATCCTGGAAATCCGCGCCGAAGATGGCGAACTGCTTTATACGCGGCCGCCTACCCCGCTCACCCAAATCATTGAGCCTGAGGTCGCCTCGGTGATGACCAACATGCTCTATCAGGTCGTTGAGTCAGGCACGGGCCGCGCGGCAAATCTCGGTCGCCGGGAAGCTGCAGGCAAAACCGGCACCACTCAGGACTGGCGTGATGCGTGGTTCATCGGTTTTACCGGCAACTATGTCACCGGGGTCTGGATCGGCAATGACAATGCCAGCCCCATGGCTCGCGTTGCAGGGGGCAGTCTTCCTGCTGCCGTGTGGCGGGACTATATGTCGGCAGCTCACGAGGGCCTGCCCCTGGTGGAGCTGGAACGTTCCGGCGACATCACGCCTCTTGAGAACATAGAGGTTGTTGATACCCAACAGGAGCTGCGCAGTTTTCTTTATCGCACCGCGGATCAATTCGAGAATTCAGCAAGGCGCATTTCACGCGGGTCGCGACGGCGACGGCGGTAGGTATACGCTTCGACATCGCCCCCTCACCCCTGCCCTCTCCCGAGGGAGAGGGCAGGGGTGAGGTATCGTGAGCGCGCCATAAAGCCCTCTCCCTTCGGGAGAGGGTGGGGCAACGCCCCGGGTGAGGGGTGGATGTTGAAGAGTGTTCCGGGCTCAACTTCTCAGCTCAATCCAGTTTTCGCACATTACTGAACGCGGCGATTCCTGCCACAAACACACAAATAAGTACTGATGCCCAACCAAAAAGAGAATACACGCCGGAAAACGAACGAAAAACACTTTCAGAAGTATTCTGATATACCTCTACACGAAGCCAGAATAGAAACGAGAGATTCCCCCATGCAAACAAATACCCGAATACGCCACCAGAAATTGCGGCAACCAGAGAATATTTACGACCAAACCCCGAACCAAGAAACCAAGACGCAGCAATCACCAACACAAAGGCAACATAGAGCATATAGGTACCGAGGGAATCACTTGAAGGATTGCTACGAATACTTGGAGCATACCCCGCCGCCTGGATGGCAAATGCAATGGCCAGCAACACGACTATCATTCCAACCCTGACTCTCATCCGGTACATCACCCCCTCAAGACCCCGCTCCGGCGACGCCTTCTATGTACCAGCGCCCGCGGGTGTTGCGGCAGGCAGCGCCGGTCCAGCGATCATCGATGCCGTTTGAGAGGAAAAGCGATTGCGAATAGCTGCGGCAGTAGGTGGGTGTGCGGGCTGATCCCCCGGCAAGGAGCATGTCGCCGCCTTCGCGCAGCTCCAGCAGCGGAGAATACATATAGCCGATGATGATGCCGTCGCGGGCCATTAACATCCAGTCGCGGCCGCGCACTTGCCCGGCGGCTTCAACCACCGTGCCTTCATCCAATGTGTCGGCGATGGGCGAGGACGTCGAAGCCCCCAGGCGCACATTGGTGTTGGAGCTGAGCTGGTAATCCCCCTGGGCAGGTTCCAGCGGATAATTCGTGTAAAGACCAATCGGTGCGATAAGACGCCGACCGCGCGCATAGTCCACATTCAGCAGATAGGCTTCGCCGCCAGTTATTTCCCCACGCGAGCCTGTGCGCCGGGTACGCCAGGTGGCGTCAGCCCCCACGGGGCTGTCCATGGCGACACGAAAAGCGCGGCTCATCTGTCTTTCGTCGCGGCCTGTAATATAGCTGCGATAGGATGAGCCATAGGCCACGCCTGCGAGCACCTCATCGGGCATGGCCCGGCGTGAGCTGCCGCCGCCAACGGTTACGCAGCCTGAAAGCACCAGCGCCAGGCCGCCCACAATCAGAGCCTTGGATACGTGTCGGAAATTCCTCATGACGCAAACGCCCACTTTCTTCTCACCCTCACACGAGACTTCTGGCCTCGCGCCTTACCTCGCCCTACCATCCAATCACATTCCGGCGGCAATAGGACATGATCGCATGACATCTGATCCTGATTTTGGGTTCTGGCACCAATTGATGCAAGGCGGCGAGGCCCGGCGCATCTTTTTGAGACGCTATGAGGTTTTGGCACGCATCGGCATCCATGATTTCGAGCGCGAAGCGCCTCAGCGGGTCTGGGTCACTGTGGATTTATTTTTAGCGCAAGGGGCTGCCCCCCAGGAGGATGCCCTTGAGGAAGTGCTGGATTATGACTTCCTGCGCCGGGAAATCAGTGCTCTGGTGGAGGCCCAGCATTTCAATTTGCAGGAGACTTTTGCAGAGAAAATCGCAGAACTCTGCCTTATTCGGGCCGATGTGGCGGGCGCACGGGTAAGAACGGAGAAGCCGGACGTCTATCCCGATACAGAAGCCGTGGGGTTTGAGTTGATCCGGTTTAAGGAACAATAACACATAGTTTAAGTGTTGTTTATTTTATTCTTGCAATTCATATTGTGAATTACCATTATCCCCTTGTGACGATGTTAAATCTTTGCGAGGCGATCATGGCTACGTTAAATACTCCTACTGCTGCCCCCACTCCTTCCGATCACGGCTTTCTCTGCGATGAGGTAGCCCCTGCCCCCACCACAAGCTTTCTTTGTGATGACGTGGCACCGGATCCTCAGCCATTGCCTTTGAAACCCGCTATGGCCGAAGCCGCAAAGCGCCAGCAGGACTGCACCTCGCCCGAGACGGTCGAGCGCGCCGTGGTCTATGGCGACACGCGCAGTGGGAATTGCTTTAAAGTGGCCAAGCTCATCGACTATCTGGGTCTGGATCTGGAATGGTGTGACGTGGACCTTTTCGAAGGGGAGAATGCCGAGCCAGGGTTCCTGGCGCTCAATCCCTTTGGCAAACTGCCGGCGCTGCGCCTGCCCGAAGGCCAAGTCATCGCTGAATCAAACGCCATCCTGCACGAGCTTGCTCGCGGCACCGACCTTGAGCCCCGCACCGATGCAGCCCGCGCCGAGATCTATCAATGGCTGTTCTGGGAGGCGTCTGCTTTTACCCCGCCCCTTGCCCAACGGCGCTGGTGCGTAAGCTTTGTTTTCAAGGCACAAGAGGATATCGATCCCAAGCTTCTGCCCAAAGGCAATATCGCTCTTGCGCGCCTTGATGATCACTTGCAAAGCCATGACTATGTGGCCGGGGACCGGCTTTCCATTGCCGATTTTGCGCTGTTTGGATATGGCCATGCCATCGAAGACGGCGGCTGGGACCGGAAGAACTTCCCCGCAGTCGCTGCCTGGGTAGATCGCGTAAACGCCGATATCGCGCACGGGCCTGCGTTTGCTCAAGCTGCAGAATAGAGCGGCAGAGTAAGGCGGCGAGAGAAAAAGAGGGACGGAACCTGCACGCTCCTTAGAGCCAGCTTGTTCCGTCCCTCTCCATTTCAAAATAGTTTCGGCAAACGGCTATTCAAACGAAGCCTCTGCGATTGCCTGCTCGGGGCCGCCCTCCGGCATAACGTCAAAATTCGCAATATTCGGATCAGCATGATCCCACGACGGCGCCCGGCTGCGATAGACCGCCATCTGCGGCTGATAAACCTCCGGATCATCCAACACCGAGGCGCGAAAGAAGGTCATGCCCTCCATGGCATTATTGTGCGAGCAAATCGGCGAGCCGCACTTTGGGCAGAACATCCGGGTGACAATGTTGCCGCTGTCGGCTGGGCGCGCATAAGAACTCAGATCCCCTTCTATCGTCACCGCCGCCGAGGGAACACAAAGGTTTGAGGCATGGCCCGTGCCGCTGGTCTTGCGGCAATCCGTACAGTGACAATGCCCCGCCACAAGGGGATCTGCACTGCTCGTAAACTGAACCTGACCGCACAGGCAGCCACCTTTAAATCCTGTCGACATTTTCTGTCCTCCGTTTTCCAACACGCTGCACCGTAATCTATATACTTGTTACTTGCAAGTAAGGGTGTTATTAGATGTACAAACCCTGGCGCACGCGGGATTGCGAGATGGATGTGCAATCCTTGGGGTGCGCGAGGGCGCAATATTTCGAGACGGTGTCAGGCTGCCCATCAGACCAAAGGGCGGCTTTGCGGAACCCCAGATCAAACAAACAGGTGAAGGCGTGGGACTAAGACGAAAATTTCGCGGCGAACACCGGTCCGGCTGCCCCATTGCGTCGTCGCTGGACCTCGTGGGGGATTCCTGGAGCCTGGTGATCCTGCGGGATCTCATAAATGGCAAGAAGCGATTTGGAGAGTTCATGGACTCCCCCGAGCACATCACCACCAATGTGCTCACTGATCGCCTGACCCAAATGGAAGAGGCAGGCCTGATTGAACGACGCCCCTACCAGGCAAAGCCGCAGCGCTTTGAATATGTCCTCACGCCCAAGGGACGCGAGCTCCACCCTGTCCTGCAGGCCTATTGCCGGTGGGCGAATAAGCACATCCCCGGCACCTGGGTGCCGCCCAAGGCATTTATGAAATAAGACCCGCCCCCAATCTATTTACCTCAAAGTTTAGGTTTGAGATTTCGGTAATTTCAATTCCTCCGTGCCAGACTGCGCTCCGTCAGTAATCGTTGCGTAGGGGAATTCATCATGCGTCGAGTAATATTTTCCTGGATTATCGCGGCAATGCTGGGGACCAACCCCGTCATTGCGCAAGACATGTTCGTCGAACAAGAGGTCTCTCGCTGGGGTGGAGACTATTCCAGTTTTCCAGTGGAACGCGGCGGTGCAGCCGCCTGCGGTGCGGAATGCGCCCGCGATCCAAACTGCCTTGCCTGGACTTATGCGCGTCCGGGCTCGGAAGCAGCCCACGGGGTTTGTCACTTAAAAGCAACCGTGCCTTTTGGCTATTCAAACCCATGCTGCGATAGCGGCGTGATGGTAGGAACCGGTGAGGAAACCCGCCCGCGCAGTGCTGGCGCCAGTCGTGCCCCTGTCAGTCGGACCCCTGTCAGTCAGGCCCCAGTCAATCAGGCAGAGGAAAGCGAGAGCGCATCCCTCGTCTCTCTCGCCCGACGGCAGTAGTTTAGCAAAAATTCCAGTTACCCCCCGGCCCTCAATTTATTTTGAGGGACCCGCCCTCTCCACCGGCTTCCCGGTTGTGTGGAGGGGGTTTGGGTGTTTTTGTGTAACATGTTTTTTAGGCGCACTCACAATCAGGGAAAAGCCCGCATGCCGTATGTAAACATCAAGCTCACACCGGAGGGGCTGACCCCCGAAAAGAAAGCAACCTTGATCAAGGCGGTTACGGATCTGCTTCAAACGGAACTCAACAAAAATCCAGAGACCACCGTCGTCATTATCGACGAAGTGGAAACCGACAATTGGGGCATCGCCGGGCAAAGCGTCACTGAGCGGCGGGCGAAATAGTCAACTCCCCATCCTGACTAGCGTGACCAGCAGGTGCCATCCGCCTGATCAGTGATGTCGGTCCAAAACCGGGCTTCCGCGTCACCTACATTACCATAGGCGGTGAAATTCCAACCCCACCCATCATGAAATTCTGCGACACGCCACCCTGTTCCAAACTCCCTCTCACAAACGGCATTGGCATCCGCAAGTGTGGGGAGAGTGCTTGCCGCCACAGGCGCGGTGGTATGCACAATACCGCCAGCCCATCGATTATTTCGGTTGGGCTCTACAAATGAGGTGGGGCTTTGAGCATCCAGGTCATTGAAGCATAGAAGCGGCAATTCTCGCGTGCAGACCGTATCCCCCTGAAAGGGATTGCAATCGTAGTCACCTCCTGCGCAGCCCACCGTGACAATACCGGTTATCGGATGTTCGGTTAGTCTTCGGTTCCACGTCATACCAAGATCAGGATTGACCGGTTCCGAGCACCATTCAACGTTTAGATAGTCCACCGCGTGCATCACAGCGATGGCAATATCTAAAGCCGGCTCATCCATTTCATTGAGAGCGGTCAAGAGATCTTGTGATTCCTGACCAATGGCCGTGCTCGCCCACTTCAATTCCAAACCATGAGCATGAATCATCGTCTCTAGTGGGGGTGGAAGTTCATGATCAGTCGGGAGATACGTACCGCCCGTGCCTGAATAGTTTAGCTCGATCGTGGTAGGGTACTCGCCAAGTGGATTGAGGCCCATCGCAATGAGGTTTTCATCATAGCCCTTATATGGCACCCGAAACTCATGTGCTGTGAAACCGGAACTAGGACTTTCCGCAGCAATCAAAATTCGATCATCATCAGGAAGCGAAGCAGCTCGCATTAGGGCTCGGATGTCCATTGTCACATGGAGTGTGCGGATTTCATGACCATTTGGGACAGCGATGAGAACATTTTCGACGAATAATCGCCTGATACCTTGGCCGTCAAGCCCTTCGTTTAGAGTCTCACCCGGGACGAAATCGTACCCGGCTTTGGCAAAAGCATATTCATCACTATAAGCGTCTGCCCACAGCCAACTTTGATTGAAGGAATCTGACTCAATTGCCCGAAGAAAACTGTCGGAGGGTGATGTCTCAACCATTGGCCCGGAACCAGTACCATCGGCGCGACCCATATTGTCGATCTCACTCGGGCTGAGTCTTATGCCATAAGCCTGCCCTGCAGGGCAGGTCATGGGAGTGAAATCATGCCAGCTACGCGGGGCCTGGACCTGCGCTTGCGCTGATGTGCAAACGGCAAAAACCGCCGTTGCAATGATTGCTGAAGCTGCTGCTATTTGTTTCATGTCATCCCTCCATGGGTGTCTGAAAGAAACCTGCACTGCCCGCTTAACTCTAAAACCTAACGACACTCAACTCTTGCGTCAATATTGACAGATTCCCGCCCAAAGAGCCTCCCCCACCCAAAACCGACGCCCCCCGGTTTAACCGAGGGGTCCATCTTGAAATCGTGCAAGGGGCTGCATGGATCGCCCGGTTAAACCGGGCGACGTCAAAATTACTGTTGGAAATGAGAGGTGAGGCCAGTCCGGCCAGCCCCTACTGCCCACCGCCAAATTGAGCGGCGACGCGTTCGGCGCTGGTTTCCATGCGGTCGGTGACGGCGGCGAGCTCGTTGGTCCAGCGGTTCATGTGAGTTACCGATTGGGCAAGCTGTCCTGCCTGGGCTGATCCCGGCAGTTCCATTTCTGCGCGATCGCGAACTTCAGCGAATGTTTGCGTCCAGGATTGAGCTTCGGTCAACCCGTCGCTCACCGCTGCGCGATTGCGGCGCACCCGGTCCATGGAATTGAGCATGTCCTCATCTGTTGCCTGGCCTGAGGCCATCAGCGAAATGAGCCCGGCAAGACGCTCCTCATCCCCTTGCGCCACTTCGGCGGCAGAAACAGCAAATGCCTCGAGAGCCAGTTCGGCCCGCAGAGCATCATCCACCATCGCAGCATAACGTGCTTCCTGACTGTCAAAGCGGCGATGGAACATGGTGTTGATATAGGCGTTGGAGCTGTCGCTTTCGCGGCTCGACCACGGCATATCGAAATTCACAATGGAGGAGCCCAGGCTCCCGACCCAGCCCGAACCATCTGGTGCGGCAAGCCCATCGGCGGAAGCACGCACGTGGACCTCGTCGGTGCTCAGTTCGTTCCTTGCCCCACCGCCGCCACATCCTTGCAGGAAAGTGGCGCTCAGCAGAACGGAGATCAAGGCGGTCAGGGCTGTTTTTGAGGGCTGTGTCATACCCCAAGCCTATAGCGCCGAATGGTCAATAAAACGGTAACTATGACAAAACTGGAGCACTGAAATGGCGGGAGGACGCAGAGTGAGACCGGTCAGTGAGCAACAGAGCAATGACCCGTCACGCCCGAAATCTCGCGGGTTTCTGCTGATCTCGCTTGTTGCTTCCGCCGGATTGATCATCGCTGGGCTGGGCCTGCCGGCCTTGCACATCTCCTCCTTTGGCCTTCTGAATGATGAGGCCTCGATCCTGGGCAGCATCGAGGCCTTTCGCGAGGATGGTCAGGTTTTCCTGGCAGGGCTCTTGTATGTGGTCTCTGTGGTCTTCCCGATGCTCAAGATCATCCTGGCACTGATCCTGACGCTCTCGTTTAACGTCCACCGCAGGCGCGCGCATTGGATTGCCGACGCGTTGGCGGAGCTGGCACGCTGGTCCATGACGGATGTATTTATTCTTGCCGTGGCCGTCATGGTCATCGACGCCAAACTGATTTCCTCAGCTGACCTTTTGCCTGGGGCCTATCTGTTTGCTGCGGGCGTAATTCTTTCCGCCCTTGCCGTGCATGTGCTGCGCCGCAGTTTGAAAAAACATGCACGAGCCATGCAACAATCTTCCTAAGCCATCACTGATCAGCGAAGGCGTTACCGCAAAACCCCACGACGCTCCATGCGCTTTGCATAGATAACAAGCAGAGCTGCAACAAGGACGATCACTGCAGAGAACACAGCACCAATCGCACCCATGATTTCAAACCCAATGGTGAATGCATAGGTATAGATCGCATTGACAATTGTTCCGCCAAGGGAAACCATGAACAAGGGCCCTGCATACTTGCTGCGCAATAGTAACAAGATGGATCCCAACGCAGCGCCCCACACGGCAAGCGCCCAGAGGGCAACAAACCAAACCGGAAAGCCGTAAAAGAATTCAAGCTGTTCGGGAGTGAATGAAGACATGTAAGCTTCATTGGCAGTTTGCGTCATGACATAGTCAAATGCGCCAAAGCCGTTCCAAAGCAAAGATACAACGCCTATCACCCACAGATGCCAGGGTGTTGGTGCACGCTCAACTGACGTGTTCACTGTACCGTCCTCCCTTGTTAATTGACTGACCTGAACCTAACACACTCAAACCCGGTGTCCGCTCAATTCTTCCTGGCCACAATGTAACGGCTGGAGCGGGGGTATTCTCCGGTCTCGAGAATTTCGAAATCAGCATCCGCGACATAAGCGTCCATCTGGGCGATGCTCATGAACCGCACATAAGGCACGACGCCCAGCAGGCGGAGCAAAGGGAAGACAAACCGCAACAAAGCGATGCGTTTGCTGTGCCCGACCATGCAAGCCGATTTGGAAATAAACACACCGCCGGGTTTAAGAAGGCCATGTATTTTTCCCAGAGCGCCGGGCAAATCCTCTACCAAATGGAGAAAATTAAGGGCAAGGATCACATCGAAAGAGCCAGCCTCAAGGTCCGCATCGCTGCTCATGCCGGATGTGCCGCCGGAGGCATCTTGGCCCACGGTATCAAACAGGGTCGAGCGGATGAACTGCACATTCTCCACTCCTTCGTCGTGCGCTTTGCCTTTGGCGATCTCAATCATATTGGCAGAGATATCGCTGGCTGTGATGTGGCTCACATTGCCAGCCAACAAAAGCGCCGTTGAGCCCGTGCCGCACCCTACCTCCAGCACTTTGTCGCTTTCCTTCAGGTGCCTTTTGGTGTGCGCCAGGCCTTTCTCATAGGCGGCCATGTCCTGGATG
>JAJFIL010000122.1 GCA_021774965.1 Alphaproteobacteria bacterium
TTGGGACGGGGGAGGTCGGCAAGCGAAGCGCGCCGGGTGGGGGTGGCAAGCCACCGTTGGGGCACATTTGAGAACAGAGTCTCAGTTTTCACAATCTGCATCGTTCCCAAAGAACTACAGCACTCGAAGTATAACCTGCCAGGTTAAACCGGACAGTAGTGGGCTTGTTCATGGAATCTACCGTTCGATCAGCGAGTGAGAAGGGTGGTGGCGAAATAGAGATGTTGAACTACCTACCATCCCACCACACCATAGCTCAGTAGATCCCAGCAATGAATGCTGGTTCTTTTATGTTGTGTCATTGCCGAACCTTTCGGCTTGCATCACACCAGTTTTCATAGCCTTGACCCCGTAGGAGAATAGGAAGTTAGTCTCTCTGCGTTCTCCAAAAACATCATAATATTCAGCGAGGCCGTGAACCCACAAGCCATGAGTTCCTTTTTCAATGCTTCGCTCCAACCCGATGCTGTACCCTATACTAGCGGTGCAATCGCTGGCGAGCGTCTGAGATGGACCGAGAGTCCCGGAGCTAGCCGGTGGCTCAGTCCATTCATATTTCGAATCCTCGCCAGCCCAAGGCCAGGGCCCAATACAGGCGACGGACTCGACTCTAATCTTGCGAGCAGGTGTCACGCCGCAATTCTTGAAATCAACGGAAATTGTTATAGGCCCACCGAGAAACAATTTGTCCAGAACAACACTCTCGACACAAAGGTAAGCCCTCAGCTCGGCTTGGCTGGCACCCTCAGCATGTGTCAGCATTTTCCGGGTGATTTTAGTAGCCCGCTTAGCCTCGCTAAGGGTCCAAGCAACAAAGACAACACCGAGGGCAGTAATTGCAGCCATGGCCGTGCTTACCCCAACCATCCACAAAGCCCACTTAGCCATATTCCGTTGGGCGTGAAGATCTTGCTCGGCGCGCCACTCAACGCGCTGTTCCTGTGTGGGGGCTACAAATGCTTCAAGATCAGCGTCAGAAGAAATGAAGAATCTATCGAGGTGATTGGATTCATAGACTATTTCGGGCGCGCAATACTCGCGACAATCGTATTCATAATAGTGATTATGCAAAGCAACGCCCATTAGCGCATACGCCAGAATGGCGATTACAATAACTGGAGTGTATTGCATCCAATGGCTTGAAGACATGCGAATAGAAATCCCACTGTGAATCTCCCTCGCATCAGCCTATTGCGATTGTTCAGCTCTGTCTTCCATATTCCGAGTAGCTTACAATTTCCACAAAATCAGTTGTCTTTGTGATCAATGGGGTCAGAGCAAATTTGCTTTCTCGCTGATCGGCATAAGGCACACCAACAGAAGCCCCCCGTAACCATCCCCTCCCCCGCCACATCCAAGATTGAATTTGACAACGGGGCTGTTTCCTTTCAGCGTCGATTGTCGGGCACAAAATCAGGGGTGGCCTTATGGGGTTTTTATTCAAGTGGCTTTTTCGCCTTGCAATGATTGCAATTATTGCGGTCGCAGGGTTTTCATTTTACCTCACAACACTGGGGCCTGACCCGGTCGAAAAGCCTCAACGACAGATGTCTGAGGTCTGGGCGCATTACCCTTTTGAGTCCCACTACGTCACCGTCAATGGCTCGTCCATGCACTACATCGATGAAGGCCCCAGCGACGGGCCGGTGTTTTTGTTCCTGCACGGCAATCCCACATCGTCTTATCTGTGGCGCGATGTGGTGCCCGTTGTTGCGGCCTCCGGGGGGCGGGCCATCGCTGTCGACAACATCGGGTTCGGTGCCTCCGACCGGCCTGATCTGACTTACACCTTTGCGGAACATGCGGACTATATCGAAGGGTTCATCGAGGCGATGGGGCTGACCGATGTCACATTAGTGATCCATGATTGGGGCTCGGCGCTGGGGTTTGATTACGCCTATCGCCATCAGGACAATGTCAAAGGCATCGTCTTTATGGAGGCGATCTATCGCATTGGCAGCCTGAGCGAAATGGACCCGGTTCCCAAGAACATGTTCACCGCCATGCGCACCCGGGGCGTTGGCGAATTTCTGGTGATGGGGCTCAACGGGTTTGTCGATCAGATCCTGCCCCTGAGCATTGTGCGCGAGATGTCGGAAGAAGAAATGGACGCCTATCGCGAACCGTTCCCCAGCTTTGGCTCGCGCTATCCTCTTCTTGTCTGGCCACGGGAAATCCCGTTTGATGGATCGCCCGAAGCCACTGCGGATCGGATGCGGCCCTTTATCGAATGGCTGCCTACATCGTCTGTGCCCAAACTAATGCTCTATTTCGAGCCCGGCGCCCTGATCTCACCGGCTGTGGCGGAAGGCATTCTTGAAACCTGGAACAATGTGGACGGCGAGTTCCTGGGGGACGGCATTCATTTTGTCCAGGAAGATCACGGGCCAGAGATTGGTGCTGCGGTGGTGGAGTGGTATGAGACGCAGTTTCCTGAGGCTGAGGCTGAGGCTGAGGCGGAAGAAGTAGCAGAATAACAGTCCTACCTAGCTGTCATTCCGGGGCGAACAAAGTTCGAACCCGGAATCTGAGCCAGCAATCCGTAACCTCCAGATTCCGGGTTCTTTGCTCCGCAAAGCCCCGGAATGACGAAGAGAGTGCCCTACCCCGCCTTCACCTTTTCCCATGCGCGCAGGATAGACGCCGCCAATTGATCCATGTGGGCAATGTCTGTCTCGCGGGAGATGACGGAGACGCGCAGGATCGCCCGGCCCTTCCAGGTTGCTCCGCCTACAAACGAAGTATTTTCGCGCTGGACTTCTGCGATGACTGCGTTGGTGAGTGCATCTTGTTCCGCCACGGGCAGACCAGTGCCAAACCCGATGGCGACCTGATTGATCACTACTTCGTTCAACACTTCGATGTCCGGTTCCTTGGCCAGCACTTCGGCCAGATGCGCGGCGCAACGGCAGTGGCGCGCCACCATTTCCTCAATGCCGGAGCGGCCCAATGCTTGAATAGTTGCCCAGACGGCAAAGCCCCGGGCGCGGCGGGAAAGTTCGGGCACATATTGCGAAGGAATAACCCCGTCACTTGCCGAGGGCTTGATATAGCTGGCACTGATATCCATCGCGCGCACGTGGGCTTCGCGGTTTTTGACAATGGCAAAGCCGGAATCATAAGGCACTTGAAGCCATTTATGTCCGTCTACGGACCATGAGTCTGCCCCTTCCGCACCCTCGCAAAGGTGCTCAAGCTCAGGCACGCTGCGCGCCCAAAGACCGAACGCCCCATCCACGTGCAGCCAGGCATCAAATTGGCGCGCCAGCTTTACAATCTCCGGGATGGGATCAAAAGCGCCTGAATTAATGTGCCCTGCCTGGCAGATAATAATCTTGGGGCCTTTGTGAGCCGCCAGCTTTTGGGCAAGATCCTCCGCACACATACGGCCTTCGCCATCAACATTGATGCTGACCTTTTGGCGATCCCCAAAGCCTAAGTAACGCAGCCCCGCATGAATAGTCGCGTGGGCTTCGGCCGCCAGAAACACCGAGACGGCAGGTGCACCGGTTAGCCCTTCTTGTTCCAGGTCCCAGCCTGCCTCGCACAATATATGCGTTCGGGC
This sequence comes from Alphaproteobacteria bacterium, assembly GCA_021774965.1. Lineage (GTDB taxonomy): Bacteria > Pseudomonadota > Alphaproteobacteria > JAJFIK01 > JAJFIK01 > JAJFIK01. The sequence continues at coordinate 3,566 of JAJFIL010000122.1, forward strand.
GGCGGCAAGGCAGATGAAGCTGGCCATGGTAGCGCCCGTGACGAACCCGATGGAACTTTCCTTTGGCAAGTCCAAAAGCTCCAGCAACCAACGCGCTGAAACTTCCTCGGCGACGGCAGCAGCGGGTGATGTGGCGTAGATGCCGGCGTTCTGGCCCCAGGCCACGGTCAGAAAATCGGCAGCCGCCCCAACGGGATGCGAGCCGCCCATGACCCAGCCAAAATGATGGGGGCTGGTGATCCCGATCAGTCCGGGTTCGGCGGCGTCCGCCAGATGATCGATGATCTCTGTTCCGCGGCGCGGGTCTTGCGGCAGGGGCAGATCGAACGCCGCGCGCAATTCTTCCAGGCTTGCCGTGGGGCGCGGCGGGCGCGCGGCGCTGGTCTTGCGGTACTCGGTCGCCCGCTTCGTGGCGCGCTCCATCGCATTGATAAATTCGTCTTCCATTGCTGCTCTCAACTACGTGCGTTGGTGACTTTCGCGCCGGGGCTGCGATCCAGCTCGGCGGAGATCCAGCGCCCTACCTCCATCAACTTTTCAAGATCGATACCGGTCTTCATGCCCAAGCCTTCGAGCATATAGACCATGTCTTCCGTTGCCACATTACCGGTTGCGCCTTTCGCATAAGGACAGCCGCCAAGGCCAGAGATGGAGCTGTCCACCACCCTTGCGCCTTCTTCGACGCAGGCAAAGACATTGGCCAGCGCCTGGCCATAAGTATCGTGGAAGTGACAGGCGAGAGCTGCCATGGGCACCTCGTTTGCAACGGCCCGCAGCATTTCGCGCGCGCGTGCTGGCGTGCCCACGCCGATGGTATCCCCCAGGGAGATTTCATAGCAGCCTGCCTCATAAAGCGCGGCGGAGACCCGCGCCACATCGGCCAGCGCGACCTCGCCTTCATAAGGGCAGCCCAGCACGCAGGAGACATAGCCGCGTACCTTGATGCCATCGGTCTTTGCGGCCTCCAGAACGGAGGCGAACCGTTCAAGACTTTCGTCGATGGAGCAGTTGATGTTCTTCTGGCTGAAGCTTTCTGATGCCGCGCCAAACACCGCCACGATCTTAGCGCCTGAATCGCGCGCTGCCTCATAACCTTTGAGGTTGGGCGTCAGCACGGGATACTGCGTGCCTTTATGGCGCGTGATCCCCGCCATGACCTCCGCGGAGCCTGCCATCTGCGGCACCCATTTAGGCGAGACGAACGATGCCGCCTCCACCACTGGCAGACCTGTTGCCGACAGCCGGTCGATCAGCTCAATTTTTGTGGCGACCGATACGGGCTGTTTTTCATTCTGCAGCCCGTCGCGGGGGCCGACTTCAACAATGGTGATGGTCATTCGTTCTCAGGCAATTCTTCAGCAAAATATTGATCGGCATAGGAATGAAAGGGCTCGGCATAGGCAAAGCCAAACTCTTCCCAAAACCGTTTCACGCCGGGTTCGTTTCGGGCAAACCCGATATAATAGGCATTGTACCCCTCCCAAACCTGAGGCGGTATCGTGCCATCTTCATTGAGATAATAAGCATACTCCCAGCTGTTAATCTCCAGAAGCTGAGAATTTAGAAACCGGTTCCATTCTTCTTCATCCAGGTTAGCCGGATCATCGCGCCCGCGCACGACAATGCTGTTGAGCTCCGGATTGCTCATGGCCACCACAAGGGCATCCTGGCTCATATCCAGCAGATTGAAGTGTGTTTGTGAATAGAGGGCCTCCGTATTGTGGCTCACCTGGACGGCCAGATAGATCACCGAGATGATAACACCGATGGCGGCAGTTACCTCCGCCACCAGCCCCGCAATCTCCAACCTTTCCTTGAATGCTGCCATGGCCCTTCCCTCTCCCAAGCGGTTCAGATCGTTGAGACTTAGCCTGAGTCGAGACAGGTGCGGGAGCACCCCAAATGCAAAAGAGGCACCGCCGCAACGATGCCTCTTTCAAGGAGGATCGGTTCGACCCCCTGCAGCTTGAAATAGGGAACGTAAAGCCACCGGAGATATGAACCCGAACCGGGCGCCGATCTTGATCTGTGCCCCTTAAGTCCATTTCATCATGGGCGGCGGGCCGGGTGAATAGAGGGTGGCACTCAATGTCGCGAGCTGTGATGGCCCCGCCACAGGGTTTTCTGCGGGTTTCAGGGCTTTTGCGGCGCGATAAACCCGTGGGGTGCATGGGGGTGGGGTTCATGCAACTTGAGTGGAGGTGTCATCGGGCGTTACATAACACGGTTCCAGTGCCCCAAAGGGGTCATCGGAAAAGTCACAAACGATAGCTAGATCAAAGTCTGAAAAATGGTGAGCGTGGTAAGGGTTGAACGCGACACCCCCTTGATGTCACAGAGAATACCATCCCGTGTCTTGTTTGGTTTTCAAGAAGTTCGTGTTCTGAAAGCAGGCAATGATGGACCATGATTGCTGATCTTTTCCGTTGTTACTCCCACAAAACACCCATAGGTGCTTTTGACGCTTACTGAGCCAGCCTACTCTCGTGATCACCCAGATTGATTTTTCGCCTTGCGAAACTCGCTGGGCGTCAGGCCCGTTACGCGCTTAAACGCTTTGTAAAAAGAGGATCGGGCATTGAACCCCACGTCCAGAGCTATCTGAAGGATTGTTTCATCACTGGAAACTATTTTGTCTTTGGCAGTTTCCACGCGCCAACGGTTCACATAGTCGAAAAAGCTTTCACCAATCGTCTCATTGAGCGTCTGAGAAATGTAGTTTGGAGAAATGGACAGCGCTCGCGCCAATTTGTACAGCGACAAGTTGGGATCCAAGTGGAGCTTGTTCTGCGCCATGGCGGCCTCTAGCTTGGCCGCAATCCGCTGCGCTTGATCCTCCCCCAAAGCCGATCGTTTATATTTATCGGATTCCTGAGTTTCTGACTGCAGCGACAAGTCTTCACCGTCGGTCGGCTCGATGTACCGCCCTTCGAAACCGGGTTTTTGCCGGAGACCCCACACGCCCAATAGCCAGATAAGGATTAGACCCATGAGGCTACCCACCTGCTGATTTATGAGCATTGGTCCGCCGAAATTGTCCGAGACCACCGTGGCCATCGCGAGCAGCCAAATGCCTCCAACAATAACAACCAACCATGCAAGCCAATGAAGCTCCCGCTGTTCGTTGCTTGCAAAAAGGTCGCGCAACCGCTGACGATACCGGGAAAGGTGGTTAAAGACCCGAATGAGATAGTAGCCGGACTGAACGATCCAGCCGAGGATCAGCAAAAACACCAGCAACATTAGCATCTTGGGAAAAAACCGATCAACAAGCTCGCCGCGAATGAGCATCACTTCTCGAACGTCGTTGGGGAGCGAGATTATCAATAGCGCGACGATCATTCCTGCGCCGGCTAGTGCAAAGTGCCAAAGGTCGCGAGGCCGCATCCACCATTGCGCCTCGGATATCAGGCCTTTGACGTAGAGCCAAAGTGCCGGTCCGAGAGCGAGATAGGCAGGTAGACTTAGCGAAAGGTGTTGCGTTTGTAGCGCCGGAAAAAAGATGCGAACAGCCGGGCCCGAAACCGCGATTGCGCAAGCTACAAAAAAAAGGGCAAGTGGCATGTATGCCTGAATCCGGATGCACCGCATGATGAGGATCGTCGAGCAAATCCCGATTTGCCCCAATGTGGCCATCGCTAGTGCCAGTTCTGCGCTTTCATTCATATAAAGATTTCCAGTTTGTCACTCATCCTCGGTCGGGTGGTCAGATACTGCAATTGAATTGTCGTGTCTCCCTGTCCGGCCCGTCAGGCTGGGACATGTTCTGCATCCGCGCCTGCCGTCGCGGGCGACAAGTGCTAAACGAGAGTGTCATGCTTCCCCGGACATTAGCAATGATCGGAGAGCCGGTTGGATTAAAGGCCAGCCGGCTCTCTCATCTAAGAGAACGTAGAAGGGACAGGGGCGCACATGTTTCAACGAATAGGCGGCTTGGCCGCAATTTTAGCCGCCGCGACTTATCTGGTTGGGTTTTGGTTTTACTTTACGATTATTGAGCCCGCCAGATATGGCAGTTCTCAAATCGATCCTGTTCAGCATGTGGCGTTTCTGGTTGAAAACCAACAACTCATGCATCTTTGGAATCTCGTCATCTTTATTGTGAATGCCATTCTGATGGTAGTGATCTCGGTGGCGCTGTACCATAGGATCAAGAGCGGCTCAGAGGAGTTGGCACAGACGGCGACAGCTTTCGGCCTGATCTGGGCCGGTCTCATTCTGGCAAGCGGCATGGTTGCGAATATCAGCCTCGAAGCGATTGTCAAGCTCTCGACGACTGACCTTGAAGAAGCAGCGACCTTGTGGCGGGCTCTCTCCACGGTCGAAGCAGGTCTCGGCGGCGGCAATGAAATTACCGGGGGTATGTGGATTTTGCTGGTCAGTTGGGCCGCGCAATGGGCCAAGGCAATTCCTTCTGCCATTAATATGCTCGGTATTGCCATAGGCGCCGCGGGCGTGGCCACCATGGCCCCCGCCCTGACCGAAGCGGCAACTGTTTTCGGGCTTGGTTTCATTCTCTGGTTCATTTTAGTGGGCCTTGCGCTTCTTTTTGGTCGGGTTCAGAAAGATTCGCGAGAGGCCGGGCAATGACCGAAATTCCTCTTATCGCCTCGCTTCATTTGATCGTCGGAGCAACAACGGTGGCGGCAGGCGCTGGGGCGCTCGTCTTTCGCAAAGGATCCCTTTTGCATCGCACCGCTGGCAATATGTTCTTTGTGGCCATGTTAGTACTTTGCGCGAGCGGCCTCTATATGAGCATCACGCGTTCCATCATCTTCACATTTTTTCTTGCGATGTTATCGCTCTACCTCGTCCTTACGGGATGGGTCACAGCCCTCAGGAAGGACGGTGAGATTGGCCGGTTCGAAAAGACTGCATTTCTGGCTATTCTGTTGAACAGCGCTGCCCTCACTGCGCTCGGCTGTGTGGCGTCTTTCGGTTGGTGGAACGTGGGAGATGAGGTGCCGCCCAGCGCCTTCTTTGTTTTGGCAGGCCTGGCAGCCTTGTTTGGTGTATTTGATTTTCACACCATTATCCGCCGCGGACTGAATCGCAAACAACGTATTATCCGTCATCTCTGGCGCATGTGCTTCTCAATGTTCATCGCCACTGGCATTTTCTTCTTGGGAAACAATGACCTTCTACCAGATGCTCTTCGGACACCCCTTTTCCTAATTACTCCGGTATTTGCGGTCCTGCTTGCGATGATTTTTTGGATCGTCCGCATTCAGATCACTCGCCCAGTGTCGGTGGTGTCCGACACATCGATGCTCAACGCACCGCAAACAAAATAATGGGCTTGGATGCCGTAGGAGCCATTGTGCGTCACTCACAAAGAACAATTCGAAATTGGAGAATGTGCGGGAACCCGCAGAAAAAATGGTGGGCGTGGTAAGGATTGAACTTACGACCCCCTCGATGTCACCGAGGTGCTCTCCCACTGAGCTACACGCCCTTCCGGATGCCTGGGTAAGAAGCGGCATCAAGAGCAGGGTCTATATCCCCTCCGCCCCAGCCGTGCAAGTGCGGATTGAGGTCTATGTTTGCCGCTCACGCTAGCGCGTCGAGGCGCGCAGCTCCGCGAGGGCGGCGCATTAGCGCCGGGCCGCAGTCACGGCCTTGAGCGCACGCATAAATTGGATCGAATCTAAAGCAGCAGCCCTAAGCGACCAGAAGGCGTTCCACCTCGCCGACCAGCTCTTTCAGGTGGAAAGGCTTGGACAGGACTTTGGCGTCCTTGGGGGCATTGGATGAGGGGTTCAGGGCTACGGCCGCAAAGCCTGTGATGAACATGATCTTCATTTGAGGGAAGAGTTCGGCTGCCCGGCGCGCGAGCTCGATCCCGTCCATGACGGGCATTACGATATCGGTGAGCAGCAGGTCGTAGGGCGCGCGCTTGAGCTCGTCCAGCGCCTCATCCCCCTGTTCAAAGTCAACCACATGGTGGCCAGCCTTTTTAAGGGCCCCCGCCAGAAAGCGACGCATAGAGCTGTCATCTTCCGCCAATACAATCCGTGCCATTTGGTTGATACCCCCTGAACTATCGATAGCGCTGAAATCAGACTGACGCCTGGTGCGCTTTTCCCCCGCGAATCACGAGTGTTAATACTGCGGCAATTTCGTAAACGGCTTATGAAGCCCGTGAATTTCCGCCTGTATCTCCATTGCACTGGCCTCATGGGCCAAATCGCTTGTATAGTTATCTCATGGATCAGGTTCGTTTGTCATCTTTTGACCCCGCGGAGACCCTTTGGCGGGGCCCGGCCTTTGATGTGCGTGGGCCGCGCAAACAGAAAATACCTGTGGTTATGGCCTCTCCCCACTCGGGGCGGGACTATCCGCCCAATTTCCTGGCAGCCTCCAGGCTGGATGCCCTGACCATCCGAAAATCCGAAGATTCCTATGTGGATGAGCTATTTAGCGAGGCCCCTACCCATGGGGTGCCTTTGCTCAGGGCTCATTTTCCGCGCGCCTATATGGATGTGAACCGGGAGCCATTTGAGCTGGACCCCGAGATGTTTGTGGGCAAACTGCCAAGTTTTGTGAACACGCGCTCCCTAAGGGTCGCAGGCGGCCTGGGCACCATTGCCCGGGTGGTGGCGGACGGCAAAGAGATCTATCGCGACAAGCTTTCCTTTGAGGAAGCCCAGCAGCGCGTAGGCGATCTTTACGAGCCCTATCATGACCAATTGCGTAGCCTGGTGGCCGATACACACCACAGCTTTGGCTGTGCGGTGCTGATCGATTGCCATTCCATGCCATCGGTGGGCGGGCCCATGGATCAGGATGCGGGCCTCATGCGGGCCGATGTGATCTTAGGCGATCGCCATGGCTCTTCCTGTGCGCCAAGCCTGACGGATTTTGTGGAAGCGGCATTCAAGGACCTTGGCTATTCGGTCGGGCGCAACAAACCTTATGCCGGGGGCTACACCACTGAACGCTATGGCAAGCCGCTGCACGGTATCCACACCCTTCAGATCGAGCTTAATCGCGCGCTTTATATGGATGAAGCCAGCCTGGAGAAAAAACCCCGCTTTGCGGATCTACAATTGGATCTTTCCCGCCTGACCGAGCGCCTCGTGGACCTGGATATCGCCCCGCTTTGCCCTCTTCTTTAGGGCCTATGGGCTGAATAGCCCTGAGATATTGCCCAAACGCTCAAAAAAAATGGCCACCCTGTTAAGGAGTGGCCAAAAGTCTAGGGAGGAAACGCCCTGGAGGGCGCATGCAAAAACTGACAATGTGTCAGCGTTTTGCATTGCAACATAATGTCATTGCGGTGCACAAATCGCAAGTTCATTGTGATAAGTGTGACATTTTGCGCAGACCCTGCCGCCGAATTCCCCAATAAGCCTCACGTTTCTGTGGGTCCATTGACTTTTTCCACAGGCTGAACGATATGTGCGGTCTCAGGGGTGGAACGGCGCTGGACTCCGTGGGGGATGTTGCAGCGCACCTGAGCCGAAAAGAGCTCCACAACTACGATGGTAAACCCTTCGTTCACCATCGTGGATTAGCCCAGACCGGCTTAGAAATCCGCCCCGCCCATATCCCCGATATTGGTGTTGGCTTTGAAGTGAGTGAGGACAGCCTTTTGCGTGCACGACGCACATTGAACTGGCTTGGCGTATTTTTCGCGGCGGGCCTGATGACGGCTCTGGCCGGACCTGCCTCTGCGCAATCAGTGCAAAGGTCGCAATCCGCCAGCACCTCCATGTCATCAGACTGGTGGGCTTGTATTGAAGCCGCCCATGAAGCTGAAGCCATGCGGCAGATGCCTGATCGCCTGCTGACGGCAATCGCCCTTACTGAATCCGGCAGACGGACCCCTAACCGGGCAGTTGCCCCCTGGCCCTGGACCATCAATGTCGGCGGGCGCGGCTATCGCTATGCCACCAAAGATCAGGCCATGGCCGCAGCGCGCAATCTTCTGGCGACCGGTCGGCGCAGTTTTGATGTGGGCTGCATGCAGATCAATATGATGTATCACCCGCGTGCCTTCACAAGTTTCGAAGAAGCCTTTGATCCTCTTGCCAATGTGCTTTACGCGGCAGATTTTATCTCTCGGCTCCAGTCCAGCAATCGCAGCTGGGACCGGGCGATCCAGCTGTATCATTCGTATAATGAAGAATTCAATCAGATCTATGGCGAACGGGTCCAGGTTGCCTGGAATACGGCGCGCCGCCGCGCCGCCCGCGGGGACATCCTGATGAACCCGCGCCCTGCCAGCGAAGTAACCAATGACGTGGATATGGCAACCCTGCCTGACGGCTTTGGCCCGGATGCTCGTGGGGGCACCCATCAGCAGGATCTGGATATCCGCACCACGTCCCTGTCCGCAGACATGTCGGCCAGCATCAATGGCTCACGCCTGGCACGGGCTGTGGATAATGCTCGTTTCTCCCGCGATGCCGAATTAAGAGCGCTGGCACCTATGTCCGTGGCTTTGATGATGGGCAAGGCGGCTCCTGCGGCCTCACCGGCTCTTTATCAGCCGGACACCACCCGCACCCCGGCCATCCTGCGCCGGTTGCAGCAAAATACGGCGCCGGACGAGGTTGAGGGCTAATCCCCCTCCCCCCGCACTGCCGAAGCACTGAAAAGCCCCGGAAAACATAACAGAAATGACTTGGTCTCGACGCCCGTTACCAAAACGGGTATCAGATGCTTTTGACCATGCATAAAGGATTGCCCGCGCCGTGTCGGAAAAACCCAGCGACACCAAACTGCCTGTAGCTCTGCCCACCGATGGGGGGCAAGCCCGCCCTGTGGACGACAAGGGTGAAGGCGGTCGCTTGCGCTGGTTCAAACGGGTGGGCGGCAGACTACGGCGCATCGGACGGCGCAAACGGCGCACCCCTGAAGTCCCCAATCCAAGTTCCGGTCTTCGCATTCTTATTGTCACGGACGCCTGGAAGCCGCAGATCAACGGCGTGGTCCGCACGCTTGATACCCTTGGGGAGTATCTCGAGAAGTTCGGCAATTCGGTCTATTACATCACGCCGGATTTGTTCCGCACTTTTCCCATGCCGACCTATTCAGAAATCCGGCTGGCGCTGGCGCCTTATTCGATGATCAGCCGCATCATCAATGTCTATCAGCCCGATGCGATTCACATTGCGACGGAAGGCCCCCTGGGTCTGGCTGCCAGGCGCTTTTGCATTCGCCATGATCATCCCTACACCACCTCGTTTCACACACGCTTTGCCGAATATGTAAACGCTCGGACGATGCTGCCTGTGGAGTGGGGCTATAACGCGCTGAGCTGGTTTCATGATCCGGCCTCCGCCGTCATGGTGGCCACGCCAACGCTTCAAAAAGAACTTGAGGAAAAGGGCTTTACCAATTTACGCATCTGGTCGCGCGGGGTGGAGCTGGATCATTTCAAACCGCCCGAGGTTCCCGTCAAACTGCCCTATGAGGGGCCGGTCTGGCTTTATGTGGGCCGGGTCGCGGTTGAAAAGAACATTGAGGCCTTCCTCAAACTGGACCTCGAAGGCACCAAGCTCATTGTGGGCACCGGGCCACAGCTCAAGGAACTTGAGGTCAAATACCCGGATGCGGTTTTTGTCGGCTCCAAGGTTGATGACGAATTGGTCGAGATCTATGCCGCAGCTGACGTATTTGTGTTCCCCAGCAAGACCGATACTTTCGGCCTTGTGGTGGTTGAAGCACTGGCCGCGGGCACGCCTGTGGCGGCTTATCCAGTCCAGGGCCCTGCAGATATCCTCGAAGGCAGCACAGTGGGCGCGGTTAACGATGACCTTGCGATAGCATGTCGCGCAGCACTCGGTTGCGCTACCACCCAAGAATGCCGTAGTCATGCGGAAAATTTCTCATGGGAGGCCTGCACACGGCAGTTCCTCGCTAACCTTGATCTTCCGGGATTTGATGAGAGCTACTGGCTAGAAGTCGCCAGATTGCCAGACTGACCTCCCTGATTGATCAAACGATTTAGGCTCAAAAGAAAATGTCTGTACGTAATATCGCGATCATCGCGCACGTTGACCATGGCAAAACCACTCTTGTGGATCAGCTGCTCGCGCAGTCCGGCACCTTCCGCGACAATCAAAATGTGGCCGAGCGCGCCATGGATTCAGGCGACCTGGAAAAAGAGCGCGGCATTACCATTCTTGCCAAGTGTACGTCCGTTCAGTGGCAGGACACACGCATCAATATCGTGGACACACCAGGTCACGCCGATTTCGGCGGTGAGGTGGAGCGCATCCTGACCATGGTCGATGGCGTTGTCCTTTTGGTCGATGCCGCCGAAGGCCCCATGCCGCAAACCAAGTTCGTACTCTCCAAGGCGCTTGCGCTGGGTCTGCGCCCCATCGTGGTGGTGAACAAGGTGGACCGTCCTGATGGCCGCCCGGATGAGGCTCATGATGAAGTGTTTGATCTCTTCGCAGCCCTCGACGCCAGTGACGATCAACTGGATTTTCCCATGCTCTATGCTTCCGGCCGTGATGGCTGGGCCGTGCGCGAGCTGAATGATGAGCGCAAGAACCTTGATTGCCTGTTTGAACAGATTATTGCCTCCGTACCGGAACCAGAGGCTGCGGCCCATGACAATGCGAACGAGCCTTTTTCCATGTTGGCGACCACGATCGAAGCGAACCCTTACTTGGGTCGTTTGCTCACGGGTCGGATTGAAACCGGTATCGTTCGTGTCAATGATCCGGTCAAATCAATTGGCTTGGACGGCACACTGATTGAGCGCGCGCGCATTACCAAAGTCATGGCCTTTCGCGGGCTGACCAAAACACCTGTCGAAGAAGCACATGCAGGCGATATTGTTGCCCTTGCCGGTTTCTCCAAGTCCAACGTCTCTGACACGTTGTGCGACATGAGTATTGACGAGCCTATTCCCGCGCCGCCTATTGATCCGCCGACTATCGCTGTCACCGTCTCGATTAACTCCTCACCGCTGGCGGGACGCAGTGGCGACAAGGTTCAGTCCCGCGTGATCCGCGAACGTCTGATGCGCGAAGCTGAAGGCAACGTTGCCATTCAGGTGCGCGACACGGACGATAAAGATGCCTACGAGCTTGCCGGTCGCGGTGAATTACAATTGGGCGTGTTGATCGAAACACTTCGCCGGGAAGGGTTCGAGCTTTCGATTTCCCGCCCGCGCGTGTTGTTCCAAAAGGACCCCGAAACCGGTGAACGCACGGAGCCGATCGAAGAGGTGGTTATCGATGTGGACGAGGAATATTCTGGCGTCATTATTGAGAAGCTAACCGCCCGCAAGGGGGAATTATCCGACATGCGCACAGCCGGCGCTGGCAAATCCCGTATTTCACTGCTGTGCCCCACCCGCGCGCTTGTGGGCTATCAGGGTGAGTTCATGACGGACACCCGCGGCACCGGTGTTCTGAACCGTGTGTTTCACTCTTACGCGCCTCATAAAGGAGCCATCGGCGGACGTCATAACGGTGTCTTGATCTGCAATGGTCAGGGCCCTGCAGTGGCCTTTGCTATCTTCAATCTTGAAGACCGGGGCAAGATGTTCATCAAGCCCGGTGAAGACCTTTACGAAGGCATTATCATTGGCGAGCATTCCCGCGATAACTATCTCATCGTCAATCCGCTTAATGGAAAGCAGCTGACGAACATTCGCGCAGC
>JAJFIL010000123.1 GCA_021774965.1 Alphaproteobacteria bacterium
CTCGAGCGCGCCATCTCCCTGTCCGATAGGGCGCAGATTGAGTGGGATCGTCGCGGCGGCGCAGCCCGCGCTGAAATCCTGGAACGCGCCGGCGATCTCTTTGAAGAAAACATGGGCCAATTTGTGGGGCTTTGTGTCAAAGAGGCAGGCAAGACATTCGCCAATGCCATCGCTGACGTGCGCGAGGCCATCGACTTTCTGCGTTACTATGCGGAACGCGCGCGCATTGATTTCTCAAACGGCCAGCGGATGCCGGGTCCTACAGGGGAGCTCAATGAGCTGAGTTTGCGCGGGCGCGGCACTTTTGCCTGCATCGCCCCTTGGAATTTCCCCGTGGCAATCTTTACCGGGCAAGTGGCCGCGGCTCTGGCTGCCGGTAATGCCGCTATCGCCAAGCCCGCCAATCCCACACCTCTTACGGCGGCCTTTGCCGTGCGGCTTTTGCACAAAGCAGGCGTGCCGGGCGAGGTATTGCATTTCATTCCCGGCGCAGGGCGCACTCTAGGCGCTGTTTTGGCGTCTGATGAGCGTGTCTCTGGCATCGTGTTCACCGGTTCCACCGGAGTTGCCAAGACTATTCAGCGCGGGCTCGCCGAACGCGAAGGGGCCATCGTGCCTCTGGTTGCTGAGACTGGTGGGCAAAACTGCATGGTGGTGGATTCAACGGCGCTTCCGGAACAAGTGGTTGTCGATGTGGTGGGTTCAGCGTTTGACAGTGCAGGGCAGCGCTGTTCGGCCTTGCGTGTTCTCTTCCTGCAGGATGATATCGCGGATCGGGTGATCCCCATGCTGACCGGCGCTATGGATGAGCTGACGGTTGGGGACCCGTCGAAATACTCAACAGACATTGGACCGGTGATTGATACGGGCGCCCAGAAAAGCCTCAATGATCATATTGATCGTATGCGCAAGGAGGCGACCTTGCTGCGTAACGTGGAACTCGGTAGTGAATGTGAGCACGGCACCTTCGTCTCCCCCCATGCCTTTGAGATTGATAATATCAATGTGCTCACCGGCGAGGTCTTCGGTCCTGTGCTTCACGTGGTGCGCTATCAGCAAAGCAAGCTGGATGCTGTGTGCGACGCCATCAACTCCACGGGCTTTGGTCTGACCTTGGGCATACACAGCCGCATCAAGGATACCGCCGCCTATATTCGCGAACGCGTTCATGCGGGCAACATCTATGTGAACCGCAATCAAATCGGCGCAGTGGTGGGCGTCCAACCCTTCGGCGGCGAAGGTCTTTCGGGTACCGGCCCCAAAGCGGGCGGGCCTTTCTACCTGCACCGCATGGCCAAGGAAAAAGCCTATAGTGAGGATACAACTGCTTCGGGCGGAAACACCTCGCTGATGACAATGGGTGAAGACGAGGACTAAGCCTCCAGCAGGTTCGCCACATAGTCCGCAATTGCCAGACATGATGTGAGTCCGGGGCTTTCCATGCCGAACAGGTGCACGTGATTGGCAAGGCCATGATCACCTGGTCCCTTGATCACCCAGTCCTGAGGTGGGTCGCCGGGGGCTTGGGTCTTGCTACGAATGCCGGAATAATCCGCATGCAGCGTATTGTCTGCGAGGTCCGGATAGTATTGCCGCACAGCATCGCAGATCGCATCGACCGCCGTTGGGTCTACATCATAGTTTTCTTTCTCTACCCATTGATGGTCCGGACCAAACCGGGCTTGCCCCGCCATATCCAGCGTGAGGTGAATACCCAAACTTGCTGATTTGGCCGCCACATGAGGGGTGGGGTAGATCAAGGTTGAGAAGGGTGCTTTGCCGGTGAGGGAAAAATATTGCCCCTTGGACATGAAACGCCGCGGGATTTGCGTGGGTGGAAAGCCCTTGAGCGATTGAGCAACCTCTTGTGCCCCCAGACCTGCGCTGTTGATCACTTGATCCGCGATGATGTGAATAATCTCTCCATCCTGTTCAAAACAAAGTTCCGTGGTGCCATCTTCCAGAATCTTGCCAGAGGTTAGCGGAGAGCGGCACACAAGCTGTGCGCCTGCCGCTTCTGCATCCCCGAGGATGGCCAGCATCAGCGCATGGCTATCGATGATGCCGGTGGAGGGCGACCAGACGGCGCTGTGAGCTTGAAGCGCTGGCTCGCGGGCCATGGCTTCGACCCCGCTGAGCAATTCCAGATCATGAACCCCATTTGCCGCTGCTCGCGCCATGAGATTCGGCAGGGTTTTGGCTTCTTCGGCAGAGTTGGCCACGATCAGCTTGCCGATACGCTTGTGCGGCACACCACGAGCTTTGCAGTACTCATAGAGCTGAGCCTTGCCCGTCACGCACAGGCGTGCGCGGAGCGAGCCTGCAGGGTAGCAAATGCCTGCGTGGATGACCTCGCTATTGCGGGCGCTGGCAACCTCCCCAAAGGCCTCGCGAGCCTCAAAGATCATGAGGTCCCGGCCTTTGAGTGCCATAGCTCGGGCAAACGCCAGCCCTAAAACGCCCGCGCCGATAATTGCGACCTGTATACGGAAAGTTTCCATGTCTGGGTTATCTCAAGAGAACCGGCAAGGATCAAGGCAACGCAGAACTCGCGATGACTTGCAAGCTTGAGCCAGAAGCCGCACTCTTCCAGTTATGCGAATTAAAGGCCTGCAGACATGATCTGGCTCTTTTCCGGCACAGCAGTGGTGTTGTTGCTTTGGGTTTTGATAAAGTTCCTCTCAGAGGGAGACCCCGCGGTTATGGCCCGGTTCGTCAAAACCACGGGGGCGGCAATCTTTGCGCTGGCAGCAATCCTGTTTGTGGTTATGGGCCGGGTTTCCATGGCGCTTTTGTTTGGTGGCGCAGCCGCAACCTTGCTGGGTCTGCCAGATCGTTTCTTTGGTCGGCGAGGCAATGGATCAAGCCAGGGCGGTGAGCATAGTCAGGGCCAGACCAAGGCTCCGACCAGTGCCATGAGCCGCGCAGAAGCCTATGAGGTTCTGGGGCTTAAATCGGGTGCCTCGGAGCCAAAAATCCGCGAGGCACACCGCAGGCTGATCAAGCAAAGCCATCCAGATCAAGGGGGCTCGGATTATCTCGCCGCCAAGGTCAATCTGGCCAAGGATGTCTTGCTGGGAAAGAACTGAAGGAGTTGATCAGCGCCGCAAGGCCATGTCCCAGTCAAGCTCGCCACTGGTATGGCAATCGATCCCAGACCGCGTAAGGCTGGCGCAGGCATCAATGGCTTCGTCTTCCGTCATGGGACCAAAGCCTGCATCAAACTGCAGGTTACCATCGGCAGGATCGGGGAACACCGCAGCCATGCCCCATGTGATCATCGTGGGCGCTGCCACAGCAACTTCACGCAAAGCGACATCGGCATGTTCCGGTAAGCCAAAGCGGCCCACGTGAATGCCCCAGTCTTGCGGGCCCCCGGAACCTTCGATAGCGCGAAATGCTGAATAGTCCGCCACACCATCGGCTTCAGGAACGTCAAGACTGGCTAGAACATACTCTCCAGCGTGATCTACACCCAGAACGCCAGCGTCCAGTGAATTGATGGAGGGGCGCAAAGCAGGATCGTTGTTCGCAAGGTCACTCTGGCCAAGGTCCGCCAGTGCCAGCGTGCTATCAGCGAGATCTGTAAGCGGATCAATTTGGCTGTCCATCAACACATTGGCATCGGCCACAAGGGCGGCTGTTGCCGAAGCGGTTGCTGGTGCTCTTTCCGGCGAGGGCAAAGAAGCCAGTTGCGTAGGAACCTGCCTTGTTGGGCGGAGCGATGGGGAGGCGCTGATGGCAACGTTTGCCATCAATCCGCCTGTTGGCGCTGGCCTCGGCAGATGGTTCGGATCGGGCCGGAACTGTGGCTGAATGTTCGACGCAAAGACGCGGCTGCCAAAATGAGGGTTCTCCGCCAGGCGGGCGAAGTTGAGATCCAGAAGACGTTCCATTTCTGTGTCCCGGCGACCGGCTGTGCGGCCCCCCAGAACAATCCCTACAAGGCTGATCCCGTCCCGTTCTACCGTCGTAATCAGATTAAATCCCGAAGCGCGGATATAGCCGGTCTTCATGCCGGTGGTGCCGGGATAGTTCTCAAGCAGGTGATTGTGAGTCTGCCAGGTGCGGCCCTGATAGGTGAAACTTCTCTGGCTGAAGTAATGCAGGTGCTGCGGAAAATCCTGAACCATGTGCATGGCCATGGCTGCCAGGTCGCGCGCTGTTGTTTGCTGACGCCGATGGGGCAGGCCGGAAGCATTTTCAAAACGCGTGTGATCCATACCCATCTCAGCGGCGCGGCGGGTCATCATCCGGCCAAATTCCCATTCGCTACCGGCAAGAGCTTCGCCAACCACCACAGCCACGTCATTGGCAGAGCGAACGGCTAGCGCCTGAATAGCTTCGGAGACGGTAATTGTGGAGCCAGCCTCAACCCCCAGCTTCGACGGGGGCTGTCCTGCTGCCCGGGCGGAGACACTGAGCTCGTCATCCATGGATAGGCGGCCTTCCTCGATCGCTTCAAATAGAAGGTAGAGGGTCATGACTTTTGTGAGGGAGGCAGGATAGCGGCGGCTATCGGCATTGCGGGAATAGATCACGTCGCCGGTTTCAGCATTCATGACCAAGGCAGAATAGCGCGGATTGGATGCGGCGGCGGGGTCAGCCGTCAAGAGGGCCGCACCGAGGGCCAGGACAGCCACCAGGGTTGCGAAAACTGAGGGGGTAGCGCTCTCGAGCCAAGCTCGGAGCGAAGCAAGACGCACCGCCATATTTACTCCTCAAAGCTCCCGCGCGGGGATACCTGACGCTCCTGAGCGGGGCGCACCACGCGGCAACCATGACATCCTACATTTTTAGACCATTTAGGTAAGCCCACTAGGTGTGAAAAACTCGTGTAAACTTTTGGTTAATATTGCCACCAATTGGTGCATTTCCCAGTGATTTCGGAAATATTGTGCAGTGCACAAAAAATACCCTTGACTTTGTGGGGGTGCGAGAATATCTCCCTTATTGTTGCGATGCAGCATAAACCCCAAAACCAGCCAGTTCGAGCTGAGGGCGCTAGCGCATCAAGGATTTTTTTAGGGTATTGAAACGAAAGGGCCTTTCAAATGGCTACCACCGCGAAAGCAAAGACCGCCGATAAAGCAACCAAAGAAGCCCCTAAAGCTGCTGAAGCTGGCTTCGATACGGCCTTTAACGGCTACGAAGAAATCGCCACGGCCTCCCAGAAGAACATCGAAGCCGTTGTTGAGAGCCTCACTCTTTCCCAAAAGGGCCTCGAAGCCATCAATACAGAAGCGCTGACCTATTCGAAGAAAGCCTTCGAAGACGGTGTTGCCGCTACGAAAGCTGCTTTCGGTGCCAAGGACGTCCAGGAGCTTATTGAGCTCAACACGACCTACACCCAGACCGCCTTTGACGCATATGTGAACACGGCTACCAAGCTCGGCGAAATGTTCACCTCGTTCGCTAAAGATGCTTCTGCGCCGCTCAATGCACGCGCAACTGCTACGGTTGAAGCAGCTCAGGCCAACGTAACCCGCTAAACTGCGGCGTTTAAGACCTGCTGCACCCTTCGCGGTGAGAGAAAAAGTCTGCACAAGTCCCCAAGCCCCCCAATCCCTCCCGGGGACGTGCAGCACTAAAGGGCCCGACGCAAATCGCGTTTGGGCCCTTTTTATTTTTTATCTTGCTCTTTGGGGTTCCAAAAAGGGGCCTACTTCATATTTAATTAGTTCAGAAGCGCGACAGTAAGCATGTTGAGAGAGCTGGCGCGCGTATGTCGTTTCAGGTGTTAGATGTCGGATAAGAACCCGAGAACGCCGGATGATGAATTCGAGTCAGGTATCGTCACGAAGACGAAACCTAAAACGAAGCGTCCGCCGCTCTATAAAGTTTTGTTGTTGAATGATGACTTCACTCCAATGGAGTTCGTCATTCACGTTCTGGAGCGGTTCTTTAACCAGGGCCGGGAGGATGCCACGAGGGTCATGTTACAGGTCCATCGAAATGGGGTGGGGATCTGTGGGGTGTACACTTATGAAGTCGCTGAAACAAAGGTCGCCTCGGTGACCGAGTTTGCAAAGCGTCATCAACATCCGCTGAAATGCACGATGGAAAGGGAGTAACGGGGTGCCAACGTTCTCGGAGAGTTTTGAACAAGCGTTTCATAGGGCCTTGCGCTTTGCGTCGGAGCGGAATCACGAACACGCAACATTGGAGCACTTGCTGCTCGCGTTGACTGAGGACGATGACGCGTTAGGCGTTCTCGATGCTTGCGATCTTGATGTAGATCTGCTGCGTCACAGCCTCACCACTTATATAGACAATGATCTCTCCAATCTTGTGGTGCCGGGCCTTCAGGAACCTTCGCCGACCATCGGGTTCCAACGGGTGATCAAACGGGCCGCGATCCACGTCCAATCTTCCGGGCGCGATCAGGTCACGGGTGCCAATGTTCTTGTGGCCCTGATGAGCGAGCGGGAAAGCCCCGCGTATTCCATGCTCGAAGAACAAGAGATGACACGCTTTGATGCGGTCAATTTCATCTCCCACGGGGTTGCCAAATCTGCAGGCAAATCCGAAAGCCGTTCCATTCGGGGGTCCGAAGAAGAAGAGCTGGGCGAAGATATTGTCAAAAAGGGCAGCGACAGCCTGGAAGCCTATTGCGTCAACCTCAATGAGAAAGCCGGCCAAGGCAAAATCGATCCTCTGATCGGTCGCGAACCCGAGGTCGAACGCACAATTCAAATCCTGTGTCGCCGCCAGAAGAACAATCCTCTGTTTGTGGGCGATCCAGGTGTTGGCAAGACAGCCATTGCCGAGGGCCTCGCTCGCAAGATCGTTCAGGGTGAAGTGCCGGAAGTCCTTTTGGATGCCACGATCTTTTCGCTGGATATGGGCACATTGCTCGCGGGCACGCGCTATCGGGGTGACTTTGAAGAGCGCCTGAAGGCGGTTATCAAAGAGCTGGAAGATTATGAAGGCGCAATCCTGTTCATCGATGAAATTCATACGGTGATCGGGGCAGGGGCGACTTCAGGCGGGGCGATGGATGCCTCCAACCTGCTCAAGCCTGCTTTGCAGTCAGGATCCCTGCGCTGCATGGGCTCGACCACGTATAAAGAATACCGTCAGCATTTTGAAAAAGACCGTGCGCTGGTGCGCCGGTTCCAGAAAATCGATGTGGCAGAACCCTCCATCGATGACACAATCAAAATCCTGCGCGGACTGAAGCCTTATTTCGAAGAACATCACCAGGTGCGCTACACCAATGATGCCATCAAGGCGGCAGTAGAGCTGTCAGAAAAATATCTCCATGACCGCAAGCTGCCGGACAAAGCCATTGATGTGATCGACGAAGTGGGCGCCAGCCAGATGCTGCTTGCTCCTTCAAAGCGCAAGAAGACCATTGGCGTGAAAGACGTGGAAATCGTGCTGGCCAAGATGGCGCGCATCCCACCAAAGACCGTCTCCAAGACCGACACCGAAGCGCTCAAGGATCTGGAAACAAATCTCAAGCGCATGGTGTTTGGCCAGGACGCTGCCATCACCAAGCTTGCCGCCGCCATGAAGATGAGCCGCGCCGGTTTGCGTGAAGCAGAAAAGCCCATTGGCTCCTTCCTGTTCTCAGGTCCCACAGGCGTGGGCAAGACCGAAGTCGCCCGTCAGCTGGCCTCTGTCATGGGCATTGAGCTGCTGCGTTTTGATATGTCCGAATATATGGAGCGTCATACGGTCTCTCGTTTGATCGGGGCGCCTCCCGGATATGTCGGCTTTGACCAGGGCGGCTTGCTCACGGACGGTGTGGATCAGCACCCTCATTGTGTGTTGCTGCTGGACGAGATTGAAAAAGCTCATCCGGACCTCTTCAACATCCTGTTGCAGGTCATGGACCA